>NZ_JBEOVO010000005.1:0-334105 GCF_040295605.1 Streptomyces sp. NPDC002773
AAGATGGACGGGGTATCAACTAATCTGGCGTTGATTTTTGGCACGCTGTTGAGTTCTCAAGGAACGGACGCTTCCTTTGTACTCACCCTCTCGGGTTTTCCTCCGGGCTTCCCTTCGGTATTTCGTGTTTCCAACCTTACCAGATCGTTTTCCGTTCCGTTTCCGGTTCGGAGTTTGTATCCGGTGGCCTGTTGGCTGCCTTTTGCCTCTCGGCGCGTTCACTACTTTAGCTGATTCATTCGGCGACTCATAATTGAGTCAATCGAATTCGAATTCCGGCATGCCGGAACAGACCCCTGCTGGGGCGTCATGTTCAGTAGTGGGTGGCCGCTGCGGGGTGCTCGAACAAGCAGGCCCGTAACCAGCTGCTCGGGCTACGTTAGGCGTTCCGTCCGCCGGAGTCAAGCCTACGCCTCCGGGGGGTGTGGGCGCGGTACGGGCTCACCGTCGGGTCCTCGTCGATCCAGAAGCGCCACGGGTGCGGGGCGCCGTCGCCGCCGACGCCTGTGCGGGGGCCGGTGCGGATGAGGTCCGGGTCGGGCGGGGTGCCGGTGAGCAGGGCGAGCGGGGCTTCCGGGTCGGCGCAGGTGTCCGTGCCGTTGAGGGAGAGGGCGACGTCGAGGGCTGTGGCCAGGCGCGCCGGGCCCTTGGCCAGCTCGCGGTCGTAACGGGCCGAGCGTCGGCGGGGGCGGGCGTGGTCGGCGCCGTGGAGGAACTCCCCCGCGCGCAGCAGGACCCCGCTCGCCTCGCCCTCGGGGCCGCACACCAGGTTGAGGCAGTGCCACATCCCGTACGTGAAGTAGACGTACGCGTGTCCGGGTGGGCCGAACATGACGGCGTTGCGGGCCGTGCGCCCTCGGAAGGCGTGTGAGCCGGGGTCGATCGCGCCCGCGTACGCCTCCACCTCCGTGAGGCGCAGTTCCATCCGGCCCCCGTCGGAATTGCGGACGAGGGTGCGGCCGAGGAGGTCGGGGGCCACCTCGAGGACCGGGCGGTCGAAGAAGGTCCGCGGGAGCGGCGTACGGTCGGGACTCTCACTCATGGCGTCCGAGCGTAGTGGGGCCCGGTCGGGAACCCGCTACGGTCGTCGCGCGTATGTAGGGGTCAGGACCGAGAAGGAGTGTCATTCATGGGATTCAAGAAGCTGCTCGCGAGCCTGGGTGCCGGTGGGGCCAGCGTGGAGACGGTGCTCACCGAGGAGAACGTGGTTCCGGGCGGTGTCGTCCAGGGCGAGGTGCGGATCCAGGGCGGCAGTGTCGACCAGCAGATCGAGGGGCTCTCCGTCGGGCTGCAGGCGCGGGTCGAGGTGGAGGGCGGCGACCAGGAGCAGAAGCAGGACATCGAGTTCGTCAAGGTCCGCCTGGGCGGTGCCTTCGAGGTGAAGGCCGGCGCGGTGCACGTGGTGCCGTTCGGTCTGGAGATTCCGTGGGAGACGCCGGTGACCTCGGTCGCCGGGCAGCAGCTGCGCGGTATGCACATCGGTGTGACGACCGAGCTGGAGATCGCCCGCGCGGTGGACTCCGGTGACCTGGACCCGGTGAACGTGCACCCGCTGCCGGCGCAGCAGGCGATTCTGGACGCCTTCCTCCAGCTCGGGTTCCGCTTCAAGAGCGCGGACATGGAGCGCGGGCAGATCCGGGGGACGCGGCAGAAGCTGCCGTTCTACCAGGAGATCGAGTTCTTCGCGCCGCAGCAGTACCGCGGTCTCAACCAAGTCGAGGTCAGCTTCGTCGCGGACGACCGTGAGATGGACGTCGTCCTGGAGATGGACAAGAAGCCGGGTCTGTTCGGTGAGGGCAGCGACTCGTTCCGTGCCTTCAAGGTGGGGCTCCACGACTTCCACACCACCGACTGGGCGGCTTACCTGAACCAGTGGCTCGCCGAGGTCGGCGGCCGTCGCAACTGGCTCTAAGCTCGGCAGGATCGGTCGAGAAGAAGAGGTTCTACGTGTCTGAGGACAAAAGGGCGCCGCTCCCCCACGACTTCCATCCGCCGGTGGCGGCGTTCACCGTGGTGAGCGACGACGTCGCGGCGGGTGAGGTCCTGAAGGACGCTCAGGTGCAGGCGGAGGGGGACACCTCGCCGCACCTGCGCTGGGAGGGATTCCCGGCGGAGACGAAGAGCTTCGCCGTCACGTGCTTCGATCCGGACGCGCCGACGGGCAGCGGGTTCTGGCACTGGGTGCTGTTCGACATCCCGGTGTCGGTGACGGAGCTGCCCGCAGGGGCCGGGTCGGGGTCGTTCAAGGGTCTGCCGGCCGGGGCCGTGCACGCCCGGAACGACTACGGCGCCAAGGAGTTCGGCGGTGCGGCTCCGCCGGAGGGGGATCCCGCGCACCGTTATGTCTTCACGGTGTACGCGGTCGACCGCGAGAAGCTCGGTCCGGACGCGGACGCCTCGCCCGCGGCCGTCGGGTTCAACCTGCGGTTCCACACGCTGGGGCGTGCCCAGTTGATCGGTGAGTACGCGGCTCCGGCGGCGGTCTGATCGTTCGTTTGTTGTTTGCCCGCTTCTGGTCTTGGAGAGATCAGAAGCGGGCATCTTTTGTTGCGCGGGAAATTGCGTTGTCCGACCCCGGCCGGCCCGGCCATCGTTGCTCCAGGCCCCACCGCCCCGCCCGGGGCCGGGCCTGCACACGGGAGGTGGGCACAATGCGGGACACGCTGGTACTCAACGCGAGCTTCGAGCCGCTTTCGACGGTCACACTCAACCGCGCGGTGGTGCTTGTCCTGCAGGCCAAGGCCGTCGTCGAGCACGCCCATCCTGATCTGCGGGTGCGCGGTGCCGAGGTCGACCTTCCCGTGCCGCGGGTGATCAGGCTCTGCCGTTACGTACGGGTGCCCTTCCGAAGACAGGCGCCGTGGTCGAGACGGGGGGTGCTGGTCCGGGACCAGCACCGGTGCGCGTACTGCGGGCGGCGGGCGACGACCGTCGACCACGTGGTGCCGCGTGCCCAGGGCGGTGGGGACAGCTGGCTGAACACGGTGGCCTCGTGCGCCGAGGACAACCACCGCAAGGCCGACCGGACTCCGGAGCAGGCGGGGATGCCGCTGCTGCACCAGCCGTTCGAGCCGACGCCGGCGGACGCGATGCTGCTCTCGATGCGGGCGAGCGAGCGGTCCGAGCTGCCGGAGTGGCTGGCGAAAGCGGCCGCGTAACCCTGTCTCGTACGGTGTGGGCCCGTCTCTCCCGGTGGGGGGGACGGGCCCTTCCGTCGTTGGCGTCAGCGGAGCGTGAGTTGGAGGATCGCGACGACGCCGACCGCGATGATCACTCCGCGCAGGACGGTGGGCGGCAGCTTGCGGCCGACCTTGGCGCCGATCTGGCCGCCGATGGTGGAGCCGACGGCGATGAGCAGGACGGCCGTCCAGTCGAAGTGGGCGACGAAGAGGAAGAAGACGGCGGCGACGCCGTTGACGAGGGCGCCGAGGATGTTCTTGACGGCGTTGATCCGCTGTAGGGAGTCGTGGAGCAGCAGGCCCATGAGGGAGAGGTAGAGCACCCCTTGGGCGGCGCCGAAGTAGCCGCCGTACATGCTGGCGAGGCAGAGGCCAACGAGGAGGGCGGGGCCGCCGTCGGGGTGGGCCTCGGTGCCGGTCTGTTCGCGGCGGCGCTTGACGGCGGCGGCGATGCGGGGCTGGAGGAGGACCAGGATCAGCGCGAGGCCGATGAGGACGGGGACGATCGCGTCGAAGGCCTTGGACGGCAGCGCCAGGAGCAGGATCGCGCCGATGAGGCCGCCGAGGAGGGCGGCGCCGCCGAGGCGGAGGATGCGGGCTTTCTGGCCCTTGAGTTCGCGCCGGTAGCCAATGGCTCCGCTGATGGAACCGGGGACGAGTCCGAGGGCGTTGGAGACGTTCGCGGTGATCGGGGGGAGTCCGGTCGCGAGGAGGACCGGGAACGTGATGAGCGTTCCCGATCCGACGATGGTGTTGATGGTGCCGGCGCCGATGCCGGCGGCGAAGACTGCCAGGGCTTCCCAGATGGACAACGCCATCTCCTTACATGGTCAGTGAGTCGCCTCCCCGCCGTGACGCCGTCAGGGTCGAGGGGCTCGCACCGATCATGCACGAGAATTACGTGTACGTGTCAGTCAACCGGCGGTTCGTCTCGCCTTTCGGCGGCGGCGCCCTTGGTGTTGAAGCCGGGGACGCTGCCGTCCTTGTTGCCGAAGGCGCCGGAGAGGCCCTTGAGTGCGTCGCCGATCTCGCTGGGCACGATCCAGAGCTTGTTGGCATCGCCCTCGGCGATCTTCGGGAGCATCTGGAGGTACTGGTACGAGAGCAGCTTCTGGTCCGGGTCACCGGCGTGGATGGCCTCGAAGACCGTACGGACCGCCTGGGCCTCGCCCTCGGCGCGCAGGGCGGCGGCCTTGGACTCACCCTCGGCGCGGAGGATCGCGGACTGCTTCTCACCCTCCGCGGTGAGGATCGCGGACTGGCGGGTGCCCTCGGCGGTGAGGATCGCGGCGCGCTTGTCGCGCTCGGCGCGCATCTGCTTCTCCATCGAGTCCTGGATGGAGGTCGGCGGCTCGATCGCCTTGAGCTCGACGCGGTTGACGCGGATGCCCCACTTGCCGGTGGCCTCGTCGAGGACTCCGCGCAGGGCCGCGTTGATCTCCTCGCGGGAGGTCAGGGTCCGCTCCAGGTCCATGCCGCCGATGATGTTGCGCAGGGTGGTGACGGTGAGCTGCTCGATCGCCTGGATGTAGCTGGCGACCTCGTAGGTCGCGGCGCGGGCGTCGGTCACCTGGTAGTAGATGACGGTGTCGATGTTGACGACGAGGTTGTCCTGGGTGATCACCGGCTGCGGCGGGAACGGGACGACCTGCTCGCGGAGGTCGATCCGGTTGCGGATCGAGTCGATGAACGGGACGACGATGTTCAGTCCGGCGTTGAGCGTGCGGGTGTAGCGGCCGAAGCGCTCCACGATCGCCGCGCTGGCCTGCGGGATGACCTGGATCGTCTTGATCAGGGCGATGAAGACGAGCACCACCAGAATGATCAGAACGATGATGACTGCTGACATCGTGTTCCCCGTGTCCTTCGCTGCCGGTTGACTGCCGGGTGGCCTTGCATGATCGAGTTTCGCAGATGACGGAACGTCATGGGCGAGGTTCGGTCACATGACGACGGCGGTCGCTCCGTCGATCTCGACGACGTCGACCTGGTCGCCCGGTTCGAAGGTCTGTCCGGTGTCGAGCGCGCGGGCGGACCAGATCTCGCCGGCGAGCTTGATCCTGCCGCCGCCGGAGGCGTCGACCCGTTCCAGGACGACGGCCTGACGGCCCTTCAGGGCGTCGACCCCGCTGGCATGGCCGGGTCTGCCGTCGCGGTGCCGGGCGGCGATCGGCCGTACCACCGCGATGAGCGCCACGGAGACGACGACGAAGACGAGTACCTGGGGGGTGACGCCGAAGCCCAGGGCGGCGGTCACCGCCCCGGCGACCGCTCCGACGGAGAACATGCCGAACTCCGGCATCGCGGTCAGGACCAGCGGAATGCCGAGCCCCACCGCGCCGATCAGCCACCAGACCCACGCGTCGATGTCCACGGGGTCATGGTAGGGCGGGTGGGGTCCTCGGGAACAGGGCGCGGGCGGCTGTGCGGGACGCCGGCGCTCCGGTCGGTCACTTCAGGGGAAGGCCGTGGGCGGTCCAGCGGTCGGCGACGCGCTCGACGACGAGCGGCAGGCCGAAGCAGAGCGAGAGGTTGCGGGAGGTCAGTTCCATCTCGACGGGGCCCGCGGCGAGGACCTTGCCCTGACGGATCATCAGGACGTGGGTGAAGCCGGGCGCGATCTCCTCGACATGGTGGGTGACCATGATCATGGAGGGGGCGTACGGGTCGCGGGCGAGGCGGCCGAGGCGGCGGACCAGGTCCTCGCGGCCGCCGAGGTCGAGGCCGGCGGCGGGCTCGTCGAGGAGGAGGAGCTCGGGGTCGGTCATCATGGCGCGGGCGATCAGGGTGCGCTTGCGCTCGCCCTCGGAGAGGGTGCCGAACTTCCGGTCCAGGTAGTCGTTCATCCCGAGCCGGTCGAGGAAGGCCTTGGCACGCTGCTCGTCGACCGGGTCGTAGTTCTCGTGCCAGGTGGCGGTCATGCCGTACGCGGCGGTGAGGACGGTCTGCAGGACGGTCTGGCGCTTGGGGAGCTTCTCCGCCATGGCGATGCCGGCCATGCCGATGCGGGGCCGGAGTTCGAAGACGTCGGTGCCGACGCCGCCGAGCTGCTCGCCCAGGACGTGGGCGGTGCCCTTGGTGGGGAAGAGGTAGCTGGAGGCGATGTTCAGAAGGGTGGTCTTGCCGGCGCCGTTGGGTCCGAGGATGACCCAGCGCTCGCCCTCCTTGACCGACCAGGAGACGTCGTCCACCAGAGCCCGTCCGTCGCGGACCACGGATACGTCCACCAGCTCCAGTACATCGCTCATGAGCGCGTTGTCTCCCCTTGCGGTCGAGTCGTGTCGTCGCCTTGCGCCGGTGGGCGCGGCGTCCAGGGGAAAACCTACGTTATCGGCGGAGCGGGCCGACCCCTAGGGCTTCCTTTGCCTCCCGGGACGCGCCCTAGTCTTGGGGGATGCTTTCGGAACCACGCTCAGGACGCCTGGCCGCATGGGGCAACGCCCTGCTGGCCGGGGCGGTGTCGCCGGACGAGGCGGCCCTTGCCATTGTCGGGGAGGACGCGGTGCACCGCGTGGAGGGGTTGCCGGGTGAGGCGCGGCCGGTGGGGCTGACGCTGGCGCTCGGGCGGCTGCGGCGGCTCGGGGTGACCGGGTGGCGGGTGGCGCTGCCCGCGCCGGGGCATCCGCTGGGGCTCAGCGGACCCGCGGACTTCAACGCGCGCGCGTTGGAGGCGGAGGAGGCGGTGGTGGGCTTCGGCGCTCCGTACGGTCTCGTGCCGGAGGTCTCCGAGGCGGGTCCGGTGGGTGACGTGCACGTGGAGGTGGTCTGGCGCTGTCTCGCGGTGCGGGAGGCGCCGCCGGCCGACGTGCCGTCGCTCGGCGAGGCCGAGCGGGAGCTGGCGGAGGCCCTGCGGGACGCCACGTCGGTACTGACCCGGCTGGACGTCGCGGCCTCGGGCCCGGCGGCGGACGCGGCCCGTGAGGCGTACCGGGCGCGGGCGGAGGTGGGTCGGGAGGTCCTGGCCCCCGGGTACCCGCCGCGGGCGGTCCGGGTCCTGGAGCTTGCGCAGCGGATCGGGCTGCTGGTGGACCTGGCGTACGACCACGGCCACGGGGGCGCGGTGAGTGCGTCGGAGATGGCGGCGCGGGGAGAGGCCTTGCGGCCGGTGGAGAGGGTGGCTCGGCGGGCGCAGGTCGCGGCGTACAACGCGTATGTGGAGGAGAGGGAGAGGGAGCGGGGGTTCTGACTGCTGCTGGGCTTCCGGCTGCGGGGCGCTGGTCCGGTGGGTGAGGGCGCAGGGGGCGGGGGGGAAAGGGGCCGGCCCCCGGGGGGATCTTCCGGGGGCCGGGGCTTTTTCGGGGGGCTCAGTGGTTGGCGGCGTGGTTGGCGAAGGCCGGGTTGAGCAGGCCGATCACGGTGACCGTGTTGCCGGAGACGTTCACGGGGACGTGGACCGGGGCCTGCACCAGGTTGCCGGAGGCGATGCCCGGCGAGTTGAGGGCCTTGCCCGTGGCCTCGGCGCCGTGGGCGGAGGCGACACCCGCGCCGGCGGCGACGATGCCACCGGCGACCATGGTGAGGGCAGCGGCCTTCTTGAGGTTCTTCACTTGGTACATCCTCCTGGTCATCGCTGCGGCCGGTCAGCCGCAGCACGCCATGAAGAACGCCGCACACCCCGACAGGTTGCGCCGAACGGGGGACATACACACGACGGTATGAAGTTCTGAACGGTCGTGCGCCCCGCGCGTAAGGGGGGCCCGTCAGTTGGTGAGGCCGTGCCTGACCGCCCAGAGCGCCGCCTGGGTGCGGTCCGCGAGGTCGAGCTTCATCAGGATGTTCGAGACGTGCGTCTTCACCGTCTTCTCCGACAGGACGAGCGCGCGGGCGATCTCGCGGTTCGAACGGCCGTCCGCGATCAGGCCCAGGACCTCGCGCTCCCGCTCCGTGAGCGTCGAACCGCGTCCCGTGCCCCCCGGCGAGTCCTCCTGGGACAGGAGCGCGCCCGCGACCTCGGGCTGGAGCAGGATGTGCCCCGCGTGGACGGAGCGGATCGCGCCGGCGAGGGCGTCGGGGTCGACGTCCTTGTAGACGTATCCGGAGGCGCCGGCGCGCAGCGCGGGGACCACCGTGCGCTGCTCGGTGAAGCTGGTGACGATCAGGACCCTGGCCGGGTTGTCGAGCGCCCGGAGCCGCTTCAGCGCCTCGACGCCGTCCATGCCGGGCATCTTCACGTCCATGAGGACGACGTCGGGGCGGAGCTCCTCGGCCCTGGCGACGCCCTCGGCGCCGTCGGAGGCCTCCCCCACGACCTCTATGTCGTCCTGTACCTCCAGGAAGGTGCGCAGGCCCCGTCGGACGACCTGGTGGTCGTCGACCAGCAGGACTCGGATCCGCTTGTCAGCCACCGGGAACCTCCATCTCGATCGTGGTGCCCTCGCCCCGGGCCGAGGTCACGGTGAGCGATCCGCCGACGCCGCTCGCCCGGTCCCGCATGGAGACCAGACCGAGGTGGCGCCCGGCGCTGCGGACCGTACGCGGGTCGAAGCCCTTTCCGTCGTCGGTGACGGTCAGCCGCGCGCCCTGGCCGCTGCGGGTGAGGGAGACGGCGACGAGTTCCGCCTCCGCGTGCCGCAGGGCGTTGTGCAGGGCCTCCTGGGCGACACGGAGCACGGCCTCCTCCTGGGCGGCGGGCAGCGCGCGGGTGCCGGGGCTCTCGAAGGTGACCCGGGCGGTGTGGGCGCGGTCCAGGACCTGGATGTGGGTACGGAGGGTGTGGACGAGGCCGTCCTCGTCGAGGGCGGCGGGGCGGAGCTCGACGACGGCGGCGCGCAGCTCGTCGGCGGCCTCGGCGGCGAGCGCGGCGACCTGCTGGAGTTCGTCCTTGGCGCGGCCGGGGTCGCGGTCGACGAGGGCGGCGGCGGCCTGGGCGGTCAGCCGGAGGGAGAAGAGCTTCTGGCTGACGGCGTCGTGCAGCTCGTGGGCGAGGCGGGAGCGCTCCTCGGCGATGGTGAGCTCGCGGCTGCGCTCGTACAGCCGGGCGTTGGTGAGGGCGATGGCCGCGTGCTGGGCGAGGATCGCGAGCAGTTCCTCGTCCTCGGCGGTGAAGCCGCAGCCGCCGGTCTCCCTCGGGCAGCGCTTGTTGGCGAGGAAGAGGGCGGCGAGGATCTCGTCGCCGTCCCTGACGGGCAGGCCGAGGAAGTCGGACAGCTCGGGGTGGGCGTCGGGCCAGCCCCCGAAGCGGGGGTCCTCCCGGACGTCGGCGAGCCGCTCGGGCTCGGCCTTGTGGAGCATCGACGCGAGGATGCCGTGCTGCCGGGGCAGCGGGCCGATCGCCTTCCACTGCTCGTCGCTGACGCCGTCGACGACGAACTGGGCGAAGCCGCCGTGGTCGTCCGGGACGCCCAGGGCCGCGTACTCGGCGTCGAGCAGCTCGCGGGCGGAGGCGACGATCGTCTTCAGGACGTCGCGGACCTCCAGGTGGCGGCTCATCGCCAGGAGGGCGGTGCTCACGGCGGCGAGGCCGGAGCTCGGTCGATGGCTCATGTGTTCACCGTACCGGCGGGCCGTGACCGTGCGTATCCGCCCGGAGACGGCGGTGGAGGGGGACCGGGGACCTAGGTCGTAGGGCTGGGGGCCCGGTCTCGTCCTCCAGGATGAGGGCGTTGACCGTGCGCATTGCTCACGCAACGCGCGGTGAGGTTGTTACCCGCCCGATGTGAGCCCGCGCATAGGACCCAGGTCACTTACGAAGGACCGTAGTGGAGCCTCTTGGGGCGGGGCAGGGTGGGGTGAGCCCGACATAAGGGCCCTTCGGTGGCTCGTGCACGGGCCCCTGATCCACTACCCGGGATCGTACGTCACACCTTTGCCACAGCATTTTGCTGCCGCTAAGAATTGCCAACGTCGCCGCCGAGACCAGGCGCAGCGCCACTCCTGGCGGAGCGACGACCCCCCAGCGATTCGAAGAGGTAGTCCGGTATGTCTACGAACACCCCTGGCCACAATCGTGGTCTGAAGAAGACCCACAAGGCCACGATCGCCGGTGTCGCCGCTCTGGGCGCCGCAGCGCTCACCCTCTCCCTGGTGCCCGGCAACGGCACCAAGGAAACCGAGCCGCAGGCTCTCTCCGGTACCCAGCAGGTGGCCTGGTCGTACAACGCGAGCAGCCCGCAGGCGAAGGCCCTGGCCGCCAGCGTCACCGAGCAGCAGAGCACCATCGGTCTGAAGGCCAAGCAGGAGGCCGCTGCGAAGGCCAAGGCCGACGCCCAGGCCGCCGCCGCCGCGAAGGCGAAGGCGGACGCCAAGGCGAAGGCCGCGGCGAAGGCCAAGGCGGACGCCAAGGCCAAGGCTCAGGCGCAGGCGAAGGCCGCGGCGAAGAAGCGTGCCGCGGAGAAGGCCGCCGCGAGCCGTTCCGTCGCCCGCACCCCCGTCTTCGCGAACAACCTCGACGGCTGGATCCGCGAGGCGCTGTTCATCATGGACAAGCACAACATCCCGGGCACCTACAACGGCCTGCACAAGAACATCATGCGCGAGTCCAGCGGTAACCCGCGGGCCATCAACAACTGGGACATCAACGCCATCAACGGCGTCCCGTCCAAGGGCCTGCTCCAGGTCATCTACCCGACCTTCAAGACGTACCACGTGGCGGGCACCAAGTTCGACCAGTACGACCCGGTCGCCAACCTCGTCGCCGCCGCCAACTACGCGGCCGACCGCTACGGCTCGATCGACAACGTCAACAGCGCCTACTGATCCCCGGTCCCTGATCCCGGTCGGTCCGTCGGTCCGCTGTCGTACGCCGAAGGGCGGCACCCCCTCGCGGGGTGCCGCCCTTCGGCGTACTGCCGTGCCGGGGCTACTTGCGCATGACCTCGGGCTCGTGGCGGCGCAGCAGCCGGGCCACGAGGACGCAGCAGACGGCGGCCATGAGCAGCTGGACGCCGAGGTCCAGGCTCCACTGCGCGACGGTGTGCTCCCACAACGGGTCGGTGTTCGTGGGGTTCTTCGGGTCCCACGGCGGCATGAGGCGGGCCAGGTCGAGGGTGGTGCCGGCGCCCGCGATACCCCAGCGGGAGGGCATCAGCCAGGCGAACTGCTCCAGGCCGGGCGAGCCGTACACCTGGAACAGGATGCCGGTGAACACGACCTGGATGATCGCGAACATGACCAGCAGCGGCATGGTCTTCTCGGCGGTCTTCACCAGGGCGGAGATGACCAGGCCGAACATCATCGAGGTGAGGCCGAGGGCGATCACCTGGATGCACAGCTCGACGGCCGGCGGCATGAGGAGGCCCTCGGCGGGCAGCGCGCGGGTGGAGAAGCCGATGCCGCAGATGATGACGCCCTGGAAGGCCGTGATCAGGCCGAGGACGATGACCTTGGACATCAGGTACGCGGAGCGGGAGAGGCCGGTGGCGCGCTCCCGTTCGTAGATGACCCGTTCCTTGATCAGTTCTCGGACGGAGTTGGCCGCGCCGCTGAAGCACATGCCGACCGCGAGGATCAGCATGATCGTGCCGGCGTCGCCGTTGAAGCGGGACGGCGGCGTGGGCGAGCCCAGGCCGAAGTCGGCGGGGATGACCACCGAGACCGCGCCGAGGACGGCGGGCAGGATGACCATCAGGCCCAGGAAGCCCTTGTCGGAGGCGATCACGGAGACGTAGCGGCGGATCAGGGTCCACAGCTGGGAGCCCCAGCCCTGCGGCTTCGGCGGCCTGGCCATCGCCTGCTGCGGCATCTGGACGGGCTGGGCGGCGACGGCGTCGATGTCCGCGGCGTACATCTGGTAGTGCTGCGAGCCCTTCCAGCGGCCCGCCCAGTCGTAGTCGCGGTAGTTCTCGAAGGCGGAGAAGACGTCGGCCCAGGTGGAGTAGCCGAAGAAGTTCAGCGCCTCCTCCGGCGGGCCGAAGTACGCCACCGAGCCGCCGGGCGCCATGACGAGGAGCTTGTCGCAGAGGCCCAGCTCGGCCACCGAGTGCGTGACGACGAGGACCGTGCGGCCGTCGTCGGCGAGGCCGCGGAGCAGCTGCATGACGTCGCGGTCCATGCCCGGGTCGAGGCCGGAGGTCGGCTCGTCCAGGAAGATCAGCGAGGGCTTGGTGAGGAGCTCCAGGGCGACCGAGACGCGCTTGCGCTGGCCACCGGAGAGGGAGGTGACCTTCTTCTCCTTGTGGATGTCGAGCTTGAGCTCGCGCAGCACCTCGTCGATCCGGGCCTCGCGCTCGGCCTCGGCGGTGTCGCCGGGGAAGCGGAGCTTGGCCGCGTAGCGCAGCGCCTTCTGGACGGTCAGCTCCTTGTGCAGGATGTCGTCCTGCGGGACCAGACCGATGCGCTGGCGCAGCTCGGCGAACTGCTTGTAGAGGCTCCGGTTGTCGTAGAGGACATCGCCCTCGTTGGCCGGGCGGTAGCCGGTCAGCGCCTTGAGCAGGGTGGACTTGCCGGAGCCGGACGGGCCGATGACCCCGATCAGCGACTTCTCCGGGACGCCGAAGGAGACGTCCTTGAGGATCTGCTTGCCGCCGTCGACGGTGACCGTGAGGTGGCGGGCGGAGAAGGAGATCGAGCCGGTGTCGACGAACTCCTCGAGCTGGCCGCCGACGAGCCGGAAGGTCGAGTGGCCGACGCCGACGATGTCCTGCGGGCCGAGGAGGGCGGTGCCGCCCTTGGTGATCGGCTGACCGTTGACGTACGTGCCGTTGTGCGAGCCGAGGTCGCGGATCTCGAAGCGGCCGTCGGGCGTCGCGTGGAACTCGGCGTGGTGCCGCGAGACCTGGAGGTCGGAGACGACCAGTTCGTTCTCGAGGGCACGGCCGATGCGCATGACGTGGCCGAGGGCCAACTGGTGGAACGTGGTGGGGCTGCGGTCGGCGTACGCCGAGGAGGCACCCGCGGGTCCGCCAGTGGCCGGAACCTTCTGCGCGAGCTGCTCGACGGGGCCGCCCTGCCCCGGGTGGCCGGCCGGGACCTGCTGGTGCGGGACCTGCTGGTGCGCGGGGGCGTGTCCGCCCTGTGCGCCCTGCTGCGGCCAGCCCTGCTGCTGCGGGGGCGCCTGGTGCGTGGCCCAGTCGGCCTGGGCGGCGGCTTGGTGGGCCGGGGCGGCCTGGTGGGCCTGGGCCGGGGCCTGCTGCCCGGGCACCTGGTGCTGGGGCGCGGCGGCGGCGAGATTCAGTCGCGGGCCGTCGGTCGCGTTGCCCAGGTGGACGGCCGAACCGGGGCCGATCTCCACCTGGTGGATCCGCTGCCCCTGCAGGAACGTACCGTTGGTGGAGCCGTGGTCCTCGATGACCCAACTGCGGCCACCCCAGCTGATGGTGGCGTGGCGCCACGAGACCCTGGCGTCGTCGATGACCAGGTCACCCTGAGGGTCCCTGCCCAGGGTGTACGACCGGGACGGATCGAGCGTCCAGGTCCTGCCGTTCAATTCCAGTACGAGTTCTGGCACTCCATGCCCCACTACTTGTCCCCCGATGTACCCCCGTCGTCGGGAGTCCAGGGATGGCGAATCATCCTGGGGAACTATTTCAGGCCCGGTCCCGTATCGGAAAGTCGGGCCGCGTGAAGACCTTCGGGGTGACTCCTGGAGCAGTCGGGTGTCCGCAGGGCGGGACGGGGGGTCGGGTGACACATGGTGCCCGATACGGTGGAAGCACCATGAGCGCATCGCAGACCTCAGACGTTCCCACCCTTCTCGTCAAGATCTTCGGGAAGGACCGTCCCGGGATCACCGCGGGACTCTTCGACACCCTCGCCGCCTACTCCGTCGACGTCGTGGACATCGAGCAGGTCGTGTCCCGCGGCCGCCTCGTCCTGTGCGCGCTCGTCACCGAGCCGACCGTCGCCTCGCAGGGCGAGCTCCGGGCCACCGTGCACAGCTGGGCCGAGTCCCAGGGGCTCCAGGCCGAGATCATCTCCGGTACGGGTGACAACCGGCCGCGCGGCAGTGGGCGCTCCCACGTGACCGTGCTCGGGCACCCGCTGACCGCGGAGCAGACGGCGGCCATAGCGGCCAGGATCGCGGAGACCGGCGGCAACATCGACCGTATCTTCCGGCTGGCGAAGTATCCGGTCACGGCCGTCGAGTTCGCCGTGTCCGGCTGCGAGACGGAGCCGCTGCGGACCGCGCTGGCCCCCGAAGCGCACTCCATCGGCGTCGACGTGGCCGTCGTCTCGGCCGGGCTGCACCGGCGCGCCCAGCGGCTCGTCGTCATGGACGTCGACTCGACGCTGATCCAGGACGAGGTGATCGAGCTCTTCGCGGCGCACGCGGGCTGCGAGGACAAGGTCGCCGAGGTGACGGCGGCCGCGATGCGCGGGGAGCTGGACTTCGAGCAGTCGCTGCACGCGCGGGTGGAACTGCTCGCCGGGCTCGACGCCTCCGTGGTCGACAAGGTCCGCGCCGAAGTGCGGATGACGCCCGGGGCCCGGACCCTGATCCGTACGCTCAAGCGGCTCGGCTACCAGGTGGGCGTCGTCTCCGGCGGATTCACGCAGGTCACCGACGATCTGAAGGAGCGGCTCGGGCTCGACTTCGCCTCCGCCAACACCCTGGAGATCGTCGACGGCAAGCTCACCGGGCGGGTGACCGGCGAGATCGTGGACCGGGCGGGCAAGGCGCGGTTGCTGCGCCGGTTCGCGGCGGAGGCGGGGGTGCCGCTGGCGCAGACCGTGGCGATCGGCGACGGGGCGAACGACCTGGACATGCTGAACGCGGCCGGGCTCGGCGTGGCGTTCAACGCGAAGCCGGTGGTGCGCCGGGCCGCCCACACCGCGGTGAACGTGCCGTTCCTGGACACCGTGCTGTATCTGCTCGGCATCACGCGCGAAGAGGTCGAGGCGGCGGACGGCCCCGAGGACCAGCTGCACTGAGCGGTGGCGGCGCGCGTACGAGGACCAGCTGCACTGAGCGGTGGCGGCGCGCGTACGCCGAAGGGGCCCGGTCGTCGGATGACGGCCGGGCCCCTTTCCGTACGGCTTCGGACGTACCGATCAGCCGTACGGGTCAGGCGTGCGGGTCAGGCGTGCGGGTCACTCGTGCGGGGTCCAGAACTCGACGAGTCGGCCGGCGCCGTGCTCCAGGGTCTTCCAGTCGCCGCTGAAGGTGAGGACGGCGAAGGCGGAGGTCGGGAAGCCGCTGCGGTTCATCCGGGGCAGGACGTCGCCCTCGGACTCCCCGGCCAGGGCGTCCGCGAGGGCGTGCATGCCGGGGTTGTGGCCGATGACGACGAGGTCGCGGACCTCGTCCGGGGTCTCGTTGAGCAGGGCGATGAGCTCGCCGAGCGAGGCCTCGTACAGCCGCTCCTCGTACACGGTCCTGGGTCGCTCCGGCAGTGCCTGCACGGCCAGCTTCCAGGTCTCGCGGGTTCTGACGGCGGTCGAGCAGAGGGCCAGGTCGAAGGCGATGCCGGTCGCGGCGAGCTTTCGGCCCACCGCGGGGGCGTCCTTGCGGCCTCGCTCGGCGAGGGGGCGCTCGTGGTCGGCCTCATCGCTCCAGTCGGCCTTGGCGTGTCGGAGCAGCACGATCCTGCGGGATGTATCGACGCTCATGGTCCTCAGCTTCGCATGAAACGGCTCGCGCCGACTCAGGGAGAGAGCGTTTGCTGGATCTGCTCCAGGACCCCGCCGACTCCCGCGCCGCCCCCGGTCGCGTGCGCCCCGCCGGGCCCGGCTATCAGCAGCAGCAGGGCGGTGAAAGCGGCCACGGGGAGGACCAGCGCCCACCAGGGCAGCCGGGTGTCGACGCCGGTCGGCAGGGGCCGGGTGCTGGTGTGCGATCGGGCCGACATGGCCGCCTCCGAGGGGTGGGGAACCTTTTCCGCGTGGTCTCCAACCTACGGAGCGGGCGCCCTCCGGCCCATCAGGTGATCCACCCAGTTCACCCTGACACTCACCCCCTAGGGGATACGGGGGTTGTCCCCACCCTCGACGCTCACGGTGAGGCGAAGGTGGCGATGACGGCGATGACCACCGAGATGCCGAGCATCGCGCCGAGCACGAGGAGCAGCTTCTTCTGGCCGTTCGGGGGGTTGGGTTCGAGGACTGGCATGACGACAGTCTCGCATCTCAGCATTCGTCCTCGACCGTCCGGTCCCTGCCCGCCAGGGTCCCGACGATCATCTGCGGCACCATGAGCCCGGCCATGAGCGCGATCGGGAGTCCCCAGCCGCCGCTGTGCTGGTAGAGCACACCGACGAGGAGGGGCCCGGGGATGGAGATGAGGTAGCCGACGCTCTGCGCGAAGGCGGAGAGCCGGACGACTCCGGCCCCGGTACGCGTGCGCATGCCGATCATGGTGAGGGCGAGCGGGAAGGCGCAGTTGGAGACGCCGAGCAGCAGTGCCCAGGCCCAGGCTCCGGCGGCCGGGGCGAGGAGGAGGCCGGTGTACCCGCCGAGGCCGCAGAGGCCGAGCGCGACGACGATCGGGCCCTGGTTGCGCATCCGGGTGGCGAGCCGGGGGATGACGAAGGCGAGCGGCACGCCCATGACCATCGTGACGGCGAGGAGCACGCCCGCGGTGGAGGCGGGGACGCCGGCGTCGCGGAAGATCTGCGGCATCCAGCCCATGGTGATGTAGGCGCCGGTGGCCTGGAGGCCGAAGAAGCAGCCGAGGGCCCAGGCGGTACGGCTGCGGGTGACGCGCGGCGGGGCGGCGGCCTCGGTCGGGGACGCGGGGGTGGCCTTCGCCGGGGACGCGGCGGCCTTCGCCCTCTGCGTGGCCTTCGCCGTCGGGGTGTTCTCGCTCGCGGTCGTGGCCGTGCGCTCCCCCGTACGGCCCGAGTCGGCGCGGTCGCGCAGGAGGGGGATCCAGGGCAGGACGGCGAGCGCGGCGACGCCCGCCCAGACGCCGAGGCCGATGCGCCAGTCCCCGCCGAGGGCCTCCGTCATCGGCACGGTCGCGGCCGCGGCGACGGAGGTCCCGAGGGCGAGTGCCATGGAGTAGAGGCCGGTCATGCTGCCGACGCGGTCGGGGAAGTACCGCTTGACGATGACGGGCATCAGGACGTTGCTGACGGCGATGCCCATCAGGGCGAGGGCGCTGGCGGCGAGGAAGCCGGCGGTGCCGCCCGCGAAGGGCCGCAGGACGAGGCCCGTGAAGATCGCGGCCATGCCCGCGCAGACGACGGCGACGGGGCCGAAGCGGCGGGCGAGGCGCGGGGCCGTGATACCGAAGACCGCGAAGCAGAGCGGGGGCACGGAGGTGAGGACGCCGGCGACGCTGCCGCTCATGTGGAGGCCCTCGCTGACCTCTTCGAGGAGGGCGCCGAGGCTGGTGATGGCGGGGCGCAGGTTCAGCGCGGCCAGGACGAGTCCGACGGTGACGAGGCCGAGGGTCCAGCGGCGCGCGGGGGCGGCGGGGGCCGTTCCGGGTGGTTCCGTGGCGGCCGCCGGAGCGGGGGGCCCGGCCGTTCGGGCGGCGGGTTCGAGGGTCTTCGGCTCGTCAGGCATGAGGCCATCATAGAATCATGGGATGATTGGTTGTCCAATCTCGAACGACCAGTCCCCAGACGAAGTGGGAAGGTGCTCCATGGCCCTCGGTCACCCCCGGCGCGCAGGCCTCTCCGATCAGGTGATCGCCGAGCTGCGGAACCAGATCACCTCCGGCGAATGGCCGGTCGGTTCACGCATCCCGACGGAGCCCGAGCTGGTCGAGCAGCTGGGAGTGGCCCGTAACACCGTGCGCGAGGCGGTGCGGGCACTCGCCCACAACGGGCTGCTCGACATCCGCCAGGGCTCCGGAACGTACGTCATCGCCACCAGCGAACTGGCGGGCGTCATGCACCGGCGTTTCGCCGGCTCCGACCCCCGGCACGTCGCCGAACTCCGCTCGACCCTGGAGTCGGCGGCGGCGCGGTTCGCGGCGGCGCGGCGCACCGAGCGGGATCTGAAGCAGCTCGACGCCCTGCTCGTACGGCGCGAGGAGGCGTGGGAGTCCGGCGACGCGGATCGGTTCGTGACCGTCGACGCGGCCTTCCACCACGCGGTCGTCGCCGCGTCGGGGAACGAGGTGCTCACGGAGCTCTACGCCGACCTGGGCGATGTGCTGCGGGAGTGGCTGCGCGACGACGTGGGACAGGTGCTGCGGCCCGAGAACCACATGGACCACGCGCGCCTGGTGGACGCGATCCGGGACGGCGACGCGGAGCGGGCCGGTACCGAGGCGGCCGGCTATCCCTTCATGTGCCTGCGGAGTCCGGCGCCGGAGGCGGTCACGGAGCCGGTCGAGGACCTGGCCGAGGACCCGGTCACGGAGTCCGGTCCGCCGGCTGGTGCGTGACCCAGGCGGACCGGACCTCCTTCCAGCAGCGTCCGGTGACCTGGGCGTGCGCGGCGGGCTCGACGTCCACGGGGGCACTGTCGCTGTCGACGTCCCACCAGCGCTCGCACTCGACGTGGAGGCGGACCCGGTCGGTGTCCGGGTACGGGTTGTGGCAGTGGGCCGTGACGCGGGAGCCTTGGACGACGGTGCGGCAGGAGGCGCCGAAGTTCTCCGACTCCTCGGCCGCGGGGGCGGTGACCGGGAGTTCCTCGGCGGGGGCGGGGGCCGCCCGTACCTCCGCGGCGACGGCTATCCCGGTCAGCAGGACGGCCACGGAGGCGAACGCTCCGAAGCCGTTGCGTATCGCGTGCATGCCCGTACCTCCTCCCCGTCCGTCACAGGAACCGCAGTAGCAGGAACTTCACGCTCTGCCCCAGTCTGGGGTGATTCGCGCTACTTTTCGAGTCGGGCAGGAGTTGCGGAACGGCGAAGGCCGTGGTCCGCCCCGAGGGGCGGGCCCACGGCCCTCTGCGACTACGGGAGTTCGTTACGCGCCGATCGCGTGCAGACCGCCGTCGACGTGGATGATCTCGCCCGTCGTCTTCGGGAACCAGTCGGAGAGCAGCGCGACGATGCCGCGGCCGGCCGGCTCCGGGTCGGTGAGGTCCCATACCAGCGGGGAGCGGCTGTCCCAGACGGAGGCGAGCCCGTCGAAGCCCGGGATGGACTTGGCGGCCATCGAGCCGAGCGGACCCGCCGAGATCAGGTTGCAGCGGATGTCCTGCTTGCCCAGGTCACGCGCCATGTAGCGGCTGGTGGCCTCCAGGGCGGCCTTGGCCGGGCCCATCCAGTCGTACTGCGGCCAGGCGTACTGCGCGTCGAAGGTGAGACCGACGACGGAACCGCCCTCGTTCATCAGCGGCAGCAGCGCCATCGTCAGCGACTTCAGGGAGAAGGCGGAGACGTGCATGGCGGTGGCGACGGACTCGAACGGGGTGTTCAGGAAGTTGCCGCCGAGCGCGTCCTGCGGCGCGAAGCCGATGGAGTGCACGATGCCGTCGAGGCGGTCGCCCAGGTGCTCGCGGACCTGGCCCTCGAGCCGGGCGAGGTGCTCGTCGTTCGAGACGTCGAGCTCGAGGACCTTGACCTTGTCGGGGTGGGGCAGCTTCTTGGCGATGCGCTCGGTCAGCGTCGGCCGCGGCCAGGCGGTGAGAATGATCTCCGCGCCCTGCTCCTGGGCCAGCTTCGCGGCGTGGAAGGCGATGGAGGACTCCATCAGCACGCCCGTGATCAGGATGCGCTTGCCCTCGAGAATTCCGCTCATGTGATCAGTGACCCATGCCCAATCCGCCGTCAACCGGGATGACGGCTCCAGTGATGTACGAGGCGTCGTCGGAGGCGAGGAACCTCACCGCGGCGGCGATCTCCGCGGGCTGCGCGTAGCGGCCGAGCGGCACCTGGGACACGATGCCCGCGCGCTGCTCGTCGGTGAGCACCGCGGTCATGTCGGTGTCGACGAAACCGGGGGCGACGACGTTGAAGGTGATGTTGCGGGAGCCCAGCTCACGCGCGAGGGAACGGGCGAAGCCGACCAGGCCGGCCTTGGAGGCGGCGTAGTTGGCCTGGCCCGCGGAGCCCAGCAGACCGACTACCGAGGAGATCAGGACGACGCGGCCCTTCTTGGCGCGCAGCATCGCCCGGTTGGCACGCTTGACGACCCGGAAGGTGCCGGTGAGGTTGGTGTCGACGACGGACGTGAAGTCGTCCTCGGACATGCGCATGAGGAGCTGGTCCTTCGTCACGCCGGCGTTGGCCACGAGGACCTCCACCGGACCGTGCTTCTCCTCGATCTCCTTGTACGCCTGCTCGACCTGCTCGCCGTCGGTGATGTCGCACCGGACGGCCAGGAAGCCCTCCGGCGGCTCGCCGGAGCGGTACGTGATCGCGACCTTGTCGCCGGCTTCGGCGAACGCGCGGGCGATGGCGAGGCCGATGCCCCGGTTTCCTCCGGTGACGAGAACCGAGCGGCTCAACGGATCACCCTTTCGATAGCGGTCTGGTAGCCGAAAACCTATCGGTAACGCCCCCGGCATGGGGAATCCAGCTCCGACAGTGGCGTAGGGGCGTCACTGTCGGGTCCCTACAGCTCGGAGGCGGTACGGGGCGGCCGCCCGCCGCTCCCCGCGGGGCCCGGCGCCGTCCCTGACGTGGCCCTCCGCGGACCTACGGGGCCCGGAGGTCCGCCTGGGAGAGTTCGGCGCACAGCTCGTCGAGTGTCCGGTCGTACAGCACGGACCGGTGCGCGAGGACGTTCCTCGCGGTGACGAGGAGCCGCAGGAGCCGCGCGTCGGCCGGGGGCAGGGCGAGGGCTCCGCTGACGTGGGCCCGGAGCAGTTCGCCCACCTGGAGTTCCAGGAAGGCCCGCTCCGGGGCGGCGCCCAGGTGGGCGGGGGGACGGTCGGCGTACTCGGCGACGAGTGCGGCGACCGGCCGGTTGAGGTGGCCGAGCGCCCGTACGGCGAGGCGCTGCCGGGCCTCCTCTATCCACGGCGCGAGGACCCGCTGCTGGGCCTGGGAGACGAGGGCGTTGAGGCGGGCCCGGACGTCGGCGTCGCCGGGCGCGGCCGCGTGCGCTGCCTGTGCCGGTGGTGCCTGGGCCGCTGGTGCCACCGGGTGCCAGACGGCCACGTGCGCGCGGAGCCTGCCCTCCCAGGAGACGACGGCGCCCGTCGCCCACGCCTGGCGGAGTTCCGCGCCCGGCCGCAGCAGGGCTCCGATCCTCCGCAGCGGCGGGCAGTCGGCCGGGGCGGGGACGTGCGTCCGTGCGAGGCAGTGCCCGAGCGCGGCGGCGAGGGTGTGCTGCGAGCCGTCCCACTCCACGGCGAGCAGCCGTGCGAGCTCCAGGTCGGGGCCGCAGATCTCGACCACGGTCTCGGTTCGCACCGCGCGGCGGATCCGCTCCCTCAGCGGGTCGCGGTCGCGGCCGGAGGTGTCGGGCCCGTGGTCGAGGATCGGCGCGATCGCGGTGGCCGTGTCGAGCCGGCCGAGCGCGCCCCACCACCAGTGCACGGCCGTGTCACCGAGGCCGTGCCGGAGTTCGTCCGGGAGCGATTCCGGCAGGTCGCGGAGGCGGGCGATGACCAGGAGCCGGGGTCGCTCGCCCGGCGGCAGCCCGGCCGCCCTGACGGCGGCGGCGAGCGACCGGAACAGCCGCTCGACGGCGACGCCGGGCGGGCCGGTGCCGGTGGCGGGACCGGGCCCGGTACCGGCTCCCGCGCCGCTGCCGCCCCCCGCACGCGCGCCCGTGCCGGGGCCGGACGCCGTGCCCGTACCCCTGCCGGCTCCCCCACGCGCGCCCGTGCCGGTGCCGACTCCCGTGCCGGGGCCGGGCCCCGTGCCCGTACCCCCGCCGGAACCCGTGCCCGCGCCCGCGTCGTCGGCGTTCTCCGCCCATGCGCGGATGCCGACGACCGGGCGGCGGGTGCGTTCGGGGGCGACCAGGGTCGCGATCGCCTCGTCCGCGTCGACCGAGAGTTCCTTGCCGAGGCGGGCGAGGAGGCCGTGGGGGTCGTGTCGGGGGGCGGAGCGCTCCTCCCGGGGCGCCGGTACGCGCGGCGGTCGGCCTTCGAGGGACCAGCCGAGGTCGAGGTCGAAGCCGTCGTCGGGCAGGTCGAGGTAGGGGAGCTCGTCGGCGTCCGCCCACCACTCTCCCGCCCCCTCCCCCTCCCCCGCCGTGTCCTCCGTGGCCGGCTCCGCTTCGCGCGCGCGTGGGGACGCCGGGGCCGGTACGTCCACGCGTACCGGACTGGCGAACAGAGCCCCCCGGTACAGCTCGTCCGCGAGGCCCGACTCCACCATGGCGTCGGTGACCAGCCAGAGGCAGTTGAGCCCGGCCGCGAGGTCGGCGGCGACACCGCGCAACTGCGCCCGTACCCCGGGCAGATCGCCCGGGTCCACGGCCCGCACGGCCGTGCGGGCCTCCGCCTCCGTCACCTCACTTCTCCCCGGCGGCCGCCCGGGACCGCACCGCGCGGTACGTCACCGGTTCCACCGCGAAACCGTCGGGCGTCTCGTCGAGGACGCCGAGCTGGCCCAGGTGGTGCAGCCAGGCGTCGGTGTCCGCGTCGGTGAGTTCGACCGCCGCCGCCACGTCGTCGCGCGGCACGCCCTGCCCCTCCCCCACATAGCCCGTCCAGGCCGCCAGAAGGTCCAGGTCTCGTGTGTCGAGCCCGGAGAGCCGCAAGTGCTCCTCGATGTTGCGGGGGCCCGCGATGAGGGCGCGTATCCGCTCCACGGCGTTGTCGAGGGTCGCCCCGTGCACGGACACGTCCGTCACGGCGGCCTCCATCCAGCGGGGCCAGCCCCCGGTCGCGGCGACGAGCCGGTCGCGGTCCTCGCGGGAGACGAAGGGGCATTCCGACCAGGCGCGCAGGGCGTCCGCCGTCCACCGCTCGGGGCGCAGCCACCGTACGGACAGCTCCTCGTGCCCGTCGTCGGCGGCGAGTTCGGCGAGGCCGGCCGCGTCGGCGAGGACCACGACGGAGCGGTTCTCGTTGCCGCCGCTGCGCCGCTCGGTCTGCCGGACGAGGCGGTCGGCGGCGGGCCCGGCGTGGACGAACAGCGCGCGGACGGTCTCGCGCAGCTCGGCGGGGGCGGCGCCGCGCAGGTCCGCGACGATCACATGGGCCTTGCGGCGGCGGCTCTTGAGGAGGGCGGCGAGGTCCTCTCCATGGGTGTAGGGGACGACGTCGACGCCCCGGTTCACGGCGAAGGCGGTGACCGCCTGCCGGACGAGCTCGGGCCGGTGGAGCGCGGTGGTGCCGATGATGCTGACGCCGGACTGGGCGGTCTCGTGGAGCTGTTCCTCGGTGAGCGGGCTGTACGTCTGCACGTGGCGGGCGTCGCGGCCGAGGATGCGCCGGGCGGCGTGCGGGTTGTAGTCGTAGGGCAGGCCGAATTCCGTCTCGCGGAGTTCGAGTTCGAGTTCCTCGCGGGTGCCCAGCATGTTGACGACGTTGGGGCTGCGGACGGCGAAGTGGGAGCGGTCGCCGAGCTGGATGAGCAGGCCGAGGCCGACCATCTCGGTGAGGAAGATCTGCGCCTGCTTGGCGCTGAGCATCTCGAAGCCCTCCGGCCACGCCTCCCGGGCCTCCTGGAGCAGCTCGCTCGCGGAGTAGTCGCCGCGGTAGCTGTCCTTGAGGCTGCGCAGGGCGATGACGAGGGCGAGGACCCGGTAGCGGTCCTCCAGGTTGATGGTGAAGCGGAGCCGCTCGGCGATCTGGCGGCGTACGGTCTCCGATGCGGCGACCTTCTGGACGTCGTCCTCGGTGATCCGGACCGGGCTCCCGGACCAGGTGTACGGGCGGTCGTGGAGGACGCGGACGAGTTCGCGGCAGAAGATCTGCACCAGGTTGGCCTGGTAGTTGGTGATGGCGAGGATCCGCCAGACCAGCTCGGGCCGTTCGAAGAAGTGGCCGAGCGCGGCCATCGGTTCGGTGACGAGCCGGACGGCGGCCTGGGTGCCGAGCGGGCCGACGAGGACGTCGGGGCCGCCGTGCACGGTGGAGACGTTGGAGAGGTGTCCGAAGCGCTGGACCTGGTGGAGACCCGCGAAGACGATCTTGAAGCGGCGCTCCGTCTGCTCCATCAGGCGCTGGAAGTGCATGACGTTGGGGAACGTCGACTCGCTGCCGACGCGGTAGGCGCGGCGCGAGTCGGTGTTGAGGAAGGCGTCCGCCTCGTCCGCGAGGACCAGGATCCGGCGGGTGTCGTCCTCGTCCAGCCAGGCCTGGATGTTGCGGACGACGACGTCGGGGTTGGCCTGTTCCGACATCTTGTTGTTGAAGACGCCCTTGCGCTTGAGGTCCTCGACCAGCCGGCTCCAGATCCGGTCGGGGGCCTCCGCGTGGCCGATTTCCGCCTTCAACAGGTCGAGGTAGACGGCGACGTGGGCGTCGGCCCGGCTCGGGAAGATCTCCGCGACCCGGCGCAGCAGCGCGGACTTGCCGAGCTGGCGTCCCCCGTAGAGGAACATGCCGCCCTCGCGGCCCATGACCTCCCGCATCTCCTCGTCGCGGCCGTAGAACACCTCGGGCGGGACGAGGCCCGCGACGAACGGCGTGTACGGGTTGTACGCGGCCCAGGGCAGCGTCACCCGCTGGAGCGAGCGGAAGGAGCCGGGGGCCCGGGCGGCCATCCAGCCCATCACGGCGGAGTCGACGACCAGGGCCTGCTGGGCGAAGGAGCGGGCGGACTCGGCGAGGCCGCGCCGTCCCTCCAGGCCGAGCGGGTGCAAGTAGAGCACGATGTTGGCGCCGACGTCGGCGTCCTCCAGGTGGGCGAGCGGCCCGTCGGCGGGCTGCTCCTCCCAGATGAGCAGGACGGTGTACGAGGAGGCCCGGGAGCCGAGCGCGGCGACGTATCCGGCGCGTTCGGCGACCCGCGCGCGCACCTTGAAGCGGCGCATGCCCTGGCCGAGGGCGGCCCGCTCGGCCGACACCTGGCCCGGGGAGACGTCGAGGCCCAGGACCCGCAGCAGCCGGGAGAGGTGCTGGGGCAGTTCGCCGCGCCGGCCCTGCGGGGTGCAGAGGGCCGCCCACGACTCCAGGCCGTTGCCCGCCGCAGGGGTGAGCGAGGCGTCGGGGTCGCTGTAGTGGTTCGCCCACCAGTCGGCGTCGACGCCCTCGCCGCCGGCCTTCGGCGCGTCGGGCGCGGTGACGCCGCCGAGGAACCCGGCCAGTTCGGAGCCGTCGTCGGCGGGCCGCGCCGGCAGCGGCTTGTGGCTCGTCGCCAGGGCGAGGAACTCCTGTGCCGTGACCGTGTCCCCCTCGTCGATGAGGCGGGCGATCCGGTCGTGGTCCCCTGCGGACAGCGGCCGGTCGGGGCGGGAGCGCAGCAGGGCGAGGTTCTCCCGGAGCTGCCGGGTGTAGTCCTCGACGAGGGTGACGAGCTCCGCCTCCAGGGTGCGCAGCGAGTCCACGGCGAAGCGGTAGCGGCCCGACTCCTCGCCGTCGACGAACTCCTGGAGGCGGCCGACGAACTCCCTTTCCTCGTCGGCGGCCAGCTGGTTGAGCGTCCGCATCTGGGCGAGCAGCCCGGCCGCCGCGCGATGGCGCTCCGCGACCTCGCGCCGCCAGTCCTCGTGGCCCTGCGCGAGCCGCCGGGCGGCCGATTCGCCCCACTCGGGGTCGGTGCAGCCGTACTCCTCGGGCTCGCTCTCGACGGCCGCGATCAGCGCCCTCGCGAGGTGCAGGTCGCCGTCACCGAGGTAGCGGACGAGGGCGTACTCGGCGTCGGGCGGCGCCAGGAGGGCGGCGATCCGGCGGGCCGCCCTGGGGTCGCCGAGGTCGGGGTCGCCGAGGGCGTCCCGGGGCAGGTCGGGCAGCCGGAGGAGGCAGTCGGCGGGCGGGACGGGGCCGCCGTTCTCGCGGAGCTGGTCGGCTGCGGTGTCCTCGGACCGTACGTGCTCGCCGGTGAGCCAGGACCGCAGCAGCGCGAGCGCCGCGCCTCCCGTGCCTGCCGGGGCGGGCTCCTCGGCGACGTCCCGGAGGACCGAGGCCAGTTCGGGGATGCCGCGGTCGCTCACGCCCTGGTGCGGCCGGGCGGCGGCGTGGGCGGCCTCGGCGCGCATGAGGAGCTCGCCGACGGACCGGCAGGCGGTGTGCAGCTGCCGGAGCGCGCCGGCGGTGATCGGCTCCTTGGCCTGCTTCGACGTACGGAACAGGGCGTCGGTGTCCTCGATGAGCCGGTCGATGTCCTCCGCCCGCCACAGCTCTTCGCCCAGGGCGCGGAAGCCGGGCGCGCCGGTGTACTGCGCGGGGTTCTGGCCGGACCACTCGATGACCTCGTTCAGCGCGTGGCGCACCGGGCCCGACGGGCCGACGAGGTACTGGAGCACCTGGGACGCCCGCTGGTACTTCATCTTGCGGCGCGGCAGGTCGTCGAGCAGCTGCCGGGCGGTGAGGCCGATCTCCTCGCGGGTGGCGGCCTCCTGGCCCTCGGCGCTGCCCTGGAGCATGCCGGGCTCGAAGACGCGGCCGTCGCGGACGGCGGCGACGAGCACGGTGAGCAGCTGCTGCCAGGGCCCGGTGAGCCCGGACGGCATGACGAAACCGCTGATCAGGCCGTGCGCCCACCGCGCGGTGAGTCCGGTGCGCAGGGCGGCCGCGAGGGCCACGAGATGCGCCTCGCGGTCCTGCGCGGCGAGAGCGGGGTCGAGCTCGTGCGCCATCTGTACGGGGGTGGCCTCGCTGTCCGAGACGCAGCTGAACGCGGCGGCGGCGAAGGCGAGGGTCCGCGCCCGGACGTCACCCTCGCGGGAGGCCACGGTCATCCAGTACGCCTCGGCGACCCGCCCGTCCCGCAGCAGCCGGCCGACGGGCGGCTCACCGCCGGTCTCCCACGGCGCGTACGGGTCCCAGTCGGCCGCCCCGAGCCCGGAGGGCCAGGGCTCGTCCTCAACGGGGAGGGGGGTGGGGGCGGGGGGCGACGCTTGAGCGGGGGCCGGGGTCGGGGCCTGAGCGGGTACGGGGGCGGGGGTCGGCGCCTGAGCCGGTACGGGTACGGGGGCCGGGGCCTGCGCCGGTATGGGGGCGGGCGCGGCGGTCGGAACGGGCGTGGGGGCCGGGGCTGCGGCCGGGGTCGTGGTGGCCGCCGTCGTCGAGGCGGGCAGCAGGGCCGGGGGCGGCGGTTCCACCGCGCGGCGGACGGCCTCGATCGCGGAGGCGCCCACCCGGGCCCGGGCCGTCAACGCGGCCGCGTCACCGGTGGCGTGCTCGGTCCGCCCCGACGGGAGCTCCTGCCCGGGGCCCGGGTCAGCGTCCGGGCTCGGGGTCGGGCTCGGGCCCGGGTCCTGCTCCTGGTCCTGGCCGGCCGCCTCTATCTCTACCCCTACCGGGCGTACGACACCGGCTTCCGACAGGCCCGCCTCGGGCGGGCCGGCGACCGCCTCCTCCCCCGCCAAGGCGCCGAGTTCGCGCAGTTGGGTCTCGGTGCGTTCGAGGTGGCGGCGGAGGTCGGCGGCCTCCTCCTCGTCGTCGGCCAGCTCCAGGAGTTCGGCGTAGCGGCTCGCCTTGCGGCGCAGGGCGTCGGTCTGTTCGGCCCGCGCCTCCCGCAGCCGGGTCAGCTCGGCGACCGCGTCGGCATAACCGAGGCCCGGCCCCCAGGTGACCCCCGCGGCGGCGAGCACGGCGGCGAGCCGCTCGCGCTCCTCCGTCCAGGTGGCGAGCCCCTCGCCGGGGGCGTCCACGGGAAGGAGCCCGGCTTCGACGGCGTCCGCCGCACCACGCAGGACGACGGCCAGCCCCTCACCGGACCGCTTCAGGAGGTCGAGCGACGCGGGGAGGTCGGCCAGGGGTAAGGGTCCGGACACGGGAGCGGCATCCTCACACTCGGGGTTCGTCGTCGGGGAGCCGGAGGCGGAGCCGGGCGACGAGGCGGAGCCGGAGGGGGTCTCGAAGCGCCGGCCCATCTCGTGCGCGTCCGGCGGCGGGCTGCTGTCCGCGGCCGTCTGCAACGCCGCCTCGTGCTCGGTCGCCAGCGGCCCGACCGGGAGCCGGCTCGTGCCGGGCAGGAGCATGCCGTACAGCGCGCAGCGGGCGAGTGGCGGGTCGAGCACCCTGAGCATGGCGTGCAGTTCGTCGAGGGTGGGGTCCGTCAGAGCGCGCTGCGAGAACCCGTATTCGGTGTGGAGCGCCTTCACCGCCCAGACGAGCCCGCAGGCGGCGATGCTCGTCAGCTGTCCCTGCTGCGCCTTGGCGAGCCGCACCCGGGCCGCGTGCAGTTCCCGCCGCGAGGGCGGGGACGGCGGCCGGTCCGACGTGTGGGCGTGTTTGTCGCCCCGTAAGCAGTGGTGCCAGGTCAGCAGGGATCTGAGTGCGTCCTCGTCCAGCGACGACAGCCAGGACCTGACTCCGTTCACCCACCCGTGCATGGCGTCGATCATCTCATCCGATCGACGCGGGTGCTATGCCCGTGCTCTATTCCGATGCCTCAATAGGCCGACGGAGCAGGCGGGTTGGCGCGGGTTGTGCCGCGGGCGCACCTCAATGCGCCGACTCCGCGGCCCGTCCCGTGATTGACTTCCGGGACAGTTCGACCCCCGCCTTACGATCGCCGAGAGCGAGGCCGCTCGTGGTCCATCAGATCGACCCTACGTTCGTCGCGCTGCCCCTGCGGGCGCTCGCCGACGCGGCGCTCGCCCGAGCGCGCGCGCTCGGCGCCGAGCACGCGGACTTCCGTCTGGAGCGGGTGCGCAGCGCCTCCTGGCGGCTGCGTGACGCCAAACCGTCCGGTTCCTCGGACACCACGGACCTCGGCTACGCGGTGCGGGTGGTGCACGGCGGGGCCTGGGGGTTCGCGTCCGGGGTCGACCTGACCATGGACGGGGCCGCGAAGGTCGCCTCGCAGGCGGTCGCCATGGCCAAGCTGTCGGCGAAGGTGATCGCGGCGGCGGGCTCGGACGAGCGGGTGGAGCTGGCCGAGGAGCCGGTGCACGAGGAGCGCACCTGGGTCTCCTCGTACGAGATCGATCCCTTCTCCATCCCCGGCGAGGAGAAGAGCGCGCTGCTCGCCGACTGGAGCGCGCGGCTGCTGCGGGCGGACGGCGTGGCCCATGTGGACGCCTCGCTGCTCACCGTCCACGAGAACAAGTTCTACGCGGACACGGCGGGCACGGTCACCACGCAGCAGCGGGTCCGGCTGCATCCGCAGCTCACGGCGGTCGCCGTCGACGAGACGACCGGTGAGTTCGACTCGATGCGGACGATCGCGCCGCCGGTCGGGCGGGGCTGGGAGTACCTGACGGGCACCGGCTGGGACTGGGACAAGGAGCTGGACGAGATCCCGGGGCTGCTCGCCGAGAAGATGCGGGCGCCGAGCGTCGAGGCGGGGCGGTACGACCTGGTCGTGGACCCGTCGAACCTCTGGCTGACGATCCACGAGTCGATCGGGCACGCCACCGAGCTGGACCGGGCCCTGGGCTACGAGGCGGCGTACGCGGGCACCTCCTTCGCCACCTTCGACCAGCTGGGCAAGCTGGCGTACGGCTCCTCGATCATGAACGTGACGGGTGACAGGACCGCCGAACACGGGCTCGCGACGGTCGGGTTCGACGACGAGGGCGTCGAGGCGCAGAGCTGGGACCTGGTGAAGGACGGCACGCTCGTCGGCTACCAGTTGGACCGGCGGATCGCGAAGCTCACGGGCCTCGGCCGGTCGAACGGCTGCGCGTTCGCCGACTCCCCCGCGCACGTGCCGGTGCAGCGGATGGCGAACGTCTCGCTCCAGCCGGACCCGGGCGGTCTGTCGACGGAGGACCTGATCGGGGGTGTGGAGCGGGGCATCTACGTGGTCGGTGACCGGTCCTGGTCGATCGACATGCAGCGCTACAACTTCCAGTTCACCGGGCAGCGGTTCTTCCGCATCGAGAACGGCCGGCTCGCCGGGCAGCTGCGGGACGTGGCGTACCAGGCGACCACCACCGACTTCTGGGGCTCGATGGAGCAGGTCGGCGGCCCGCAGACGTACGTCCTCGGCGGCGCCTTCAACTGCGGCAAGGCCCAGCCGGGCCAGGTCGCGGCGGTCTCCCACGGCTGCCCGTCCGCCCTCTTCCGGGGCGTCAACATCCTCAACACGACGCAGGAGGCCGGACGATGAGCCGCGTCAGCAAGCCGTACGAGATCGTCGAGCGGGCCCTTGAGCTGTCCCGTGCCGACGGCTGTGTCGTCATCGCCGACGAGGAGTCCTCGGCCAATCTGCGCTGGGCGGGCAACGCGCTCACCACCAACGGCGTCACCCGCGGCCGTACGCTCACGGTCGTCGCGACCGTCGACGGCGCGCAGGGCACCGCCTCCGGTGTCGTCTCGCGGTCCGCGGTCACCGCCGACGACCTGGAGCCGCTGGTCCGGGCCGCCGAGGCCGCCGCGCGTGCGGCGGGTCCCGCCGAGGACGCCCAGCCGCTGGTGGCGGACGTGCCCTCGTCCCCCGACTTCACGGACGCCCCGGCGGAGACCTCCTCCGCCGTCTTCGCCGACTTCGCCCCGGCGCTCGGCGAGGCCTTCGCCCGCGCCCGGGCCGGCGGCCGTGAGCTGTACGGCTTCGCCAACCACGAGCTGACCTCCGCCTACCTGGGTACGTCCACGGGACTGCGGCTCCGTCACGACCAGCCCAACGGGACCCTGGAGCTGAACGCCAAGTCCCCGGACCGCTCGCGGTCCGCCTGGGCCGGCCGTTCGACCCGGGACTTCAAGGACGTGGACCCGGCGGCCCTCGACGCGGAGCTCGCGACCCGTCTCGGCTGGGCGGAGCGGCGGATCGAGCTGCCCGCCGGGCGGTACGAGACGCTGCTGCCGCCGACGGCCGTGGCCGACCTGCTGATCTACCAGCTGTGGTCCTCGGCGGCCCGGGACGCGGTGGAGGGCCGTACGGTCTTCTCGAAGCCCGGCGGCGGCACCCGGCTCGGCGAGACCCTCTCCCCGCTGCCGCTGACCCTGCGCAGCGACCCGAACGAGCCGGGTCTGGAGTCCGCGCCGTTCGTGATCGCGCACTCCTCGGGCGACGACTCCTCCGTCTTCGACAACGGTCTGCCGATCGCGCCGACGGACTGGGTACGGGACGGGAAGCTGGAGCGTCTGATCACCACCCGGCACTCGGCGGAACTTACTCGGTTGCCCGTGGCGCCCGTGGCGGGGAACCTGATCCTGGACGGTGGCGGCGAGCGTTCCCTCGAGGAGATGGTCGCCTCCACGGAGCGCGGGCTGCTTCTCACCTGCCTCTGGTACATCCGCGAGGTCGACCCGGCGACGCTGCTGCTCACCGGTCTGACCCGGGACGGCGTCTACCTCGTGGAGAACGGCGAGGTGGTCGGCGAGGTGAACAACTTCCGGTTCAACGAGTCGCCGGTGGACCTGCTGTCGCGGGCCTCGGAGGCGGGTCGGACGGAGAAGACGCTGCCGCGCGAGTGGAGCGACTGGTTCACCCGGGCCGCGATGCCCGCCCTGCGGATCCCCGACTTCAACATGAGCTCGGTCAGCAAGGGGGTCTGACCCACCTAGACTGAGACGACTACTGGCCACAGGCATCACGAGCATCACAGGGAGACGGACGACGTGACCGACATCGTCGACGAGCTGAAGTGGCGTGGGCTCTTCGCCCAGTCCACCGATGAGGACGCACTGCGCAAGGCTCTCGCGGACGGTCCCGTCACCTTCTATTGCGGTTTCGACCCGACCGCGGCCAGTCTCCACGTCGGCCACCTGGTCCAGGTCCTCACCGTCCGCCGGCTCCAGCAGGCCGGGCACCGGCCGCTGGCGCTGGTCGGCGGGGCCACCGGTCAGATCGGTGACCCGCGGCCGACGGCCGAGCGCACCCTGAACGACCCCGAGACGGTCGCGAACTGGGTGAACCGGCTGCGGACGCAGATCGAGCCGTTCCTCTCCTTCGACGGGGAGAACGCGGCGGTCATGGTGAACAACCTGGACTGGACCGCCGGGATGTCGGCGATCGAGTTCCTGCGGGACATCGGCAAGCACTTCCGGGTCAACAAGATGCTGACCAAGGACTCCGTCGCCCGGCGTCTGGAGTCCGAGCAGGGCATCAGCTACACCGAGTTCAGCTACCAGCTGCTCCAGGCCATGGACTTCCGGGAGCTGTACCGCCGCTACGGCTGCACGCTCCAGCAGGGCGGCTCGGACCAGTGGGGCAACCTGGTGGCCGGTCTCGACCTGATCCACCGCCTGGAGCCGGGCGCGGAGGTGCACGCCCTCGCGACCCCGCTGATGGTCAAGGCGGACGGCACCAAGTTCGGCAAGACCGAGAGCGGGGCCGTCTGGCTCGACCCGGAGATGACGACGCCGTACGCGTTCTACCAGTTCTGGCTGAACGTGGACGACCGGGACATCTCCACGTACATGCGGATCCTGTCCTTCAGGTCCCGTGCGGAGCTGGAGGAGCTGGAGCAGCAGACCGCCGAGCGGCCGCAGGCGCGGGCCGCGCAGCGGGCGCTCGCCGAGGAGCTCACCACCCTCGTGCACGGCGCCGAGCAGTGCGCGGCCGTCATCAACGCATCCAAGGCGCTGTTCGGGCAGGGCGACCTGGCCGAGCTGGACGAGGCGACGCTGGCCGCCGCCCTGTCGGAGCTGCCGCACGCCCGGGTCACCGCGCTCGGTCAGGTCGTGGACCTGTTCACCGAGGTCGGGCTCGCGCCGAGCAGGTCGGGCGCGCGCCGCACGGTGAAGGAGGGCGGGGCCTACGTGAACAACGTGAAGGTGACCGCCGAGGACGCCGAGGTGTCGGCGGAGGAGCTGCTGCACGGCCGCTGGCTGGTGCTGCGGCGCGGCAAGAAGAACCTGGCGGCGATCGAGTTCGCCGGCGCGGAGGGCTGAGGGCCGCCCTCGGCCTCCGTACGCCGGGAGCCCGGTACGGCACGTGGTGTGCCGTACCGGGCTCCCGGCGTCTTCGGTCCCTAGGTTCGCTGTCGGTTACCCCTGATCGAGGCCCACAGCATGTCGCCCACCCCGACCACGGCGACCGCGCCGATCAGTTGGAGCAGGTGACGGGTCCAGTCGATGCCCTTGGTGTCGTTGACGCCGATCCAGGTCGCGACCGCGTTGCCGAGAACGCTGCCGAGAATGCCGAACACGACCGTCAGCCACAGCGGGATCTGCTGCTTCCCCGGCAGGATCGCCTTCGCGATCAGACCGAGGACCAGTCCCACGATGATCGCCCACAACCAACCCATCGTCGCCTCCTTGTACGCATGTGGGCCCAGTCTCGTCCCCCCGGCCATACGGCGCATGTCGGACAGCGCCATCCGTGCCCCCGGTCTCGTCGGTGCCGGGGAGCGGGCGTACCGTTGGAGTCGAGGTCCGGACCGGAGAGTCCGGCGCGACCGGTGGGTGGTGGACGGCGATGTCGAAGCGCGACGGGGGCGAGGTCTTCCGGATCACGGGGGCCCGGCAGGGGCTCGCCGACGATGTGCGGGGGCGGCAGCGGCGCTACATCATCTCGATGTCGGTCCGGACGCTCTCCGTGATCGCGGCCGCGGTGCTGTGGAACGTCGAGCGGCATGTGGCGGTCGTGGCCCTGGCCCTGGGCATCCTGCTCCCCTATGTCGCGGTGGTCATCGCGAACGCCGGCCGGGAGTCCACGCCGTCCCTTCCCTCCACGTTCGTCCCCTCTCCCGGGCGCCCCGCACTCGACCCCGGGAAGCTCAGGAAAAGCTCAGATCAATCATGAAGTTCCGGTGCACCGCACCCAGGGTGCCGTGACATACTGCCTACGCGCTCCGCATCCCCCGTCGGAGCGACGGACCGATGCCGGGCAGCTCCCCCCGTGGCTGCTCGGCATCGCCCTTGCTGGACAATGATCGGGTGATCAATGGTCCGGTGAGTGAAGAGAACCCCATCTGCTCCGCCAAGGGGTGCCGCGCCGACGCCGTCTGGGTGCTCGCGTGGAACAATCCCGCGCTGCACACGCCCGAGCGTCGCAAGACCTGGCTCGCGTGCGAGGAGCACCGCGAGCACCTCTCCCAGTTCCTGGGTGTACGGGGCTTCCTGAAGGACGTCGTCCCGCTCGCGGAGTGGGAGTCGGTCGCCGATCGCTGAACCGGCCGCCGGCGATCGGCGCCCGGTTCAGCCGCCGATCGCCGACATCGGGCGGTCGGGCTGGAGGAAGCTCGGGTCGTCGAGGCCCGAGCCGGCCTTCTTGCCCCACATGGCCCGCTTCCAGAGCGCCGCGACCTCGGCGTCCGACGCGTCCGAGCGGAGTGTGGCCCGCAGGTCCGTCTCCTCGGTGGCGAAGAGACAGGTCCGCACCTGGCCGTCGGCGGTGAGCCGGGTGCGGTCGCAGGCCCGGCAGAACGGGCGGGTGACGGAGGCGATGACACCGACCGTGTGCGGCCCGCCGTCGACGACCCAGCGCTCCGCGGGCGCCGAACCGCGCTCGTCGGCGCCTTCGGGCGTCAGGGTGAACCGGGTGCGCAGGGACTCCAGGATGTCACCGGCGGTGATCATGCCGTCGCGCTTCCAGCCGTGCTGGGCGTCGAGGGGCATCTGCTCGATGAAGCGGAGCTCGTACTCCTGCTCCACCGCCCAGGCGAGGAGGTCGGGGGCCTCGTCGGCGTTGAGCCCGGGCATCAGGACGGCGTTGACCTTGACCGGGGTGAGGCCGGCGTCCCGGGCGGCGGCCATGCCGTCGAGGACGTCCTGGTGGCGGTCGCGCCGGGTGAGGGTCTTGAAGACGTCGGGGCGCAGGGTGTCCAGGGAGACGTTGACCCGGTCGAGGCCCGCGGCCTTGAGGGCGGCGGCCGTGCGCTTCAGCCCGATGCCGTTGGTGGTGAGGGACATCCGGGGGCGGGGCTCCAGGGCCGCGCAGCGCTCGACGATGCCGACGAGGCCGGGGCGGAGCAGCGGCTCGCCGCCGGTGAAGCGGACCTCGGTGACGCCGAGGTCGGTGACCGCGATCCGGATCAGCCGGACGATCTCGTCGTCCGTGAGCAGGTCCGGCTTCGCGAGCCACTGCAGGCCCTCTTCGGGCATGCAGTACGTGCAGCGCAGGTTGCACCGGTCCGTGAGCGAAACGCGCAGGTCGGTTGCCACCCGGCCATAGGTGTCGATGAGCACTGTGGCCCCCTCCCCGTCTTGCGGTTGCGTGTGGTTCGAGCCTACGTGAGCCCGCGGACAACGAGCAGGGCAGATTGTCACGGGACCGGCGAGGCCGCGTCGTAGAACTCTACGACGCGGCCGTCCGGTGAACGCGGACCGTATACGGTCGGCTGCGCTCCGGTCAGTGTTTGATCGCGGCGGCGACCCCGACGCCGGTGAGGGACTTGACCTCCAGCTCCGCGTACTTGCCCGCGTCCGGCTCCTCCTTGGAGAGGAGCGAGCCGAGCCAGCCGAGGAGGAAGCCGAGCGGGATGGAGACGAGGCCGGGATTCTCCAGCGGGAACCAGTGGAAGTCCACGCCCTTGAACATCGAGGCCGGGCCGCCGGAGACGACCGGCGAGAAGAGGACGAGGACGACGGAGGAGATCAGTCCGCCGTAGATCGACCAGAGCGCGCCCTGGGTGGTGAACCTCTTCCAGAAGAGCGAGTAGAGGATCGTCGGCAGGTTGGCCGAGGCGGCGACAGCGAAGGCGAGGGCGACCAGGCCGGCGACGTTGAGGTCGCGGGCGAGGGCGCCGAGCGCGATCGACACGATGCCGATGAGGACCGTGGACCAGCGGGCGGCCCGCATCTCCTCCTTCTCGGTGGCCTTCCCGCGCCTGATCACTTTCGCGTAGATGTCGTGCGCGAAGGACGAGGAGGAGGCCAGGGTCAGACCGGCGACCACGGCGAGGATGGTGGCGAAGGCGACGGCGGAGATGACGGCGAGGAGGATCGCGCCGCCGGTGGAGTCGGCGCCGCCGCCGACCGCGTGGGCGGCCAGCGGGGCCGCTGTGTTGCCCGCCTTGTTGGATGCCCTGATGGTGTCGCCGCTGAGCAGGGCGGCGGCGCCGAAGCCGAGGACGATCGTCATCAGGTAGAAGGCGCCGATGATGCCGATGGCCCAGTTGACCGACTTACGGGCGGCCTTGGCGGTCGGCACCGTGTAGAAGCGGATCAGGATGTGGGGCAGGCCGGCGGTGCCGAGGACGAGGGCGATGCCGAGGGAGATGAAGTCCAGCTTCGAGAGGGCGCTGGTGCCGTACTTGAGGCCGGGCTCCAGGAAGGCGTCGCCCTTGCCGCTGTTGGTGGCGGCGGCGCCGAGGAGCTGCGAGAGGTTGAAGTCGAACTTCAGCAGGATGAGGAAGGTGATGAGGAGCGTGCCCGCGATGAGCAGGACGGCCTTCACCATCTGCACCCAGGTGGTGCCCTTCATGCCGCCGATGGTCACGTAGACGATCATCAGGACGCCGACGAGGGCGACGATCGCGATCTTGCCGCCGTCGCTGGTGATGCCGAGCAGCAGCGAGACGAGGACGCCGGCGCCGGCCATCTGCGCGAGCAGGTAGAAGATCGAGACGACGATGGTGGAGGTGCCGGCGGCGGTCCTGACGGGCCGCTGGCGCATCCGGTAGGCGAGGACGTCGCCCATGGTGAACCGGCCGGAGTTGCGCAGCGGTTCGGCGACCAGGAGCAGGGCGACGAGCCAGGCGACCAGGAAGCCGATCGAGTAGAGGAAGCCGTCGTAGCCGAAGAGGGCGATGGCGCCGCTGATGCCGAGGAAGGACGCGGCGGACATGTAGTCGCCGGAGATCGCGAGGCCGTTCTGGAAGCCGGTGAACTGGCCTCCGCCGGCGTAGAAGTCGGCGGCGCTGCGGGTCTGGCGGCCGGCCCAGACGGTGATGATCAGGGTCGCGATGACGAAGGCGCCGAAGAGGGCGATGATCAGCGGCCGGTGTTCGCTGGTGGCGTTGCCCGCCGCGAGCAGGACGGGGGTGCTCATGCGTCGCCCTCCATACGGTTCCTGATGGCCTCGGCCTTGGGGTCGAGCCGGGTCGCCGCGTGCCGCGAGTAGAGCCAGGCGATGAGGAACGTGGTGGCGAACTGGCCGAGGCCCAGGACGAGCGCCACGTTGATGTTGCCGAAGACCTTGGTGCCCATGAAACCGCTCGCGTAGTTGGAGAGCAGCACGTACAGCAGGTACCAGGCGATGAAGGCGAGGGTCAGGGGGAAGGCGAAGGAGCGGTACGTACGGCGCAGTTCGCCGAACTCCGCGCCCTCCTGCACCTCGACGAACTGTTCCGTCGTGGGCGATACGGGAGCGGTTGCGGCCTCCGTCCCGTTTCGGGGCGGCGGCGGTGCTTCGGTAGCCACGGAATCTCCTCGTGACGCGGGGACGGACGGCATGGTCAAGGGGGCCTCACCTGGGGTGCGGGAGCCGGGGTCCCGATCGGAACCCCTCCCCTGCACAACGGCACGGAGCGGGATGCGAAGCGGTTCACGCGAGGGATTTATTCGCACAGATCTTCATGAAGTCTTCTCAACTCATTGAAGCGCCGGGAAGATCAGCGATAGCTTCACTCGTCATGCACCTGTCCGCGCGCAAACCCGCGCCCGGGCAGTACATACGGATGATGTGGAGAACCCATGGCTCATCTGGGATCGAGGCGCCGCCGAGCTCTTGCTCTGCCGGTTGGTCTCGCGCTCACGGCCTCGCTCGGCTTCCTTCCCTCCGGCGCCGCCTCCGCCGCGGAACTGAGTGACGCACCGACGTCCGCCGTGGCGACGAACGGGCCGAAGCTGACGTACGTCGTCAACGTCGCCGGGGGCCGCTGGACCGCGGCCTCGGTGAAGAAGGCGATAGCCGCCGCGGGCGGCGAGGTGGTCGTCTCGTACGACCAGATCGGCGTGATAGTCGTCCACTCGCAGAACCCCGAGTTCGCGAAGACGATCCGCACGGCGCGTGGCGTGGTGTCGGCCGGTGCGACCCGTACCGCCCCGCTGTCCGCCCAGACGGACACCGCCGTCGACGAGGGTGCCCAGTCGCTGTCCGCGGCCGAGGCCAAGGCCGCCGCGGCCACGGCGTCGGACGAGCAGGACCCGCTGGAGCCCCTGCAGTGGGACCTGCCGGCCATCAAGGCGGACAAGGCCCACCAGAAGACGCTCGGCAGCAAGCGCGTCACCGTCGCCGTCATCGACACGGGTGTCGACGACACCCACCCGGACCTGGCGCCGAACTTCGACGTCAAGGCCTCCGCCAACTGCGTGTCCGGCAAGCCGGACACCACCGCCGGCTCGTGGCGCCCCAACCCGGGCGAGAGCGACCACGGCACGCACGTCGCCGGTACGATCGCCGCCGCCAAGAACGGCATCGGCGTCACCGGTGTCGCCCCGGGCGTGAAGGTCTCCGGCATCAAGGTGTCCACCCCGGACGGCTTCTTCTACACGGAGGCCGTGGTCTGCGGCTTCATGTGGGCGGCCGAGCAGGGCGTCGAGATCACGAACAACAGCTACTACACCGACCCGTGGATGTTCGCCTGCAAGAACGACGAGGACCAGAAGGCCCTCATCGAGGCGGTCACCCGTGCGACCCGTTACGCGGAGCGCAAGGGCACGGTCAACGTGGCGGCGGCCGGCAACTCGAAGTTCGACCTGGCGGCCGACTCGATCGTCGACAACAGCAGCCCGAACGACACCACGCCGGTCCCCCGGGTCATCGACCCGAAGGAGTGCCTCGACTACCCGGCCATGCTGCCGGGCGTCGTCACCGTCTCCGCGACCGGTGCCAAGGACCTGAAGGCGTCCTACTCCAACTACGGTCTCGGTGTCATCGACATCGCCGCCCCCGGCGGTGACCGCACCGAGTTCCAGACCCCGGACGCCCCGGCGGTCAACGGCCGCATCCTGTCGACCACGGTCAACGGCGGCTACAACTACAAGGCCGGCACGTCGATGGCCGCGCCGCACGCGGCGGGTGTCCTCGCGCTCATCAAGTCGACGCACCCCTACGCGAGCCCGGCGGCGCTGAAGGCGCTGCTGTACGCGCAGGCCGACGACCGCGCCTGCACCAACCCGTACGACATCGAGGGCGACGGCAAGATCGACGCCGTCTGCGAGGGTGGCAAGAACAAGAACGGCTTCTACGGGGCCGGTCTGATCGACGCGCTGGACGCCGTCCGCCGCTAGTCGCGGAGGTCCGGTGAGGGAGGGTCCCCGTGTGGTGCGCCACACGGGGACCCTTTCGCGTGGCCCGCATGGCACGGAGTGCCACACTGCCGTCATGGACAACACGGTGCGCACCGGTACGGAGTTGGCGTGGTCGGCGCTCGGCGGCGACCCCGCCCTGGTCGACCGGGTGTCGTTCACCGGCCCCGCCGGGCTGCTGCCGGCCCGGCTGCCGGTGATGGACCTGGCGCGGGCGACGGTGGCGGCCTGTTCGCTCGCCGCCGTCGAACGGGCGGGGCTGCCGGGGCCGGTGCGGGTGGACGACGGGGCCGTCGCCACCGCCTTCGTGAGCGAGCGCCATCTGCGGGTCGACGGGCGGGCGCCGGTGGCCTTCGCGCCGCTCTCCCGGTTCTGGCGGGCGGCCGACGGCTGGGTCCGTACCCACGCCAACTATCCGCACCACCGGGAGGCGTTGCTCGACGCCCTCGGTGTGCCCGCCGGTTCGGTGGAGGCCGTGGCGGCCGCCGTCGCCGCACGGAAGGCCGTGGACGTCGAGACGGCCGTGTACGCGGCCGGGGGCCTCGCGGTGGCCCTGCGGGCGCCCGGGGAGTGGACGGCGCACGCGCAGGGCCGGGCGGTGGCGGCGCGGCCGCTGCTGACCCGGGAGCGGCTCGACGAGGCCCCGCCCCGGCGCCGTACGGGCCGGCTGCGGGTCCTGGACCTGACCCGGGTGATCGCCGGTCCTGTCGCGACCCGGACGCTCGCGCTTCTCGGTGCGGACGTGCTGCGGATCGACCCGCCGGACCGTCCCGAACTGCCCGATCAGCACGCGGACACGGACGTCGGGAAGCGGACGGCGGCGCTCGATCTGGACAGTCCGTCGGACCGGCGTACCTTCGACGGACTGCTCGACGCGGCCGACGTCCTGGTCACCGGTTACCGGCCGGGCGCCCTCGACCGCTTCGACCTCGACCGGCCGGGGCTCGTCACCGCCCGACTCTCCGCCTGGGGCGACTACGGGCCGTGGAGCGGTCGCCGCGGCTTCGACTCGCTGGTGCAGGCGGCCACGGGGATCGCCGCCCTGGAGGGCTCGGCCGAGGAGCCGGGCGCGCTGCCCGCGCAGGCCCTGGACCACGGCTCGGGCTATCTGCTCGCGGCGGCCGTCCTGCGGTCGTTGACCGAGCAGGACCGGGACGGCGGTACCCGGCTCGTCCGGCTGGCCCTGGCCCAGACGGGCCACTGGCTGACGCACGCGCTGCCCCGGTACGAGCCCGAGCGGTACCTCACCGAGTCGGAGGGGCCGCTCGGGCGACTGCGGCACGCGCTGTCGCCCGTCGCGTACGAGGGCGGCCCTGCGGGCTGGTCGCGGCCGCCGGGCGTCGCGGGCGGGGACGCGCCCGCGTGGCTCACGAATTGAGCCACGCGGCTGCCACGGCAGGTACAACAGGCGCGGCTGTCACGGCGGTCACGGCTTGACGAGGACCTTCAGGGCCGTGCGCTCGTCCATCGCCTTGTAGCCGCCCGGGACGCCGTCCAGGCCCACCGTCAGGTCGAAGACCGGCGACGGGTCGATGGTGCCGTCGAGGATGTCCGGGAGCAGTTCCGGGATGTACGCGCGCACGGGGGCGACGCCGCCGCGCAGCGCGATGTTCCGGTCGAACATGACGGACAGGTCCAGTCCGGTGCCGCTGCCGTGGGGGACGCCGACGTAGCCGATGGAGCCGCCGTCGCGGGCGATGGCGACGGCGGTCCGCATGGACTGCTCGGTGCCGACGGCCTCGATGACGCCGTGCGCGCCCTGGCCGCCGGTGAGTTCGCGGACGGCGGCCTCGGCGGCCTCGCCGCGCTCGGCGACGACGTCGGTGGCGCCGAAGAGGCGGGCGATGTCGGTGCGGGTGGTGTGCCGGCCGAGCGCGATGATCCGCTCGGCGCCGAGGCGCTTGGCCGCGAGGACACCGCAGAGGCCGACGGCGCCGTCACCGACGACCGCGACGGTGGAGCCGGGCTTCACGCCGGCGCCGAGGGCGGCGTGGTGGCCGGTGCCCATGACGTCGGAGAGGGCGAGCAGCGCGGTGAGGAGGCGGTCGTCGGAGGCGGCGTCGGCGGGGAGCTTGACGAGGGTGCCGTCGGCGAAGGGGACGCGGACGGCCTCGCCCTGGCCGCCGTCGGAGCCGACCGAGCCCCAGAAGCCGCCGCGCGGGCAGGAGGTCTGGAGTCCCTCGGCGCAGTGGTCGCAGGTGCCGTCGGACCAGACGAAGGGGGCGACGACGAGGTCTCCCGCGGTGAAGCCGGTGACCTCGGGGCCCGCCGCCTCCACGACGCCGAGGAACTCGTGGCCGATGCGCTGGCCGGGCTGCCGGGCGGACTCGCCGCGGTAGGCCCACAGGTCGCTGCCGCAGACGCAGGCGCGCAGGACGCGGACGACGACGTCGGTGGGGTCCTGCACCACCGGGTCGGGCACGTCCTCCACGCGCATGTCGAACGGGGCGTGGATGGTGGTGGCGCGCATGGCGGACGTTCCTTGCTGTCAGACGGTTGTACGACGTTCACCGTACATCGCGTGGAGCACTCCCGCCGTCAGCAGGTACTGCGCCCCGATATAGGTCAGCATGACCCAGAAGTCCGGTACGGGCAGCTGGGGCCACTCGGCGACCCCGGTGGCGATGAGGGTGTCGGACAGCAGGAACAGGGCGCCGCCGAGTCCGGCCAGGAGCCCGAGGGAGCTCGCGCGGTAGGCCATGGCGGTGAGGAGCAGCGAGTAGCCGGCGACCGGGATCCGCAGGTCGGCGGGGAGGTCGGGCCAGAGGAGCGCGACGGCGGCGACGAGGGCGGCGGTGTACGCGGCCGCCAGGGGTACGGACGTACGGCGCCGTCCGAAGAGGACCAGGTAGCAGACGTGTCCGGCGGCGAAGGACCCCATGCCGACGAGGAAGGCCCAGTCGGCGTCGGAGAGCAGGAAGACGTCGCCGCCCCAGCCGAAGAGGAGCGCCACGGTCAGGAGCTTCGGGGCGCCGCGCGTGAGGGCGTACGCGGCGAGCAGCGGCATCAGGAGCGGCTTGGCGAGCTGGTGGCCGAGTTCGGCGCCGGCGAGCAGGGAGATCAGGTCGGCGGCGGCCGCGATCCCGAAGGCGGCGAGGAGCGCGCGGGAGACGAGCGGCCGGGAGAGGGCCGGGACGGTGGCGCGGGCGGCCGCGGGGTCGGCGCTCACGCGGCGGCCTCCGGGGCGGCCGCGGTGGCCGTCGGGGCGGTGGCGGTGGCCGTCGCGGGGCCGGCGGTGGTCTTCGGCGTCTCGGCGGTCGGCGATCCCGGCTGCCAGCCGGGGCCGCGGAAGACCCGGCCGGCCCGTTCGCGCCAGTCGTGCGCGGCCCGGAGGTCGCGGGCGATGGCGGCGTACTCGTGGGTGGCGACCCGGAGCGGGTTGTACGTCTCGATGTTCTTGGTGAGCCCGTAGACGGGCCGCTCGGTCTCGCCGACCCAGGAGCCGAACATCCGGTCCCAGACGATGAGGATGCCGCCGAAGTTCCGGTCCAGGTAGCCGCCCTGGGAGGCGTGGTGGACGCGGTGGTGCGAGGGCGTGTTGAGGACGTACTCGAAGGGCCGGGGCAGCTTCCCGACGCGCTCGGTGTGGACCCCGAACTGGTAGACGAGATTGACCGAGTAGCAGAAGGCGACGGCCGCCGGGTGCACGCCGAGGGCGATCATCGGCAGGTAGAACGGCCAGGAGGTCACGCTGGTCCACGGCTGGCGCAGGGCGGTGGTGAGGTTGAACCTGCGGCTGCTGTGGTGGACGACGTGGCAGGCCCAGAGGATGCGGACGACGTGGTGTCCGCGGTGCTGCCAGTAGTAGAGGAAGTCCTGGGCGAGCAGCATGAGCGGGATCGTCCACCAGAGGACGGGGACGCGGAGCGGGGTCAGCTCGTAGACGGCGGTGTAGATCGCGACCACGGGGATCTTCCACAGCGCGTCGAAGGCCAGGCTCCCGAGACCCATGCCGAGGCTGGTGGCGGCGTCCTTGGTCTCGTACCCGGCGGCGTCCTCGTCGGGGTGGATCCGGTGGCTGACCATCTCCAGGACGGTGAGCAGGACGAACGCCGGTATGGACCAGAGCACGACATCGGGCAGGTTCGGCATGCCGTCGACGGTAGGGGCGGGGGGCGGGGCAGGGCTAGACGTGGTTACCAACAAGTATGCGAGACGGCTTGTCAGCAAGCTTTGGCACCTTCCGACAACGCGGGGGCTCCGGCAGGCGCTGGGGTCAGACCCCGGCCGCTCCCAGCAGCGAACCCGCGCCGTAGGTGACGGCCATCGCGAGGGCGCCGCCGGCCGTGGTGCGGAGGACCGCCGGGGCGGCGGGCGCCTGGCCGAGGCGGGCGCTCCACCAGCCGGTGAGGGCGAGGGCCGCGAGGACCGAGAGGACGGTGATCCAGAGGCGGGCGGCGGCCGGGGGGAGGACGATCGCCAGGAGGGGGAGCAGGGCGCCGGCGGTGAAGGCGAGGAAGCTGGCGCCTGCGGCGTGCCAGGGGTTGGTGAGCTCGTCGGGGTCGATGCCCAGCTCCACGCGCGCGTGGGCGCGCAGCGCGTCGCGCTCGGTGAGCTGCTCCGCAGCCTCGCGGGCGACCTCGGGGGAGAGTCCGCGGGCGGACAGGAGCGCGGTCAGTTCGTCGAGTTCGGCCTCCGGCTGCTCCCGCAGTTCGCGTTTCTCCTGGGCGAGCGCGGCCTTCTCGGAGTCGCGCTGGGTGGAGACCGAGACGTACTCCCCCGCCGCCATCGACATCGAACCGGCGAGCAGCCCCGCGAGACCGGCCGTGAGCAGGGTCGCCCGGGACCCGGTGGCGCCCGCGACGCCGACGACGAGGCCGGCGGTGGAGACGACTCCGTCGTTGGCCCCGAGCACTGCGGCCCGGAGCCAGTTGAGACGGGAGCCGAGACCTCCGCCGTGGGCCTCGTCGTGCGCCTCGTCCGGAACTGGGGGTGCGGTCACGTCAGGAGGGTCGCACCCGCCGGGTCACCAGACGCGGACCGACCCGCCCGGGGCGAAGGCCGGGCTGGTCGCGCCTTCCGGGACCTTCTCCAGGGGCGTGGCGATCTCCGCGACCTCCGGGCCATGGACGGCGGCGAGGGGGTCGAGGAGGGCGAGGTCGAAGCCGTAGACGCGGGCCGCGTTGCCGCCGACCATGGCGGCGACCTCCTCCCTCGGCACTCCCGCGTAGGCGATCCGGAGGCCTTCCCTGGAGTACGGGGTGGTGCCCTCGTCGTGCGGGTAGTCGCTGCCCCACATGATCTTGTCGAGGCCGATCCGGTGCCGCAGCGGCACCTCGTGGGGGCGCATGAAGCTGGCGCCGACGAAGCAGTTGTCGCGCCAGACCTCGCTGGGGCCCTTGCCCATGGAGGCGGCGAGGCCCGCCCCGAACCTCGACTCGGCGGTGGTGGCCCGGGAGGCCGCCGCGACCAGGCGCTCGTGGTAGTAGTCCAGCATGTCCATGATCCCGGGGATCCAGCCGGAGCCCTGCTCGGTCAGGACGAGCCGGAGGCCCGGGTGGCGGCGGAAGGCGCCGCCGAAGACGAGGTGCCACAGGGCCCGGTGGGAGAACCAGGTGGTCTCCACCATGAAGACGGCGCGGGCGGCCGGTTCGTCGCCGAGCGGCGGCGAGGCCGAACCGCCGTGGTGGTTCACCGGCACGTCGAGCTCCGCGCAGACGGCCCAGATCGGGTCGTACGTCTCCGAGTACAGCTCGGGCACGCCCGAGCCCGGCGGAGCTCCCGGCAGCAGGATCCCGCCGGTCAGGCCCGCCTCCTTGGTGCGGCGGATCTCGCGTACCGCCTCGTCGACGTCGTTCAGGAAGATCTGCGCCACTCCGGCCCTGCGGCCGGGCGCCCGGGCGCAGAAGTCGGCCAGCCAGCGGTTGTGCGCCCGCAGGCCCGCCCAGCGGAGCTCGTACTCCTCGCGGGTCGGCGGGGGCGCCATCAGGGAGGCGGAGGGGAAGAACGGCGGGACGGTGTTCGGGAAGACGACCTCGGCGACGATCCCGTCGTCCTCCAGCTCGCGCAGTCGGCGCTCGGAGTTCCAGTTGCGGTCGGCGGTGTCGGCGAGCAGGTCCTCGTACGGGTTGACGTAGGTCGCCGCCCAGGCGTCGAAGGCCTCGTGGTGGCGCTGCTCCAGGTACGGCCGGTAGTCGAGGAGGTCGGCGCCGGCGTGGCAGTCGGCGGAGATGACGGTGTACCGGTCCATCAGTTCGCCCCCAGTACCGGGAAGTCGTGGTCGGTCAGCCAGTGCCGGCCGACCTCGCGGGAGCGGGCCCAGGAGGCCTTCACGGCGGTCTGGTCGGCGGGCTGGCCGAGGTCGGCGGGGGTGGGGCCGATCCGCCGGGATATCGGATCCAGTATTCGAATATCGAATCCGAAGACCTCGGCCGCGGCGAGCCCCAGCATCCGGCGGGTCTCCTCCACCGGAATGTCGTGGAACGTCTTCCGCAGCCACGCGCGCGTGTCGGGCCAGGTGCCCTCCGGGTGGGGGAAGTCCGAGCCCCACAGGATGTTGTCGACGCCGATCTCGTACCGCTGGGCCAGCTCGCGCCGCTTGGTGTTGGTGGCGCAGACGAAGACCTGTCGGTCCAGGTACTCGCTCGGCGGCCGCGTCAGCTCCGCGAACGGGGACAGCTTCTTGCCGCCGTGCGCGCCCAGGTAGAGCCGGTCCATGAACCAGAGCAGGTTCGGCAGCCACCAGCAGCCGGACTCGGCGACGCCGAACCGCAGCCCGGGGTGCCGCTCGAAGACGCCCGACCAGAGCAGGAACCACAGCGGCCTGGCCGGCCACCACGTGACCTCGGAGACGTAGATGCCGAGATGGTCGCCGTACTCCTCGCGCGGCGCCGCGCCCGAGTGGGTGACCAGCGGCATCCCGGTCTCGGCGGCCGCCGCCCAGACCGGGTCGTAGCGCCGGTCGTGGTACGGCGCCTTGTCCACCCACATGGAGGGGATCATCAGCGCCCCGAGCCCCGACTCCTTGGCCCGGTGGATCTCGGCGACGACCTCCCCCGGCTCCGCGGTGATCGGAAGGAGCGCCACCCCGCAGTGCCGTGCGGGATTCTGCCCGACGAACTCGGCGAGCCAGCGGTTGTGCGCCCGCGCGCCCGCCATGCCGAGCTCCGGGTCCTGGTCGCCGGAGAGCCCGAGGCCGACGCCGAAGGGGGCGGCGGTCCGGCTGTCGACGGCGTCCGCGTCGGGGAAGACGACCTCGGCCGCCACCCCGTCGCCGTCGAGCTCCTTGAGCCGCTGCACGGGGTCCCAGCCGCCGCGCAGCCCCTCCTCGTTGTCGTGGAACCAGCGGTCGGCGAAGGCCTCGTTGCGCACCCCGAGCCGGGTCATGGCCTCCTGCCGTGCCTCGCGCCCGGCGAGGAACTCGTCGAAGGCACGATGGAAGCGGGAGTCGAGATAGGGCCGGTACTCCTCGGTGGGCAGCCCGGCATGGCAGTCGGAGGAGATGATCAGATACGGGTCGTTCGGATCGGCCATCGGGGCCCCCTCAGTCGAGGATGAAGCTCTCCAGGTACGACGGGTTGGCGCGGTCGAGCATCGACCGCGAGCGCGCCCGGATCTGCCGGTCGCTGTGCTCGCTCTCCGGCAGCATCCAGAAGCGGTCGGCGCGGATGCCGTCGACGACGTGCTCGGCGACCTCCTCCACCGGGGTGAAGGCGACCTCGTGACCGGCCTCCTTCATGGCGGCCTCCCACTGGTCGAGGCTGCGGTACGGGGTCCTGCGCGGCCGCTCCTTCGCGTACCGCTCGGGCCGGTTGCGGTGCGACTCCCAGAGGCCGGTGCGGAGCATGTGCGGCCCCGGGAAGAGCACGGACGCGCCCACGCGCGCGTGCTCGGCCCGCAGATGGGCGTAGAGCGACTCGGTCATGGTGACGACGGCCGCCTTGGTGACCGCGTACACGGAGGCGGTGGGCAGTGGGGCGATGCCGCCGTCGCCGGACGAGGTGTTGACGACGTGGCCCGGTTCGCCGCTCGCGAGCATGCGGGGGACGAAGGCCTGGATGCCGTGGAAGACGCCCCAGACGTTGACGGAGAAGGCCCATTTCCAGTCGTTCGGCTCGTGTTCCCACATGCGGCCCTCGGCGCCGGAGCCGACCCCCGCGTTGTTGCAGAGGACGTGGACGGCGCCGAAGGTGTCGTACGCGGCGCCCGCGAACGCCCGGACCGCGTCGGCGTCCGAGACGTCGACCGTGCGGGCGAGGACCTGCGCTCCGCTCTCCATCAGCTCGTCGGCGGCCTCCGCGAGGGCCGCCTGCTCGACGTCCCCGAGGACCACCGCCAGACCTTCGGCGGCGAACCGGCGGGCGAGGGCGAGTCCGATGCCGCTCGCCGCGCCGGTGACGACGGCGACCTGGCCCTCGCGCAGCTCCATCAGACGCTCCCCTCGGGCGGGCCGTCGAGGATCTGCTGGGGGTCGTCGTACCGCTGGTGGACGTACGGCAGCAGGGCCCGCGGGTCGACGCGCTCGGCGACCGTGCCCTTCTGGTCGGTGGTCTTCTCACCGATGGTGATCTCGACCAGACGGCGTACGGGGAGGTCGGCGACCGGGTCGTACATCGACTCGCGCAGGACCACGTCACCGGTGACCCGCTCCAGCTTCCGCACCTTCTCGTTGCGGACGCAGTGGACGAGGACGGGGTCGGTGTCGAAACCGGAACCCTCCACACCGGGGAGGAACTTGAAGTAGAAGTCGGTCTTCTCGACCGGTTCCGGCAGCGGCAGCGGTCCGGAGACCGCGCCGCGGACCTCCACGAACGCGATGCCGTGCCGGGCGAGGGCCGCGCGCACGACGAGCCCCTCGCGCTCGACCGTGACCTCCCCCAGCTTCTTCGGCTCGCCGAAGACCTCGCGCCCGCCGACGAGCGCCCGCTCGTGGGTCATCGGCATCACCAGCGGATACCAGCCCTCCCGGTCGCCGTGCGCGGCGGCGACCGCCACCGACCCGGCGCCGAGGGGATAACCGGGCAGGTCGACCCGGCTGACCACGGCGCGCACGAGGGGGCGCGCGGTGGGTTTCAGCGGGGGTGGCAGGACCGCCGCGACGACGTCCGGGTCGGTCTCCCAGACGGCGACCACTCCGGTGGACCAGATGTCGGGGAGCCGGGCGCTCCGTGCGCGGGCCGCCGCCGCCTCGGCGTCGGTGCGCGCCCCGTACCGTACTCGTGCCATGACGTACCACCTTTCGGGACCGTCGGCCTGTAACACAGTTACACCGTGCGCCCCGAAGGGTAAAGGGGCGCGTACGCAGAGGAGTTGGGGGAACCGATGGCACGCTCCGCGCTGACCCGCGACGAGGTCCTGGACACCGCGGCCGCCCTGGTGCGCGAGCACGGCCCGGACGCCCTGACCATGCGCAGGCTCGCCGCCGAGCTCTCCACCGCGGTGACCTCGATCTACTGGCACGTCGGCAACCGCGAGTCCCTCCTCGACGCGCTCGTCGCCCGCACGGTCGCCGACCTCGGCACGATCCGCCCGCACGGTCCGACTCCGGCCGAGCGCATGGTGTCGGTCGCCCGCGCGCTGCGCCGGGCCCTGCGCGAGCGCCCGCACCTGGTGGCGATGGTCCACGAACGGGGTCTGACGGAACGCATGTTCCTGCCGGCCCAGCGCGCCCTGGTCCACGAGGCCCACGCGGCGGGGCTGCGCGGGGCGGCCGCCGCGCGGGCCGTCCGCGCGGTGCAGTTCCAGGTCGTCGGCTACGTCCTGGTCGAGCGCAACCGCGAACGCGCCCCGGTCCAGTCGCCCGCAGAGGAGGAGCTGTGGGGCGGGGAGGACGCCGGGTCCGACGGGCCCCTCGCGCGCGCCCTCGCCGCCCCGATCGACACCGAGCGCCTGTTCACCGACTCCGTACGCGCCCTGGTCAAGGGCCTCCTGGCGGGGGCCGCGGGGGACACCCGGGACGGAGTTGTCGGTGGCGGGCCGTATTCTCAGTGACCGTGCTTGACGACCGTACGACAGCAGCGACGTGGCCGGCCGCCTACCCGCAGGGGTACGCGGTCGTCGACGTGGAGACCACCGGACTCGCCCGCGACGACCGGATAGTCTCCGCTGCCGTCTACCGGCTGGACGCCCAGGGGAACGTCGAGGACCACTGGTACACGCTCGTGAACCCCGAGCGCGATCCGGGCCCGGTCTGGATCCACGGCCTGACCACCGACGTCCTGGAGGGCGCGCCGCTCTTCCCGGAGATCGCGGCGGAGTTCGCGGCCCGGCTCGACGGGCGGGTCCTCGTCGCGCACAACGCGATGTTCGACTGGCAGATGATCGCCCGGGAGTACGCGCGCGCCGAGTCGGCCGCGCCGGTGCGGCAGCGGCTCTGCACGATCGCGCTCGCCAAGGAGCTGTCGCTGCCGCTGCCCAACCACAAGCTGGAGTCGCTCGCCGCGCACTTCGGCGTCGTGCAGCAGCGCGCGCACCACGCGCTCGACGACGCGCGGGTGCTCGCCGAGGCGTTCCGGCCGAGTCTGCACGCGGCGGCCGAGCGGGGCGTACGGCTGCCGCTCCTGGAGTGCCGGCCGCTGACCGAGTGGGTCTCGTCCCCGGAGCGGCCCCGGATCGGCCATCAGGCCTCGGGCCCGTCCGCGTACCGGATGAACAGCTGGCGTCCCTCGCGCAGGCGTCCGCCGTGCCCGTACCCCAACCCCGGTCGGTACGAGACGGACAAACCGCTCAAGCAGGGCATGCGGGTGGCGTTCTCCGGGGACACCTCCGTCGACCGCGAGCTGCTGGAGGACCGCACGGTCGACGCCGGCCTCCATGTCGCCGGCAGCGTCTCCCGGCTGACCAGCCTGCTCGTCACCAACGACCCGGAGGCCGCCACCTCCAAGACGCTCAAGGCCAGGTCCTTCGGCACGCCGGTCGTCGACGAGGCCGCGTACACCCAGCTGCTGCGGGACGTGGCCCCGGCAGACGGGTGACACCCCGGGCCCTGCGGGCGTGCCGAGCTGCGCACGCCCGCCGGGAGCCCCCACCCTGTGGCGCATGGCACGTTGTGAGGTCTGCGGAAACGATTACGGCATGTCCTTCGAAGTCCACGCGCAGGGCGTGGTCCATGTCTTCGATTGCTTCGCCTGCGCCATCCACCGCATGGCGCCCATCTGTGAGCACTGCCGGGTCCAGATCATCGGACAGGGCGTCGAGGTCGACGGCAGCTGGTACTGCGGCGGCCACTGCGCCCGCGCGGAGGGAAAGGTGGGCATCGTCGACAGGGTGTGAGGCCGACGAGGGACGAGGAACCTGAGGAAACGTTCCGGGACCCTGCCCCGGGCAAGCCGAACCCCGCCGCGTGCACCCCATCGACCGAGTTGTACGGTCATGGGGTGTACCGCTTCCTGTTGTCCCGGCAGTGGGTGATCCTCACCCTCGTCGCCCTCGTCCTCGTCCCGACGATGATCGAGCTGGGCTTCTGGCAGTTCCACCGGCACGAACGCCGGGTCGCCCAGAACGCCCTGATCGCGGACAGCGTCGCGGCGAAGCCGGTCCCGGTCGAGGAGCTCACCTCCCCCGGCCACACCGTCCCGCGCTCCGACTACTGGCGGCCCACCACGGCGACCGGCACCTTCGACACCGCCCACGAGGTGGTGGTCCGCCGCCGCACCAACTCCGACGACCGGGTCGGCGTCCACGTCCTGACGCCGCTGATCCTCAGGGACGGCCGGATCGTCCTGGTCAACCGCGGCTGGGTGCCGGCCGCCGCCGACCAGCGCTCCTACCCGCCGGTGCCGCCCGCCCCCAAGGGCGAGGTCACGATCACCGGCCGGCTCAAGGCCGACGAGACGACCGGCGCCAGCGGCATCCGGGACCTGAAGGGTCTGCCGGACCGGCAGGTCATGCTGATCAACAGCGCGCAGCAGGCCCAGCTCATCGGCCGCGAGGTGCTCGGCGGCTACCTCGAACAGATCACGCCCGAACCCGCCGGGGACACCCTCGAACTGATCCCCGAGCCCGACCACGACTCGATCGGCGCCCACATGGCGTACGCCGTGCAGTGGTGGCTCTTCGCAGCCGGGGTTCCCGTCGGCTGGGTCATCCTGGTCCGCCGGGAGAGGCGCGACCGGGCGGCGGCGGCCGCCTCCGACACCCCCGCGGCCCCGGAGCGGGACGCGGAAGCGATCCAGACCACCGCGTCCCGTTGATTGACCGTCGCCTCTTCCGGGAACAGCCCAGAGCGTGACGCAACGTATCGACGACTACGCCCTGATCGGCGATCTCCAGACCGCCGCGCTCGTCGGCCGCGACGGGTCGGTCGACTGGCTGTGTCTGCCCCGCTTCGACTCGGCCGCCTGCTTCGCCTCGATCCTCGGCGACGAGAACAACGGCCACTGGCGGCTCGCGCCCAAGGGCGCCACGACCTGCTCCACGCGTCGGTACGCGGAGGACTCCCTCGTCCTGGAGACCTACTGGGAGACCCGTACCGGCACCGTGAAGGTCATCGACTTCATGCCGCAGCGGGACAGAGCACCGGATCTGATGCGGATCGTGGAGGGCGTCAGCGGCAGCGTCGAGATGAGTTCCGTCCTGCGGCTCCGCTTCGACTACGGCTCGGTCGTGCCCTGGATGCGCCGCACCGACGGGCACCGGGTCGCGGTCGCCGGGCCCGACGCGGTCTGGCTGCGCAGCGAACCGCCCGTGAAGACCTGGGGCCAGCAGTTCTCCACCTGCTCCTCCTTCACCGTCGCCGCCGGCGAGAAGGTCGCCTTCGTCATGACCTGGCACCCCTCGCACGAGCCGCGCCCCGCACTCGTCGACCCCTACGAGGCCCTGGAGCACTCCCTCGCCGACTGGCGCGAGTGGACGGCGCTCTGCACCTACCGGGGCCCCTACCGGGAGGCGGTGCTGCGCTCCCTGATCACCCTGAAGGCACTCACCTACGCCCCGACCGGCGGGATCGTGGCCGCCCCCACCACCTCCCTGCCGGAGGAGCTCGGCGGCGTGCGGAACTGGGACTACCGGGCCTGCTGGCTGCGCGACTCCTCCCTCACCCTCGGCGCGCTGCTCTCCGCCGGATACGTCGAGGAGGCCGCCGCCTGGCGGGACTGGCTCCTCCGCTCGGTCGCGGGCGACCCGGCCGACCTCCAGATCATGTACGGGCCCGCCGGGGAGCGCCGGCTCCCCGAGACCACCCTGCCGTGGCTGCGGGGGTACGCCGACTCGGCGCCGGTCCGGACCGGGAACGCGGCCGTGGACCAGTTCCAGCTCGATGTGTACGGCGAGGTCATGGACTCGCTCTACCGCGCGCGTGAGGCCGGGATCCCGGCGCAGCGGCACGCCTGGAACCTCCAGCTGAGCCTGCTCGGCTTCCTGGAGTCGACCTGGCGCGAGCCCGACGAGGGCCTGTGGGAGGTACGCGGGCCGCGCCGGCACTTCACCCACTCGAAGGTGATGGCCTGGGTGGCCGCCGACCGGGCGGTTCGCACCCTGGAGGCGGACCCCTCGCTGCCGGGGGACGCGGCCCGGTGGCGGGCGATGCGGGACGACATCCACGCGCAGGTGTGCGCCAGGTCGTACGACCCCGTCCGGAACACCTTCACCCAGTCGTACGGCTCGCTCGAACTGGACGCGGCGACGCTGCTCATCCCCCAGGTCGGCTTCCTGCCGCCGGACGACCCGCGGGTGGTGGGGACGGTGGAGGCGGTGCAGCGGGAGTTGATGCACGGGGGCTATCTGCGCCGGTACAGCACCGACTCGGGGGCGATCGACGGCCTGCCGGGCGGCGAGGGCACCTTCCTGGTCTGCTCGTTCTGGCTGGCGGACGCGCTGCTCCTGACCGGCAGGCCCGACGAGGCCCGCGAGCTCTTCGAGCGCCTCGTGGTCCTGTGCAACGACGTCGGCCTCCTCGCGGAGGAGTACGACCCGGTGACGGGACGCCAGCTGGGCAACTTCCCGCAGGCGTTCAGCCACATCGGCCTGGTGGGCACGGCCCTCGCGCTGGCCGGGGAGGATCCGGACCCGGCAGGATAGGCCCATGGATCTTGGACTGAAGGACCGTGTGTACGTGGTGACCGGGGCGACGCGGGGGCTCGGGCGTGCCTCCGCCGAGGCGCTGCTCGCCGAGGGCGCCAAGGTGCTGGTCACCGGGCGGGAGGAGAAGACCGTCGCCGAGGCGGTGGACGGTCTCGGGCCCGGCGCGGCCGGCATCGCCGCCGACAACGGCGACCCGGAGACCCCGGCGCGGCTCATCGCGGAGGCGCGGGCCCGCTTCGGCGGCTTCGACGGCATCCTGATCAGCGTGGGCGGTCCGGCGCCCGGCTTCGCCGCGGACAACACCGACGAGCAGTGGGCGGCCGCCTTCGACACCGTCTTCCTCGGGGCGGTACGGCTGGCCCGCGCTGCCGCCGGGAGCCTCACCGAGGGCGGGGTCATCGGCTTCGTCCTGTCCGCCTCGGTCCACGAGCCGATCGCGGGACTGACCATCTCCAACGGCCTCCGCCCGGGTCTCGCCGGCTTCGCGAAGTCCCTCGCCAACGACCTGGGGCCGCGCGGGGTGCGGGTGGTGGGGCTGCTGCCGAGCCGGATCGACACGGACCGGGTGCGGTCCCTCGACGCGCTCTCCGGCGACGCGGACGCGGCCCGCGCGGCCAACGAGGCCGCCATCCCGCTGCGCCGCTACGGCACCCCGGAGGAGTTCGGGCGGACGGCGGCCTTCGTGCTGTCCCCGGCCGCCTCGTACCTGACGGGCCTGATGCTCCCGGTGGACGGCGGGGCCCGCAGCGGCTTCTGAGGGCCAGCCCCCGGCCCGCCGTCAGGCCACCCCGTCGGAGCACCCGTCAGGTCACCCGCTTGGCCCGGTGCTTGACCGCCCGCAGCCGCGCCTCGGTGGGCAGGGCGGACAGGCCGGTGGACGTACGCGCGTGGGCGAGGGCCTGGGTGCTGAGGGAGGTCAGGGCGTCCCCCGGGGACGCGTACGGCTCCAGGAGGAGCGCGACCCGGGCGCGGGGGGCGTTCCGGCGTCCGGTGAGGGCGATCCGGGCCCGGGCCACGCCCTCCTGGGCGGCGGCGTCCGCCTCGATCACGCCTTCCAGGGCCCGGCCGCGCAGGACGGCCTCCTCGCCGTCGCCGCTGTCGACGGCGACCTCGGCGAGCCGGGCCCGCCGGAACTGGACGAGCAGCCACCACAGGGCGAGCAGGACGACGAGCCCGAGGACCGCGATGACCACCGGCCACCACCAGCCCTCGTCCCGCCAGCGCTGCCGGTCGGCGGTGGAGAGCAGCACGTCCGAGGGGCCCGACCAGGGCCACCAGGACGGTACGGACAGGTCGAGGGCGGCGGCGAGGACTCCCCCGCCGAGGACGACGAGGAGCAGCCCGGCGAGGCCGAGCAGGACGCGGTTGACGCGCCGGAGGACGACCGTCACCGCGCTCACCCCTTCCTGGGCGGCCGGGCCACCCGTACGTTCAGCGCGGGTGGGTGGGCGAGGGCCAGTTCGTCGACGCCGGCGGCGAGGGCCGTCTCCAGGTCGGCGCGGACCTCGTCGAGCGCGCGGAAGTGCGAGACCGCCCGGACGCCGGCCTTGGTGCGGCCGACGCGCACCCGTACGGACTGCACCCCGGAGACCTCCATGGCGCGGTCGCGCAGGGCGAGGGCCGCGGCCTCGCGGTCGAGTCCGGCCCGTACGTCGGTGTGGGCGCGGCGCATCGGGAGGACGGCCCGCAGGCCCGGGGTGGCCGCCAGGATCAGGAGCCAGAGGCCGAGGACGACCGCGAGCGCGGCCCCGCCGACGATCAGGGCGTCGTCGACCGGCCGGGTCGCGAGGGCGTCGGCGAGTTCGCGCCGCCAGGCCATGGCGCTGCGGTCGGCGCGTACGGCCGCGACGTCGTAGAGGAGCAGCCCGGCCCCGGCGAGGACCAGGGCCGCGAGCAGGGCGGCGGGGATGCGGCGTACGGCCCAGAAGCGCCGGACGGGGGTGGTGGGGGCGTCGGCGAGGACGGGTACGTCCTCGCGCTCGGCCTCGGGGGTGGGCGTGGTCGTCATGACAGGCGGTCCCTCCGCGTGGCCTGCCGGGTGAGCGGGGAGTGGAGGCGCTCGACGTGGACGGTGACCTCGTGGACCTCCATGCCGACGAGCTCCTCCACGCGTGCGCGTACCCGGCTCCGGACGGCGCCGCACCGGCGGCCGACGTCGGAGGGGTAGTCGAGTTCGAGGCTCACCGAGACCCGGGCGACGTCCCGGTGGACGACGACCGAGGCGTGGGGGCGCGACCCGCCCTCGGGGACGGCTTCCAGGGCCTCACCGGCCGCCTGGGCGGCGATCTTCGCGACGACCCGGTCGGCGATCGTGGTCGCTCCCCGGCCCCGCACGGGGTCCGGGGCCGGTTCCGCTGCCACCTGTCACCGCCTCCGGTCGCCGCGTTCACGGCCCCGGAAGAAATCGCCCGGTTCGAGGTCGCCGTCGAGGAAGCGCCCTGCCACGAAGCCGACCGCTCCCAATGCCGCGACCAGCACAAACGCCCCGAAGCCGCCGAAGTATCCGGCGAAGCCGAGGGCCATGCCGGCCAACAGGCCGACCACAGCCATGCTCATTCCTGACCCCTTCCTGAGGATCTACCGGCCCCCTGTGCCCAGCCGTCGGTTACTGGAGCCGCTGTTCCGGCTCCTCCTCCTCTTCGTCGGGCAGCTTCACGTCGCTGACCGCGATGTTGACCTCGACGACTTCGAGGCCCGTCATGCGTTCGACGGCGTTGATGACGTTCTCCCGGACGTCGCCGGCGACGTCCGCGATGGAGACGCCGTAGACGACCACGATCTCCAGGTCGAGCGCCGTCTGGACCTCGCCGACCTCGGCCTTCACCCCTCGGGTGACGTTCGACTTGGCGCTGCCGGTGCCGGGGACCCGGTCGCGTACGGCGCCGAAGGTGCGGGAGAGGCCGCTGCCCATGGCGTGGACGCCGTCGACGTCCCGGGCGGCGAGTCCGGCGATCTTCTCGACGACTCCGTCGGCGATGGTGGTCTTGCCCCGGGAGGCCGGGTCGCCGCCGCCCCGCTTGGTGATCGAAGTGCGGCGCGGCTCGTCGGCCGCGGTGGCGCCGGAGGTGTTGGTGTCCGTCATTACGTTTCGCCCCTTCTGGGTTATTTCGGGGTTCTTCGCCCACACTAAGGGCGGTTACCCGGTCTCGCCGCAGGGATACGGCAGGCTGGGGCAATGACTACGGGTGACGGTTGGACCGCGGCGGTACGGGACCGCCTCGCCCCGGGCAGGCTGCTGCCGCTCGGGACGGCGGAGGACGGGGCGTGGATCACGGAACGGGCGGCGCGCGGGGTGCTGGCCCGGGCCGCGTCGGCGGTACGGGGCGTGGTGCCGGGCGAGCTGCGGATCGGTCCCGACCGGGAGGCGGAGCCCGGCGCCGAGTCGGCGGGCCTGCGGGTCTCGGCCTCGTTCGGCGCGGTGGCCGGGCGGCCGCTCCCCGAGCTCACCGGCGCGCTCCGGGCGGCTCTGCTCGCGGCGGCCGAGGACGGGCTCGGGCTCGTGACGGCGGCCGTGGACCTACGGGTGACGGAACTGCTCGACACGGCGCCGCCGGAGCCGGAGCCGGTCACTCCCCCGCCCGGCGGGACCTCTCCGGCGACGGACGATCCGGTGGCCCTCGCGGCGCTCGGGGTGCCGGGCGTGGCGGCGGTGACGGACACGGTGGGGCCGCCGGTGCGCCGCGGCCCGGACGGGGTGCGGGTCGAACTGGCCGTGACGGTCGGCGCCTTCCCCCTGGACGTGGCCCGTGCCGTACGGACGGCCGTGACCGCGGCCGTCCCGGAGGCGGCCGCGGTCACGGTCGTGGTGTCGGAGCTGCGCTGAGGGCAGGCGTCAGTCGCCGAGGCCCGCGAGGTCGCGCAGGCGGCGGGCCTGGGCGGCGCGCTCGGCGGCGCGCTGCTCCTCGTACGAGCGGCCGGCGGCGCCCTGGAGGAGCGCCTTGGTCTCGATGACCGCGTCGCGCGGCGCCGCGATCAGGGCGGCGCCGAGGTCCCGTACGGCCGCGTCGAGCTCGTCGGCGGGGACGGACAGGTTGGCGAGACCGATGCGCTCGGCCTCCTCGGCGTGGACGAAGCGGCCGGTGGCGCAGATCTCGAGCGCGCGGGCGTAGCCGACGAGCGAGACGAGCGGGTGCGTCCCGGTCAGGTCCGGGACGAGACCCAGGCTGGTCTCGCGCATGGCGAACTGCACGTCCTCGGCGACGACCCGCAGGTCGCAGGCGAGGGCGAGCTGGAAGCCCGCGCCGATGGCATGCCCCTGGACGGCCGCGATCGACACGAGGTCGCCACGGCGCCACCAGGTGAACGCCTCCTGGTACTCGGCGATCACCGCGTCGAGGTCCTCGTCGGAACCGCGCGCGAGATCGAGGAAGGACGGCTCTCCGTCGAAGCCCTCGGGCGTGAACGCCTGCCGGTCGAGTCCGGCGGAGAAGGACTTGCCCTCGCCGCGCAGCACGACGACCCGCACGCTGCCGGGCAACGACCGACCGGCTTCTGTCAACGCCCGCCACAGAGCGGGAGACTGAGCGTTGCGCTTCGCCGGATTGGTCAGGGTCACCGTGGCAACGGCGTCCTCGACGGTGAGCCGTACACCGTCCTTGTCGAATACGAGCTCAGAGTCGTCGAGCGTAGTCATGGGGCGCCTCCGGTTCCGGTGCAGCACTGCATCCGATGCTAAGTGACTGCACAGTAACCACCTGGCCTGCCATGGGACCGACCGGGTGGCCACCGAGAGACCCGGTGGCCGGTCGAGCCGCCCCGATGTCAGGCCGAGGCTGTCTTCTTGCCCCGTGTCGCTCCGCCGCGTCCGCGCAGCGTGACTCCGGACTCGCTGAGCATCCGGTGGACGAATCCGTAGGAGCGGCCCGTTTCCTCGGCCAGCGCCCGGATGCTCGCACCGGAGTCGTACTTCTTCTTCAGGTCTGCCGCGAGCTTGTCGCGCGCGGCGCCGGTCACCCGGCTGCCCTTCTTCAGAGTCTCGGCCACCCGTGCCTCCTCATGGGAAGTGCGCTCTGGACTTCTCATGATCACCCCTCCCGTCCGTCCTGGCCACCCATTCGACAAGGTCCATGCCGCCGGGTTGGTGGATGAGTGCGGCACCGTCACGAACGGAAGCTCAGATTCCGCCACGTCGGAAACGCACCTCCACGCCGGCCGGCGTCGGAAGTGCCAGGTCAGCGATTCGGTACGAACACACGTACGGCGCGGGTCTGCCGGAAGGATTCGGCAGAGCACCGCGCCGGGAGGTACGAGACGCCCTCACTCAGATGAAGGATCACGCATGAGCCGAATGATCCAGCCCTGCATGATCACTCCGGGCGTTCTCAGGGTCAGGCGAGCGCGACGAGGTCCGCGTAGTCCGGGCCCCACAGGTCCTCGACGCCGTCGGGGAGCAGGATGATCCGCTCCGGCTCCAGCGCGTCAACCGCGCCCTCGTCGTGGGTGACGAGGACGACGGCGCCCTTGTAGGTGCGCAGGGCCCCGAGGATCTCCTCGCGGCTCGCCGGGTCCAGGTTGTTGGTCGGCTCGTCGAGGAGCAGCACGTTCGCCGAGGAGACGACCAGGGTGGCCAGGGCCAGACGGGTCTTCTCGCCGCCGGAGAGGACCCCGGCCGGCTTGTCGACGTCGTCACCGGAGAAGAGGAAGGAGCCGAGCGTCTTGCGGACCTGGACGAGGTCGAGGTCGGGCGCGGCCGAGCGCATGTTCTCCAGGACGCTGCGCTCGGGGTCGAGCGTCTCGTGCTCCTGGGCGTAGTAGCCGAGCTTGAGGCCGTGGCCCGGGGTGACCTCGCCGGTGTCCGGCTTCTCGGCACCGGCGAGCAGCCGGAGCAGCGTGGTCTTGCCCGCACCGTTGAGGCCGAGGATGACGACGCGCGAGCCCTTGTCGATCGCGAGATCCACATCGGTGAAGATTTCGAGCGAACCGTAGGACTTGGAGAGTCCCTCGGCCGTCAGGGGGGTCTTTCCGCAGGGCGCCGGCTCGGGGAAGCGGAGCTTGGCGACCTTGTCGGAGGCGCGCACCGCCTCAAGACCGGAGAGCAGCCGCTCGGCGCGCTTGGCCATGTTCTGCGCGGCGACGGTCTTGGTGGCCTTGGCGCGCATCTTGTCGGCCTGCGAGTTGAGGGCGGCGGCCTTCTTCTCGGCGTTCTGGCGCTCGCGCTTGCGGCGCTTCTCGTCGGCCTCGCGCTGCTGCTGGTAGAGCTTCCAGCCCATGTTGTAGACGTCGATCGTGGAGCGGTTGGCGTCCAGGTAGAAGACCTTGTTGACCACGGTCTCGACGAGGTCGACGTCGTGGGAGATCACGATGAAGCCGCCGCGGTAGGACTTCAGGTAGTCGCGCAGCCAGACGATGGAGTCGGCGTCGAGGTGGTTCGTGGGCTCGTCGAGGAGGAGCGTGTCGGCGTCCGAGAAGAGGATCCGGGCGAGCTCGACGCGGCGGCGCTGACCGCCGGAGAGGGTGTGCAGCGGCTGGCCGAGGACCCGGTCGGGCAGGCCGAGCGCTGCGGCGATGGTGGAGGCCTCGGCCTCGGCCGCGTATCCGCCCTTGGTCAGGAACTCGGTCTCCTGGCGCTCGTACTGCTTCATCGCCTTGTCGCGGGTGCCGCCGGAGCCGGTGGCGATGCGCTCCTCGTTCATCCGCATCTTCTTGAGGAGGACGTCGAGGCCGCGGGCGGAGAGGATGCGGTCGCGGGCCAGGACGTCGAGGTCGCCGGTGCGCGGGTCCTGCGGGAGGTAGCCGACCTCGCCGGAGCGGGCGATGGTGCCGCCGGCGGGGACGCCCTCGCCGGCGAGGCACTTGGTGAGGGTGGTCTTGCCCGCTCCGTTGCGACCGACGAGGCCGATGCGGTCGCCCTTGGCGACGCGGAAGGAAGCGGACTCGATGAGGACACGGGCGCCGGCGCGCAGCTCGATGCCGGAAGCGGTGATCACGGACAGACTCCAGGGCGGTGGGAAACGGCGGAAGGACGGCTGGTGGAGGGCTTCGACGCCGCTAATGCACGGGGAGAATGGCCATACGGCCAGTCTAACGGGCCCCTGCAACTGCTTTTCGGCCATACGGGGTACGAGGGCACGATCGGAGCTTTCTCACATTCCTGCTGATGCTTCCCAAAAGGGGCGAGCAGGGAGAGATGGTTCGATACTCGGCGCAGGGCGGCGGCCTCTGCCGCGGCGGTGACGCGGAGGGCGGTGGACCGTGCAGTTCGACGACAATGCCGATCTGGACACCTCGGAGGTACGGGACGTCCGGAGCAGCCGCATCCCGGGCGGCAGGGCGACCGTCGGCGGCGGCATCGTCGGCCTCATCGCGCTGGTCCTCGGCGTGCTCTTCGGCGTGGGGCCCGATCAGCTCGGACTCTCCTCGGGCGGCGACGAGCCCGCCGCCAGCTCCTCCTCCGCGGCCCAGGTGAACCAGGCCTGCCGGAAGGGCTCGGACGCGAACACGCGCGAGGACTGCCGGATCGTCGCCGTCGTCAACAGCGTCCAGGACTTCTGGCGGAGCGAGTACGCGCGCCGGGGCGGCACCTACGGGAGCGCCGCCACCGTGATGTTCAGCCAGCGGGTCGGGACCGCGTGCGGCACCGCGACCTCGGCCGTGGGGCCCTTCTACTGCCCCGGCGACCGGCAGGTCTATCTGGACCTGGGCTTCTTCGAGGAGCTGCGGACGAAGTTCGGGTCGAGCGGCGGGCCCTTCGCGCAGGCGTACGTGGTGGCGCACGAGTACGGCCACCACGTCCAGAACCTCATGGGGACCCTGAGCCGCGCCCAGGACGGGCGGACCGGCGCGGACTCCAACGCCGTGCGGGTCGAGCTCCAGGCCGACTGCTACGCGGGCGTGTGGGCCCGGCACGCCACCACCACGCCCGACGACAGGACCGGCCGGCCGCTGCTGACCACGCTCACGGACGCGGACATCCGGGACGGCCTGGACGCGGCGGCCGCGGTGGGCGACGACCGGATCCAGGAGAGGTTCCAGGGCCGGGTGACACCCGAGAACTGGACCCATGGTTCGGCGGCGCAGCGGCAGCAGTGGTTCTACGAGGGCTACCGGACCGGCGACATGGCCCGGTGCGACACCTTCCGCTGAGTTGTCGGTGGAGGCTGCCAGACTGAGACCTGGATCACATGCGGCTCCATCGAAGGGAAGTGGTCGGGATGGCTGAGGCCCCCCACGTCTGTCCGACGCTGACGTACGAGGACGCGAAGGCGGCGATCACCCTGCTCACCGAGGGCTTCGGCTTCGCCGCGACCGCCGTGTACGAGGGCGAGGACGGGCGGATCGCGCACGCCGAGCTGTCGTACGGGAACGGCATGGTGATGCTGGGCAGCAAGGGCACCGGCAGCGAGTTCGACAAGCTGATGACCGGCGCGGGCCCGGTGGGCGTCTTCGTGCACGTCGACGACGTGGACGAGCACCACGCGCGGGCGGTCGCCCACGGCGTCGAGATCGTGATGCCGCCCAAGGACCAGGAGTACGGCTCCCGGGACTACATGGCCCGGGACGCCGAGGGCAACATCTGGAGCTTCGGGACGTACACCCCCGGCGCCGCGGAGTAGCCCGCCGTCACGCTCCCCCGGTGTGGACCTGGAAGGCGGCCCGCCGGACCGCCTTGGCCAGGGCCGGGTCCGGGTGGGCGGCGGCGAGGGCGACCAGGACCTGGACGGTACGGGGATGGCCGACCGCCCGGATCTCGTCGAGCAGCGCCGGGACCGTGCCCTGCACCGCCGAGTCGAGGTGCCGGACGAGGAGTTCGCTCTCGCCGTGGTCGGCGACGGCCGCGGCCGTGTCCACCCAGAGCCAGGTCGACTCCTCGCGGGTGAGGACCTCCTGGGCGTCGTCGGGGTCGGCGCCCTCGTACTCGGCCAGCCAGAGCAGCGCGTACGGCCGCAGGGAGGGCTCGGCGACGGTGGCCCGCACCTCGGCCTCCGCGGGGGCACCGACGACCCGGAGCGCCTCGAAGGCGAGGCCGCGCAGCAGGGCGTCCTCGCCCCGGGCGACGGCGAGGAGTTCGCCCACGGCGCTGGAGAGGGTGCGGGCCGCGAGCCAGGCGCGGTACTCGGCGCGGGCCGGTCCCGGGGTGAGCCGGGCGCAGCCGCGGAGCATGTCCCCCGCGGACTGCTCGATGTTGCCGGCGGGGCTCTGCGCGGCGACGCAGATCTGCTCCAGCTTGACCCAGACCGCCCAGTTGCCGAGCGGGGTCAGGGTGGCGTGGCGCCCCTCCGCGCCGGGGTCGAGGGTGAGCGCGCCGACGGCCGCCAGGCCTTCGAGCGCCCAGTCGAGGAGGGCGGGGAGCCCGTCCGTGCCGTGGTCCGCGCCGGGGGCGCCCGCGGCCTCGGACGCCGGGTCGGCGGCCGGGACCTCGCAGCGCTCCTCGCGCAGCTCCTCGACGCGCTGGCCGAGCAGGTCGAGGAGGGCGGGGACGAGGACCGGGCCCTGGGAGAGCTGGAGCAGCGAGAGCACCTGCGGGACGGCTTCGACGACCTCGGCGACGGCGCTCGGCCGGACGTCCTCGGGCGCCGGGTGGACCAGGGACCAGGCGTCGAAGAGGGCGACCCAGCCGCGCAGGACGGCGGAGTCGTCGCGGTCCCAGGCGTGCAGCCGCCAGCCGGGGCGTGCGGTGCCGCCGTGGAGCTCGACGAGCCCGGCGAGGCGGGCGCGGTCCCAGCCGGCGCGGACCTGGCCGGGCGTCAGGTCCAGTGCGGCCGCGGCCCGTTCCTGGGCGGTGACGGGCCCGTGGCCGGTGCGGGCGGCCGCTTCGGCGCCGCGCTCGACGGCGGCCCAGCGGGCGATCCGTACGGCGTCGGCGAGGACGTGCCGGGCCTGGCGGGCGAGTTCCGCGCGGGGCGGAGTGCCCTCGGGCGGCCGCGGCGCCGGCCGGGTGCGCCGGGTCGTCACGGCCCGTCGGGCGGTGGCGAGCGCCCGTGGGCGGACGAGTCGGAGTCTGGAGTTGCGCGCCAATGGTTCATCGGGCTTTCGAGACGTCACGGGAGCAGTCTTCCCGCTGACGGCCCGAAAGCCCAATCGGAATCGGCCGGGCCGCCGGAACGGGCCCTGGGCGGGCGCGGAGGCGGGCCCGGGAGGAGGTGATGCGGAGGTTCTAGAGGAGCGGGGTGAGGAAGCGGCGCAGGGACTCCTCGTAGCGGACGGGGTTCGCGTTCCACATGGCCGCGTGCGGGGCCTGCCGCACCGTCTGGAGGGAGACCAGGTCGGGGCGGCGGGCGGCGAGTTCGAGGGACGGCTCCCAGGGGGCGATGGTGTCGTCGGGGCCGTGCTGGAGGAGGACCGGGACGCGCAGGGCGCCGGGCGCGGAGGCGGCCCTGAGCAGGTCGCCGTGCGGTCCGGTCCTGCCCTGGGCGGCGCGGACGGCGAGCGGGAGCAGCGGGGCCGGGACGTGCCGGGCCGCGGCGAGGTTGCGGAGGGTGGCCTCCCAGTCCAGGACCGGGGAGTCGAGGACGAGGCCGGCGATCCGGTCGCGCACCCCCGACTCGGCGGCGGCGCGCAGGGCCATCGAGGCCCCGGTCCCCCAGCCGTGCAGGACGACGGTGGCCGCGCCCCGGCGGATCGCGTAGCGGATGGCGGCGTCGACGTCGCGCCATTCGGAGTCGCCGAACCGGGCCAGGCCGTCCGGGGTGGCGGGCGCCCCTTCGTCGCCGCGGTAGGCGGGGACGAGGACGGGGATCCTGCGGCGCGCGTAGAAGGGGACGACGTTCAGCGGATGCTCGCGGGTGGTGCCGAGGCCGTGCAGGGCGATCACCCAGGTGGGGCGGGGTCCTGGCACCAGCCACGCGGGCAGGGGGCCGAGCTCGCCGGGGATCTCGACGTCCTCGTGGGCGAGCCCGAGGGCGCCGAGCGGTGTGCCGCGGTGCAGCTGGGGGGTGAACCGGACGCGGGCGCCGGGGCCGAGCGCGCCGAGTTCGACCCGTTCCAGACGCCGGACGACGGTGTCGGCGGTGTGGGGGACCCGTTCGAGGACGGGGCCGACGACGGCGTGCAGGTCGGGGCCCTCGAGTCCGTACGTGCCGGGGCGCAGCGAGGCGAGGCTGCGGGTGAGGGTGATCCGCTCGGCGCCGGTGGCGTGCACGGTGAGGCGTGGGTCCCCGGGCAGGGATGGTCCGGACGGCGCCTTGAGGGCGGCGTCGCTGGCGTACCGGCCGGCCGCGACCGCGACCGCGCCGACACCGAGCAGGGTGGTGACGGCCGCTGCCGTCGCTGTAGCCGGGCGCACGCTCCCAGTGTCGGCAGGGTGGGGGCGGCCTGCCACCGGGCGGACCCGGCCGGGGCCGGGCAGGGACTTCTTCCGGCCATTCCGGGAAGGACGCGAGGGCCCCTCGGGCCACTCCGGCGAGTGACATGGGTCTCGTCCGCGGGGTCGCCCGGTCGGGTGGTGCGGTCCAGGGAGCGGAACGGGGCGGCCGGGGAGGAACCGGGGCAGGTCGCATGTGCCCGGTGAAGGCCGGGATTACCCGGGGTTGCGGGGTGACCGCATCGTGGACAGCTCGCCCGCCGGGACCGTAAGCGGAATCCCTTGACACCGGATCGGGTCACCACAACGCCGGACCCAGTTCACCTTCCGTTCACTCAGGTTGCCTACGTTCGGCTAGCCACTGACGTCAAACGATTGCCTGGGTAAATGGAACACATCACGCTGCTGCTCGCCATTGTGGTCGTGACAGCTCTCGTGTTCGATTTCACGAACGGTTTCCACGACACCGCCAACGCGATGGCCACGACCATCTCGACCGGTGCTCTCAAACCGAAGACGGCGGTGGCCATGTCCGCCGTGCTGAACCTCGTCGGCGCGTTCCTGTCCGTGGAGGTCGCCAAGACGATCTCCGGCGGGATCATCAACGAAGAGGGCATTCGCACAGAAGTGATCTTCGCGGCGCTCGTGGGCGCCATCCTGTGGAACCTGCTGACCTGGCTCCTGGGCCTGCCGTCCAGCTCGTCCCACGCCCTCTTCGGCGGCCTCATCGGCGCCGCGGTCATGTCGGCCGGCTGGTCCGCGGTCAACGGCCCGACCATCGTCACCAAGGTCCTCATCCCCGCGATCGCCGCGCCGCTCGTCGCCGGTCTCGCCGCGATGCTGGCCACCAGGCTGACGTACAAGATCGGTGCGAAGACCGACGAGAAGCACACCGCCAAGGGCTACCGGGTCGGCCAGATCGCCTCCGCCGGTCTCGTCTCCCTCGCCCACGGCACCAACGACGCCCAGAAGACGATGGGCATCATCACCCTGGCGCTCGTCACCCAGGGCGTCGTCGCGCCCGGCTCGAACCCGCCCCTCTGGGTCATCGTCGCCGCCGGTGTCGCGATCGCCCTCGGCACCTACCTCGGCGGCTGGCGCATCATCCGCACCATGGGCAAGGGCCTCACCGACCTCCAGCCGCAGCAGGGCTTCGCCGCCCAGACCAGCGCCGCGACGGTCATCCTGGCCTCCTCGCACCTCGGCTTCTCCCTCTCCACCACCCAGTCCTGCTCGGGTGCCGTGATGGGCGCGGGCCTCGGCCGCAAGGGCGGTGTCGTCCGCTGGTCCACCGCGACCCGGATGTTCGTCGCCTGGGGTCTGACCCTGCCCGCCGCGGGCCTGGTCGGCGCCGGTGCCGAGTTCCTCACCAAGCAGGGCCCCTGGGGCATCGCCGCCGTCGCGGTCCTCCTGGTCGGCGGTTCGGCCGTCATCTGGTCGCTGTCCCGCCGCAAGCCGGTCGACCACCACAACGTCACCGCCGACGACCTCGACGCCGAGCCCGCGGGTGTGGTGACCACCGCCATGGCGGCCGTCACCCCGCCGCCCACGGCCGGCTCCTTCGCCGCCGTCGCGGACGAGGACCTCAAGACCACCATCCCCGCGCCGGTTCCCACCGACCCGGCCGCTCCCCAGGCCCCCGCCGCAGCGGTGTAAGGAACGAACGACATGAAGATCGACTGGGCAGCCCTCGGCTCCGTCTTCGGAGTCAGCCTCGCGGCGACCGTAGCCCTGGTGGGCCTCTTCACCCTCGGCATCATCGGCCTCTCCAAGCAGGAGCAGGCCGCCGCCCAGGGAGGCTCCGCCGCCCTGGCCCGCACCGGCGCCTACGCCTGCTTCGCCCTGTGCCTCGCGGCCGTGGCGTACGGCATCTACCTGATCGTCGTCTGACGGTCCCGCGGCCCCTCGGCCGGGCGGTCCGTACCTTCGGGTACGGGCCGCCCGGCCGTCGTGTTTGTGGTGCTTCGCACAGTGACGCGGTGCAGGTCAAGGGTGAGTTGACGGCTGTTCCCGGGCGTGGTGGACTGCCGAGGCCATTACGGCGGCAGTAGAGGAAGTCCGGTGCGAATCCGGCGCGGTCCCGCCACTGTGACCGGATCCGAAGGGTCCGGGAGTCAGGAACTCTCGCCGCCGGTCACGTCGATCCAGGGCGCGGACCCTGAGTGAGGACATGCGCCATGCCCGGCCGCGGCCGCAGACCCTTCCGTCCCTTCCGATCCCCCGGCGTCTTCGCGTGGGGCGCGGCCGCCGGTCTCGCCGCCGACCTGCTCGTCGGAGACCCCCGCCGTGGACATCCCGTCGCCGCCTTCGGCCGGGCGGCCGCCGCGGTCGAACAGCGGCTCCACCGCGACCACCGCGGTTGGGGCGCCCTGCACACCGCCGTCTGCGCCGGCTCCACCGCCGCCCTCGGCGCGCTCGCCGCACGGACCGTACGGAACCGGCCGGCCGCCTCCGCGGCGCTGACCGCGGTCTCCGTCTGGGCCGTCGTCGGCGGTACGACCCTGGGCCGGGAGGCCCGCGCGATCGGCGGCGCGCTCGCCGCCGGGGACCTCGAAGTGGCCCGGGAACGCCTTCCGCACCTGTGCGGGCGCGACCCGCAGTCCCTTGACGGGCCCGCGATGGCCCGCGCGGTCGTCGAATCGGTCGCCGAGAACACCTCCGACGCCGTCGTCGGCGCCCTCTTCTGGGGCGCGGTCGCGGGCGTGCCCGGCCTGCTCGGCTTCCGGGCCGTCAACACCCTGGACGCGATGGTCGGCCACAAGTCGCCCCGCCACCGCCGCTTCGGCTGGGCCTCGGCCCGGCTCGACGACGTGGCCGGCTGGCCCGGTGCCCGGCTGACGGCCGCGCTCGCGACGGTGGCGGGCGGCGATCCGCGCGGGGCCGTACGGGCCTGGCGGGCGGACGCCCCGAAGCACCCGAGCCCCAACGCCGGCCCGGTGGAGGCGTCCTTCGCGGGCGCGCTCGGCGTACGGCTCGGGGGGACGCTCTCGTACGGCGGCCGGGTCGAACACCGGCCGGTGCTCAACGGGGAGGGGCGGCCCGTCGAGGTCGCCGACATCGACCGGGCGGTCCAGCTGTCCCGCCGGGTCACCGGACTGACCCTGGCCGCCTGCGTGGGCGGCCGGCTGATCGTGAGCGCGTGGAAGCGGAGGAACGCATGAGGGGTGGGGGGCTGCTCGTCGCCGGGACCACGTCCGACGCCGGCAAGAGCGTCGTGACGGCCGGCATCTGCCGCTGGCTGGTCCGCAAGGGCCTGAAGGTGGCGCCGTTCAAGGGACAGAACATGTCCCTCAACTCCTTCGTGACGAGGGAGGGCGCGGAGATCGGCCGTGCCCAGGCCATGCAGGCGCAGGCCGCGCGCGTCGAGCCGACCGCGCTGATGAACCCGGTGCTGCTCAAGCCGGGCAGCGACCGTTCCAGCCAGGTCGTCCTGATGGGCAAACCGGTGGGCGAGCTGAGCGCGCGTGGCTACCACGGGGGGCGGCAGAAGGAGCTGTTCGAGCCGGTCCTCGCGTGCCTGGAGGAGCTGCGGAGCACGTACGACGCGGTGATCTGCGAGGGCGCGGGCAGCCCGGCCGAGATCAACCTGCGGCGCACCGACATCGTGAACATGGGCATCGCACGGGCCGCGAAGCTGCCCGTGGTCGTGGTCGGCGACATCGACCGGGGCGGGGTCTTCGCACAGTTCTTCGGCACGACGGCGCTGCTCTCGCCCGAGGACCAGTCGCTGGTCGCGGGCTATCTGGTGAACAAGTTCCGGGGCGATGTGACCCTGCTCGAACCCGGGCTCGACATGCTGTACGGCCTCACCGGGCGCCGGACCTTCGGCGTCCTGCCGTACGCGCACGGGCTCGGCATCGACGAGGAGGACGGGCTGCGGGTCTCGCTGCGCGGCACGGTCCGGGAGTCGGTCGTGGCGCCGCCGGTCGGCGCGGACGTCCTGCGGGTCGCCGTCTGCGCCGTACCGCTGATGTCCAATTTCACGGACGTCGACGCGCTGGCGGCCGAGCCGGGTGTGGTGGTTCGGTTCGTCGACCGGCCCGAGGAGCTCGTCGACGCGGACCTCGTCGTCGTGCCCGGCACACGCGGGACGGTGGCGGCGCTCGCCTGGCTGCGGGAGCGGGGTCTGGCGGACGAGCTGGCCCGGCGCGCGGCCGAGGGACGGCCGGTGCTCGGCATCTGCGGCGGCTTCCAGGTCCTCGGCGAGCACATCGAGGACGAGGTCGAGTCGCGGGCGGGCGCCGTCGACGGGCTCGGGCTGCTGCCCGTACGGGTCCGGTTCGCGCGCGAGAAGACCCTGGAGCGGCCGGTCGGTGAGGCGCTCGGGGAGCGGGTGGAGGGGTACGAGATCCACCACGGGGTCGCCTCTGTGGAGGGTGGGGAGCCGTTCCTCGACGGGTGCCGGGTCGGCGCGGTCTGGGGCACGCACTGGCACGGCTCGCTGGAGAGCGACGGGTTCCGGCGGGCGTTCCTGCGGGAGGTCGCGACGGCGTCCGGGCGGCGGTTCGTGCCCGCGCCGGACACGTCGTTCGGGGCGCTGCGGGAGGAGCAGTTGGACCGGCTCGGGGACCTGATCGAGGAGCACGCGGACACGGACGCGCTGCTGCGGCTGATCGAGGAGGGGGCCCCGGCGGGGCTGCCGTTCGTGCCGCCGGGGGCGCCGTGAGCGGGGGCGTGCTCGGTGCGGGCCGAGGTCGGGGCGCGGGCGTGGGCGCGGGCGTGGGCCGGTGGGGGTGCGCCCGGCCTGCGGCCGGGCTGGGGTTCCCACCCGGACCACCCGTGCGGCAGGACGAGAACAGTGCGGGTGGCCCCTGTGGTCGGTCTCTCGCCGTCGGCGGCCGCGGGCCGTCGTCCGCACATCAGCAATCCGAAGGAGTGACCCACCGATGAGCACCCGGTATCCGTTCACCGCCGTTGTCGGCATGGACGATCTGCGGCTTGCCCTGCTGCTGAACGCGGTGAGCCCCGCCGTGGGCGGTGTGCTCGTGCGGGGGGAGAAGGGGACCGCCAAGTCCACCGCCGTCCGGGCGCTCGCCGATCTGCTGCCGGCCGTGCCCGTCGTGCCGGGCTGCCGGTTCAGTTGTGATCCCGGCTCGCCCGACCCCCGCTGCCCCGACGGACCGCACGACGACGGCCCCGGGGCCGAGCGGGCCGCGCGGATGGTCGAGCTGCCCGTCGGGGCCTCCGAGGACCGGCTCGTCGGCGCGCTCGACATCGAGCGGGCGCTCGCCGAGGGCGTGAAGGCCTTCGAGCCCGGGCTCCTCGCCGACGCGCACCGCGGCATCCTGTACGTCGACGAGGTCAACCTGCTCCACGACCACCTCATCGACCTCCTGCTCGACGCCGCCGCCATGGGCTCCTCGTACGTCGAGCGTGAGGGCGTCTCCGTACGGCATGCCGCCCGCTTCCTGCTCGTCGGGACCATGAACCCCGAAGAGGGCGAACTGCGGCCCCAGTTGCTCGACCGGTTCGGCCTCACCGTGGAGGTCGCCGCCTCGCGCGAGCCCGAGCAGCGCGTCGAGGTCGTCCGCCGACGGCTCGCCTTCGAGGACGACCCGGCCGCGTTCGCCGCGCGCTGGGCGGGCGAGGAGGCCGAACTGCGCGGCCGGATCGCCGCCGCCCGCGCCCTGCTGCCGCAGGTGGCGCTCGGGGACGCGGTCCTGCTCCAGATCGCCGCGACCTGCGCCGCGTTCGAGGTGGACGGCATGCGCGCCGACATCGTCATGGCCCGTACCGCGACCGCGCTCGCCGCGTGGGCGGGACGCACAGACGTCACCTCCGACGACGTACGGCAGGCCGCGCTGCTCGCCCTCCCCCACCGCCGGCGACGCTCGCCCTTCGACGCGCCGGGCCTCGACGAGGACAAGCTCGACGAGACCCTGGAGCAGTTCAAGGGCGATGGCGACGAGCCCGAGCCCGAGCCGGACGGGCCTGGGGATGGGGGGCCTGACGGTGGCGGTGGCGGGGTTCCGCCGCAGGGTGACGGGCCTGACGGGCCCGCGCCCGAGTCCGCCGAGGCGCCGGAGAACGCCCCCACGCCGGAGAACGCGCCCGCCCCGCAGGGCTCCGGCGCCGGCGAGCGTGCCGCCGTCAAGGCCGCCGAGCCCTTCCGTACGAAGGTGCTCAGCGTGCCCGGTCTCGGCGAGGGCGCGGCCGGGCGCCGCTCCCGGGCCCGTACCGAACACGGCCGTACCACCGGATCCGTACGCCCCCGGGGCGCGCTGACCAAGCTGCACCTGGCCGCGACCGTGCAGGCCGCCGCCCCGCACCAGAAGGCGCGCGGCCGGACCGGTCCCGGGCTCGTGGTCCGGCGGGACGACCTGCGGCAGGCGACCCGGGAGGGGCGGGAGGGGAACCTGGTGCTGTTCGCCGTGGACGCCTCCGGTTCGATGGCGGCCCGGCAGCGGATGAGCGCCGTCAAGGGCGCCGTCCTGTCCCTGCTGCTCGACGCCTATCAGCGGCGCGACAAGGTCGGTCTGATCACTTTCCGGGGCCGTGGCGCCGAGGTCGCGCTGCCGCCGACCTCGTCCGTCGACGCGGCCGCCGCCCGCCTGGAGAAGCTCCCGACCGGCGGCCGTACCCCGCTCTCGGCCGGGCTCCTCAAGGCCCATGACGTCCTGCGGGTCGAGCGGCTCAGGGACCCCTCGCGCCGCCCGCTGCTCGTCGTCGTGACCGACGGTCGGGCCACCGGCGGCGGCGCCGACCCGGTCGCGCTCGCGGCCCGCGCGGCGCGGCTGCACGCCTCCGAGGGCACCGCGGCCGTCGTCGTGGACTGCGAGACCGGACCGGTACGGCTCGGGCTCGCCGGGGAACTCGCACGCGAACTCGGCGGCACCGCCGTCACCTTGGACGAGCTGCGCGCCGACTCGATCGCCGGCCTCGTCAGAGACGTCCAGGGACACCACAAGACCACTGCCAGGAGGGCCGCTTAATGCCGCAGGGACAGCCGACCGTCGTACCCGACGACGGTCTCACCACCCGCCAGCGCCGCAACCGCGCACTGGTGATGGTGCACACGGGCGTCGGCAAGGGGAAGTCCACCGCCGCGTTCGGCATGGCGCTGCGCGCCTGGAACCAGGGTTGGCCGATCGGGGTGTTCCAGTTCGTGAAGTCCGCGAAGTGGAAGGTCGGCGAGGAGAACGCCCTCAAGGCGCTCGGCGAGACCGGCAAGGGCGGCACCGTCACCTGGAACAAGATGGGTGAGGGCTGGTCCTGGATCCAGCGCGAGGTCGCCGAGGGCGAGCAGTCGCACGAGGAGAAGGCCCGCGAGGGCTGGGAGCAGGTCAAGCGGGACCTCGCCGAGGAGCGCTACACGTTCTACGTCCTCGATGAGTTCGCGTACCTGCTGCACTGGGGCTGGATCGACGTCAAGGAGGTCGTGGAGGTGCTCCGCGACCGTCCCGGGCACCAGCACGTCGTCATCACCGGCCGCAACGCGCCGCAGGAGCTCGTCGACTTCGCGGACCTCGTCACCGACATGTCCAAGGTCAAGCACCCGATGGACGCCGGTCAGAAGGGCCAGCGGGGCATCGAGTGGTAGCACGTCTCGTCATCGCCGCGCCCTCGTCGGGCGCGGGCAAGACCACGGTCGCGACCGGCCTGATGGCCGCGTTCGCCGGCCGTGGGCTCGCCGTCTCCCCGCACAAGGTCGGCCCGGACTACATCGACCCCGGCTACCACGCCCTGGCGACCGGCCGGCCGGGCCGCAACCTCGACGCGTACATGTGCGGTACGGGGTTGGTCGCGCCGCTCTTCGAGCACGGGGCGCGCGGCTGCGACCTGGCCGTGGTCGAGGGGGTGATGGGCCTGTACGACGGGGCCGCCGACCAGGGCGAGCTGGCCTCCACCGCGCAGGTGTCGAAGCTCCTCAAGGCGCCGGTGGTGCTCGTCGTCGACGCGTCGTCGCAGTCGCGGTCGGTCGCGGCGCTCGTGCACGGGTTCGCGTCGTGGGATCCGGAGGTGCGGATCGGGGGCGTGATCCTCAACAAGGTCGCGACGGATCGGCACGAGCATCTGTTGCGGGAGGCGCTCGGGGAGTCGGGGGTGCCGGTGCTGGGGGTGTTGCGGCGGGCGCCGGCCGTGGCGACGCCGTCGCGGCACCTGGGCTTGGTCCCTGTTGCCGAGCGGCAGGCGGCGGCGGTGGCGGCGGTGGCGGCGCAGGCGGAGCAGGTTCGGGCCGGTTGTGACCTTGAGGCGCTGCTTGCGCTTGCGCGTAGCGCGCCCGAGCTGCACGTCGAGCCGTGGGTGGCTGAGGTCGGGGAGCGGCTGCACGCCGGTGGTCCCGGTGTGCCCACCCTCCCCCAATCCCCCATCGCCCCGGCGGAACGTATGCCCACACCGGTGGTCGCCGTTGCCGGTGGGGCCGCTTTCACGTTCTCGTATGCCGAGCATGCCGAGTTGCTGACCGCTGCGGGTGCTGAGGTCGTCGTCTTTGATCCGTTGCGGGACGAGGCGCTTCCCGAGGGGACGAGTGGGCTTGTCATCGGGGGTGGGTTCCCTGAGATGTACGGGGCCGAGCTGTCCGCCAACGAGCCGCTGCGGAAGGCCGTCGCCGAGCTCGCCGCCTCCGGGGCGCCGATCGCCGCCGAGTGCGCCGGGCTGCTGTACCTGGCGCGGTCGCTCGACGGCACGCCCATGTGCGGGGTGCTCGACGCGGACGCGCGGATGTCCTCGCGCCTCACGCTCGGGTACCGGGACGCCGTCGCCGTCAGCGACAGCGTGCTCGCCCCCGCCGGGGCGCGGATGCGGGGGCACGAGTTCCACCGCACGGTGATCGAGCCGGGCGCCGGGGCGCAGGCCGCCTGGGGGCTGCGGCAGCCGGAGCGGCGCGTGGAGGGCTTCGTCCAGGGGGGTGTGCACGCCAGTTACGTGCACACGCACTGGGCGGGCACCCCCGAGGTGGCCGCGCGGTTCGTCGAGCAGTGCGTCGAGCGGTCCGCGGGCGGTCCGGTCGCGTGAGGTCAGCCGCCGGAGACGCCCACCACGAGCCAGATGAAGGCCACGCCCGCCACCGTGCACAGCACGGTGGAACGGGCGGGGTGTTCGTGGTGGGCCTCCGGCAGGATCTCGGCGGCCGCCAGATACAGCAGGGCGCCGCCGAAGAAACCGAGATAGCTGCCGAGAAGTTCCTCCGGAAGGGTGAACAGCAGGGTGGAGGCGGCGCCGACGATCGGGGCGAGGGCGTCCGCGACGAGCATCCCGACGGCCCTGCGGCGCGCGTTCCCGTAAAGGCTCGTGATCGTGTACGTGTTGAAGCCGTCGGCGAAGTCGTGGGTGATGACGGCGACGGCGACGGTGGCGCCCATGCCGCCGCCGACCTGGAAGGCGGCGCCGAGGGCGATGCCGTCCATGAGGCTGTGGCCGACCATCGCCGCGGCCGCGGTGAGGCCGACCTGCGGGACCCTCTCGTCGGCTCCGACCCCGTGTGCCGCACGGCGGACGGCGAGGAGGCGTTCCACGACGTGGGCGAAGAGGAAGCCGCCGACGAAGAGCAGCAGGGCCTCCGGGACGCCGAAGACCGGGGCGCCCGCGGCCTCCAGTGCCTCCGGCAGCAGGTCGAGTCCGACGACGCCGAGCATGAGTCCGCCGGCGAGACCGAGGACGAGGTGGCGCCGGTCGGTGACGCGCCCCGCGACCCAGCCGCCGAAGAGCGTCATGAGGAACGCGCCGAGCGCGACGACCACAGCCATGGGGCTTTGGTACCGGATCCGGGGCCGTCCGCGCACCTCGGTGTCGGGGCCCGGCCGGGTGCCCTGGTGGACGAGGTACTCGCCCTGGTCGACGCGGTCCTGCGGGAGGCGGGGCTGACGCGCGCGGACGTCCGGTCGCTCGCCACGCTCGACGCGCGGGCGGCGGAACCGGGACTCGCGGGGGCGGCAGCGCTTCTCGGCGTGCCCGTACGGGCGTTCGCGGCCGGGGAGCTGGCGGCCGTGTCCGTACCGCATCCGTCGGCGCTGCCGCTGGCGGCGACGGGCACGGCGTCGGTGGCGGAGGCGGCGGCGCTGCTTGCGGCGTCGGCGGCGGCGAGCGACGCGGAGAGCGACGGGGGCACGCGCGCGCGTGGGGGTGCCGTCGGCGGGGGCGTACGCAGGGCCCTCGGCGGGGCCGTCCTTCTCGTGCCGAAGCGGAAATCCCGGCGCGTAACGTGCGCCCTCGCCGCTTCCGTCCCGTTTCGTCCGAACGAAGACGCCTCAGGCGTACGGTTGTTGCCCCTGGCGCACGGGTACATCGCAGGCGAGCCTGGCTCACCCCCCACCATCCCCACCCCCCACACGACGGCGGCCATGGACATGCATACGCATACCGACGCCCACGACCTTCGCCACCACGGTGACGCCGAGGTCCGGGACGACAAACTCATCGATCTGGCGGTCAACGTCCGGACGAACACCCCACCGGACTGGCTGCGGGAGCGCATCGCCGACTCCCTGACCGGACTCGCCGCCTATCCCGACGGCCGGGCCGCGCGGGCGGCGGTCGCCGAGCGGCACGACCTGCCGTCGAACCGGGTGCTGCTCACGGCCGGCGCGGCGGAGGCCTTCGTGCTGCTCGCCCGGGCGCTGCCGGTGCGGAGACCCGTGGTGGTGCATCCGCAGTTCACCGAGCCGGAGGCGGCGCTGCGGGACGCCGGTCACGACGTGGGCAGGGTGCTGCTGCGCGAGGAGGACGGTTTCCGGCTGGATCCGGCGGCGGTCTCCGAAGACGCGGATCTGGTGGTGGTCGGGAACCCCACGAACCCGACGTCCGTGCTGCACCCCGCCGCCTCGATCGCCGCGCTCGCCCGCCCTGGCCGGATCCTGGTGGTGGACGAGGCGTTCATGGACGCGGTGCCGTGCGAGCGCGAGTCACTGGCCGGGCGCACCGACGTACCGGGTCTCGTGGTGCTGCGCAGCCTCACCAAGACGTGGGGGCTCGCCGGGCTGCGGATCGGGTACGTACTGGCCGAGCCGGACACCGTCGCGGCCCTGGAGCGGGCCCAGCCGCTGTGGCCGGTGTCGACGCCGGCCCTGGTGGCGGCGGAGGCGTGCATGTCGCGGGTGGCGCTCGCGGAGGCCGAGCACGCGGCGCACCGGATCGGGGTGGAGCGGGCGCATCTGCTGGCCGGGCTCGCGGAGTTCGACGAGGTGCGGACGGTGGAGGGGTCGGAGGGCCCCTTCGTGCTGCTCCGGATCGACGGGGCGGACGTGGTGCGGGAGCGGCTGCGGTCGCTGGGCTTCGCGGCTCGCCGGGGCGACACGTTCCCGGGGCTCGACCGGAACTGGCTGCGGCTCGCGGTGCGGGACCGGGCGACGACGAACCGCTTCCTGCAGGCCCTCGACCAGGCTCTGCTGATGGGCGGTTGACGGCGGGTGCCGGGCAGGTCCGGGGAGGGCGAGGTCGTCACCGTCGCCCGCCCCGGAGGTGTCTCCCGCCCCCGCCGGAGCCACCCCCGCCCCTCGGCTCCGTCCCCCTCGGGCCGTCAGCCTCGGGAGCGGGCGCGCGAGCGGGTCAGTGCGAGGGCGCCGCCGCCGGCCACGACGAGGGCGAGCGCTCCGGCCGCGATGTACGGGGTGGTGGAGCTGCCGCCGGTCTCGGCGAGGTTCTCGGTGGGCGTGGTGCCGCCGTTGTCGGTCTTGATGCCCCCGGCGTCGCTCGGCTTGACCGAGGGCTGCTGCGTGGGCTTCTCGGTCGGCTTCGCCGTGGGCCGCTCGGTCGGCTTCTCGGTGGGCTTCTGCGTGGGCTTCTCGGTCGGGGCCGTGCCCTTGGGCGTCTCGCAGGTCGCCTCTGCGAGCGTCACGGTGCCGTTGACCTCGGCCACGCCGAGCTTCAGCGGGTCGACCTCCACCTTGAGTTCGAGCGCCGTCGCCGCGGCGGTACGGGAGGTCGTGGAGGTACGGGAGAGATCCAGGGTGACCTGGCCGATGCCGGGCACGGCGACCTGGGTCCGGCCGCCGGTGGACAGGCTGGTCTTCTTGCCGAAGACCGTCACATGGCCCAGGACGTCGGACTCGGCGACGGGCCGCTCGCCGACCTCGCACAGCGCCTTGGACGTGACCTTCTCGACCTCGATGAGAGAGAGCAGCGGGAGGCCGGGGACGTGCACCCGCGCCTTGACGAGGTTGACGTACCCCTCGGCCTTCTCCTCGTCCACGGTGGCCTTCGAGGTGGCCACGTCGGCGGCGAGGATGTCGATCGGCTTGCCGCCCTCGGCTCCCTGCACCTTCACGGAGAGCGCGGTCTCGCTCTCGGTCTCCGGCGCCTTGACCTCGTTGAGGGAGGCGCGCACGGGCACGTCGACCGTCTTGCCGACGAGGGAGACGTCCAGGGCGGTCCGCAGGACGACGGCGGTGGCGCGTCCTTCGTCGCCCGTGGCGTGCGCCGCCGGGGCCACGAGGAGCACGGGGCCGACGGTCAGGGCGGCGACGGTCGCGGCGGCGGCAGTACGGCGTACGGGCAGGCGGAAGGTGTTGCTGTTCAAGGTGGTGGAACCCCCACAAGAGACATGGCGTCGCCTGCCGCTCACCACGGGGACGGTGGGTCGGCGCGGCCTCGGCGACTTGAGACACCGGAATCTTTACGCACGGAGAGTGAACCGGCAGTCGCCTGACGTGAGTTCACTCCAAAGGGGGGTTTCCGTGTTCATATTCGATTTTTTTCGGCACAACCGTTCACCGGCGCCCCGCGTCTCTCGCACGAGCGGGCGGGAGCGGGGGCGCGCGGGAAAGGTGAGAACGATCCGCACTCCGCCGGGGTAACGGATCGTCAACGCGGTGCGTTCAGCTCGCGCGCCAATACCCGAGCGCGTGGACGCGCTCCTTGGGCAGGGCGAGCTCCTTGCGCGCGTACGTGGCGAGGGTGCGGGTGGTCGCGGTGTCGCAGGCGATCCAGACGTACGAGGTGGGGTCGGCGAGCGCGGGGAGTTCGGCCTTCACCCGGGCGACGAGGTCGGCGCCGCCGTCCCGGCGGGGCACCCGGCGCAGTTCGTGCCGCGCCGCGTCGAGCCGTACCGGCAGGTCCTCGTCCGAGGCGTGCTGGGTCTCGAACCAGATGGTGGCCGGGACGCCCGGAAGCGCGTCGAGCAGCGAGTTGACGGCGGGCAGGGAGGCCGGGTCGCCGACGACGAGCAGCCGGCTCGGAAGCGGGTCGGGGGTCTCGAAGCCGGTGCCCTGGAGGGTCGCGTCGACCGTGTCGCCGGGGGCGCAGGTGCGGGCCCAGTGGCTGGCGACGCCGTCGTGGAGGGCGAACTCCAGGCTGAACGTGCCGGCCTCCGCGTCCGGGTCGACCAGGGTGTAGGCGCGCTGGTGCGGCTTGCCTCCGGCGTCGAACCAGATCCGTACCCACATCGTCGGGTGGACTCCGGCGGTGGCGAACAGGCCGCCGTCCGTGAAGTGCACCCGGCGGTAGTCCTCCGTGACCTGCTCGGCGCCCGTCACGGTGAACGTGAAGTCCTTGCCGCGCATCAGCTTGAGAACGGCACCCTGCCAACCGTGACCCACCGCGATCCCCACCCCTGAACTCCTGTAGATTATTTAGGTCAGCCTAACCTAAGAAAATCGCAGCGAACATGGACGGGATCGGGGTCTCCGTGAGCATCGAGGTCTACCGGGACGCCTGGGGCGTCCCTCATCTGCGCGCCGCGGACCCGGACGAACTCGCCTTCGCGCAGGGCCGGGTCACCGCCCGCGACCGGGCCTGGCAGCTGGAGGTCGAACGGCACCGGGCCCAGGGCACCACGGCCGCCTTCCTCGGCGCCGCCGAACTCGGCTGGGACACCTTCGCCCGCCGCTCCCGGATCGCGGACACCGCCCGGCGCTGCTTCGAGAAGCTCGCACGCGAGGACGCGCGGACGGCCGCGTGGGTACGCGCGTACGTGGACGGGGTCAACGACGGCCTGGCGGAGGGGGCGCGGCGCGCACCCGAGTTCGCGGAGACCGGCCTCGTGCCCGGACGGTGGGAGCCGTGGACCCCGCTCGCCGTCTGGCTCTCGACCCACATCCTGTTCGCCGGCTTCCCCACCAAGCTGTGGCGCGAGGAGGTCGCCCGGCGGCTCGGCGAGGAGTGGACGGAGCTCTTCGCGACCGACGGGCCCGGGACCGCCGGCTCCAACGGCTGGCTGGTCGCGGGCGAGCGGACCGCGAGCGGGGCGGCCCTGGTGGCCGGCGACCCGCACCGGTTCATCGAGGCGCCCGGCGTCTACCAGCAGATCCGGCTCGCCTGCGACGCGTACGACGTGGTGGGCATCGCCGTCCCCGGCATCCCCGGGCTCGCCCACTTCGGCCACACGGGACCGGTGGCCTGGGCGATCACCAACGCCATGGCGGACTACCAGGACCTCTACCGGGAGCGGCTGCGGCGCCTCCCGGACGGCGGGGTGGAGGCCTACGGCCCCGAGGGCTGGCGCCCGGCGGCCGCGCACACCGAGACGATCGAGGTCGCGGGCGGGGAGCCGGTCGTGGTCGAGGTGGTCGAGACGGACCGGGGCCCGGTGATCATCGGCGTCGACGACGAGCCCGAGGACGGATCCGAGGAGGGCCGCGCACACGGGGAGGCTGTCAGCCTCCGGTACCCGCCGCGCGTCACCGGCGAGCTCGGCTTCGGCGTCCTGCCCGCGCTGCTGCGCGCCCGGACCGTCGCCGACGTGGACGCGGCCCTCGACGGCTGGGTCGAGCCGGTGAACGTCGTCCTGGCCGCCGACACCCGGGGCGGTCTGCTGCACCGGGTCGCCGGCCACGTACCCGTACGGGACCGGGCCAACTCCCTGCGGATCGTGCCCGCCTGGGACCCGGCGCACGCCTGGCAGGACGCTCCGGCGCCGCTGCCCCGCGCCGAGGTGCGCGGCCACGCCGTGATGGCCAACGCCCGGGGCCTGGCCGCGCCCCTGGGCATCGAGTTCGCGCCGCCGCACCGCGCGGCCCGGATCGACGCGCTGCTCGGCGCCTCGGCGGAGTGGACCCCGGAGACCACGGCCGCCGTCCACCGGGACACCGACAACGCGTCGGCGGCCCGACTCCTCGCCGCGGTGGCGCGGGCGGGCGGCCCCGGGGCGACGGGCGACGGCCTCTCCCCCGCCGCCTCCGCCGTACGGGAGCGGCTGCTCGCCTGGGACCGGCGGATGGACACGGAGAGCACCGGCGCCGGGCTCTACGCCGCCGTGCGCGGTGCCGTGGTGCGCCGGCTCGCCGGCCACGAGGCCTTCGAGGCGCTGCGTGAACCCGCCCCGTACCCCGAGGTGTTCCGGCCCTGGCTGGCCCTCGGGCCGCGCGTCGCGTACGCCCTGGAGACCCTGCTCGTGGCCGGGCCCGTGCCCGCCGGGGACGTCGACCGGATCGTACGGGAGGCGCTCGACGAGGTCGGCGCCGGTGAGCCGCCCGCCGCCTGGGGCGTGACGCACCGGCTCGCGCCCTGGCAGGCGCTGCCCGACCCCGACGACGCGCAATGGCCCGGACTCGGCGGGGACCACGACTGCGTGCTGTCCTCGTCCAGCGTGCCCGGGTGGACCGACCGCAGCGCCCGCGCCTCCGCCGCCCGCTACGTCTGGGACCTCGCCGACCGCGAACGGAGCGGCTGGATCGTGCCGTTCGGCGCGTCCGGCGTCCCCGGCGACCCGCACCACCGCGACCAGCTTCCCCTGTGGCTGAGGGGCGAACTCGCCCCCGTCACCACCGACTGGCAGTACCTCACCAAGGAGCAGGGATGACCACCGCCGTATACGTCCACCGTGTCGAGGACTTCGGCACCGTCACGGTCCGGCCCGTCGAGCCCGAGCGCGACGCCCCGCTCCTGCACGGCTGGGTCAACGAGGAGCGGGCCGCCTTCTGGGGCATGGTCGGCACCACCGTCGAGCAGGTCCGGGACGTCTACGCCCACCTCGACTCGCTCACCACCCACCACGGCTACCTGGTCAGCCTGGACGACGAGCCGGTCGCGCTCTTCCAGACGTACGACCCCGAGGCCGACCGTGTCAGCGAGTGCTACGAGGCGCTGCCGGGGGACATCGGCGTGCACCTCCTCGTCGCCCCGGGCACCGTCCCGCGGCCAGGCTGGACGGGCCGGCTGCTCTCCGCGCTCATCGCCTTCGCGCTCCGGGACCGTACCCGGGTGGTGGTCGATCCGGACGCCGCCAACGAGAAGGCGATCGCACGGATGGTGCGGGCGGGGTTCGAGCTGGGCCCCGAGGTCGTGCTGCCCGAGGTGGACCTGCCGGAGGTCTTCATCCCGGAGAAGAAGGCCCGGCTCGCGTTCCTCAGCCGGTAGGGGTGGGATTCAGGCGGTCACCCGCCCGTTGACGACGACCCGGCGCGGCGCCGCGAGGACGCGGACGTCCGCGCGCGGGTCCTCGCCGTAGACGACGAGGTCGGCGGGGGCGCCCTCCTCCAGGGACGGGCGGCCCAGCCAGGCCCTGGCCCCCCAGGCGGTGGCGGCGAGCGCGTCGATCGACGGGATGCCGGCCCGGGTCAGCTCCTCGACCTCCTCGGCGACGAGCCCGTGCGCGAGGGAGCCGCCCGCGTCGGTGCCCACGAACACCGGGATGCCCGCGTCGAAGGCGGCGCGCACGGTGTCGTACCGGCGCTCGTGCAGTCGGCGCATATGGGCCGACCAGCGGGGGAACTTCCGCTGACCGCCGTCCGCGAGGTGCGGGAAGGTCGCGATGTTGACCAGGGTCGGCACGATGGCGACGCCCCGCTCGGCGAAGAGCGGGATGGTGTCCTCGGTGAGCCCGGTGGCATGCTCGATGCAGTCGATGCCCGCCTCGACGAGGTCCCGGAGCGAGTCCTCCGCGAAGCAGTGCGCGGTGACGCGGGCGCCGAGCCGGTGCGCCTCCGCGATGGCCGCCTCGACCTCGGCGCGCGGCCAGCAGGCGGTGAGGTCGCCCGCCTCGCGGTCGATCCAGTCGCCGACGAGCTTGACCCAGCCGTCGCCGCGCCGGGCCTCGCGGCCGACGTACTCCACGAGGTCGGCGGGCTCGATCTCATGGGCGTAGTTACGGATGTAGCGGCGGGTGCGGGCGATGTGCCGGCCCGCACGGATGATCTTCGGCAGGTCCTCGCGCTCGTCGATCCAGCGGGTGTCGGAGGGCGAGCCGGCGTCCCGGATGAGCAGGGTGCCCGCGTCCCGGTCGGTGAGGGCCTGCTTCTCGCTGGTGGCCTCGTCGACGGGGCCGTGCCGGTCGAGGCCGACGTGGCAGTGGGCGTCGACGAGTCCGGGCAGCACCCAGCCCTCGACGGTGACCGCGTCGGCGGCGGGCCGGTCGAAGGTGATCCGCCCGTCGACGCACCAGAGTTCGTCCCGTACGTCCTCGGGGCCGACGAGCACCCGTCCCTTCACGTGCAGCACCGCGTGATCACTCATGCCTGCACTGTACGAGGACGGGACCCCGGCCGGGGAGGGCCCCTCGGTACCCTGATCCGGAGTTCCACCCGCACGAATCCGAGTCGAAGAAGGCACCGCCGTGACCGTGACACATCCGCTCCTGGACCTGGCCCCGCTGACCGCCGCGCACTTCGCGTCGATCGAGCGGCGGGTGGCCGCGCTGCTCTCCACGGAGCAGGACGTGGTGATCACCCAGGGCGAGGCGCTGCTGCCCCTGGAGGGGTGCATCCGCAGCGGGGCGCGGGCCGGTTCGACCGCGCTGAACGTCGTCACCGGTCCGTACGGCCAGACCTTCGGCAACTGGCTGCGGGACTGCGGGGCGACCGTCGTCGACCTGGAGGTGCCCTTCCACACCGCCGTGACGGCGGAGCAGGTGGAGCGGGCGCTCGCCGAGCATCCGGAGATCGACTTCGTGTCCCTGGTGCACGCGGAGGCGGCGACCGGCAACACCAATCCGGTGGCGGAGATCGGTGAGGTCGTACGGGCGCACGGCGCGCTGTTCTACCTGGACGCGGTGGCGTCGATCGGCGCCGAGCCGGTGCTGCCGGACGCGTGGGGCGTGGACATGTGCATCATCGGCGCGCAGAAGGCGATGGGCGGGCCGGCCGGGGTGTCGGCGGTGTCGGTGAGCGCGCGGGCCTGGGAGCGGTTCGCCGCCAACCCGGCCGCGCCGCGCCGCTCGTACCTCTCCCTCCTCGACTGGAAGGAGCGCTGGATCGACGGCGGCCGGAAGACGCTGCTGCACGCGCCGGCGCAGCTGGAGATGCTGGCGCTCGAGGCGTGTGTGGAGCGGATCGAGGCGGAGGGCCTGGACTCCCTGATGGGCCGGCACGCCTCCGCCGCCGCGGCGACGCGGGCGGGTGCGCTGGCGCTGGGCGGCGGTCTCGGGCCGTACGTGTACGAGGCGGAGGACGCGGCCCCGGTCGCGACGACGCTGCGTACCCCGGCCGGGGTGGACGCATCGGAGCTCGTGGCGAAGGCGCTGGCCGCCGACCCGTCGCTGCCGCTGATCGCGGGCGGCGGGGCGCTCGCCGGAGAGATGATCCGGGTCAACCACTACGGGGTGGACGCGACGCCGGGCGCGGTGCAGTCCTCGCTGGCCGCCCTGGGCGCGGCGCTCGGTGAGACGGGCCGTGCGGTGGACCTGGAGGGCGCGCGCCGGGCGGTCACGGAGGCGTGGGCCTGATCGGCGGTACGGGGAGGGGCGGGGTTCCGGGGTCCGGAATCCCGCCCCTTTCGGGGTCCGGAATCCCGCCCCTTCGCCGTGCGCGGGCCCGGCCTGATCCGGAGGGCATGCCCTACAGCGCCGGGTAGTCCACGTAGCCGCGGTGGTCGCCGCCGTACATGGTGGCGCCGTCCAAGGGGTTGTAGGGGCCGTCGGTCCGCAGCCGGGCGGGCAGGTCGGGGTTGGCGAGGAAGAGCCGGCCGAAGGCCACGAGGTCGGTGGTGCCGTCCTCGATCAGGGCGAGCGACGCGGCGCCGGTCGGGGCCTCGCCGGTGGCCGGGTTGAGGATGAAGGTGCCGGCGAACCGCTTGCGCAGGTCGAGGACGTACGGGCGCTGCTCGGGGGTGCTCTCCAGGACGTGGAGGTAGGCGATGCCGACCGGCTCGATCGCGTCGAGCAGGGCGGGGTACAGCTCGTCGGTGTCGGTCTCGGTGATGTCGTTGAAGGTGTTGGCCGGGGAGACGCGCAGGCCGGTGCGCTCGGGGCCGATCTCGGCGGCGACGGCCCGCACGACCTCGACGGCGAAGCGGATGCGGTTCTCGACGGGGCCGCCCCACTCGTCGGTGCGGTGGTTGGAGCCGGAGGCGAGGAACTGCTGCACGAGGTAGCCGTTGGCGCCGTGGATCTCGACGCCGTCGAAGCCGGCCTCGACGGCGTTGCGGGCGGCGGAGGCGAAGCCGGTGACCGCCTCGCGCACCTCGTCCCCGGTGAGTGCGCGCGGGGTGGCGAAGTCCTTGGGCCCTTCGGGGGTGAAGACCTTGCCGGCGGCGGCGACGGCGGAGGGGCCGACGGGGTGGAGGTCGCCGTCGAGGAGGTCGGGGTGTCCGATCCGGCCGGAGTGCATCAGCTGGGCGAAGATCCGCCCGCCGCGCTCGTGGACGGCGTCGGTGACCTGGCGCCAGGCGGTGATCTGCTCCCGGCTGTGCAGTCCGGGGGTGAAGGGGTAGCCCTGGCCCTCGGGGACCGGCTGGACGCCCTCGCTGATGATGAGTCCGGCGGAGGCGCGCTGGGCGTAGTACTCGGCGACGAGCGCGGTGGGGGTGCGGCTCCCGGCGTCGGCGCGGCTGCGGGTCATGGGCGCCATGGCGATGCGGTTGGCGAGCCGGGTCCCGGCGAGGTCTATGGGGTCGAAGGCGGTGGTCATGGCTGTCCCCTCACATCATTATGTGGTCGGCCAAGCAAATGGGCCGTTGTCACTGTAACCCATTGCTTGGCCGGCCAAGGTAATCTGTGGAAGAGCCTCCCGCGGATCCCGGGAGGGCCGTCCCGAGGAGCGCGCATGTCAGGAACCGACCCCGTCTGTACGGAGACGACGCCGTCCGCCGCCCGTGGCGGACCCGTGAGCATCGCGCTCGCCCGGGTGGCCCGGATGCACCGGATCGCCGCCGGACGACGGCTGCGGGAGCTCGGCCTCTACCCGGGCCAGGAGATGATGATGATGCGGCTCTGGGACTGCGGCCCGGTCCGCCAGTCCGAGCTGATCCAGTCCCTCGGCCTCGACGCCTCGACGGTGACCAAGATGGTCCAGCGCCTCGAGCAGTGCGGCCACGTCCGCCGCGGCCCGGACCCGTCCGACCGGCGCGCGGTCCTGGTCGAGGCGACGGACGAGGGGCGGACGCTGCGGGCCGGCGTCGAGGGCGTCTGGTCGGACCTGGAGGCGCTCTCCCTGAACGGCCTCGCCCCGGACGACCGGGCGGAGCTGGCCCGGCTCCTCGGCCTCGTGGCGGAGAACCTGCGCGAGGAGGCGGGCGAGGCGGGCGCGTGCCCGGCGCCGCCCGGGGGCTGCTGAGGAGGGCGGGGCCCGCCCTCCGCGGCCGGGCGGGAACGCGTTCAGCCCGCCAGGACGACCGCGTTCAGCCCGCCAGGACGTCCAGGGCCCGGTCCACGTCCGCCGCCGTGTTGTACAGGTGGAAGGACGCGCGCAGGTTGCCCGCGCGGGCGGAGAGCAGGACGCCGGCCTCGCGCAGGGCGTCCGCCCGGTCCCCGAGGCCGGGGACGGCGACGACCGTCGAGTCGTCCCTGACCGGCTCGTGGCCCAGGGCGAGGAGCCCGGAGCGGAAGCGGGCGGCGAGCCCCTTGTTGTGGGCCTCGATCCGCTCGATGCCGACCTCCTCGAGGAGCGCGAGCGAGCGGGCCGCCCCGTGGTACGAGAAGAAGGCGACGGGCTCGTCGAAGCGGCGTGCGGTACGGGCGAGTTCGCGGACCGGGCCGTAGCTGTTCACCCACAGCTCCTCGCCCGTGACCCAGTTGGCGTGGATGGCGAGAAGCGTGTCCTGCGCCTCCTCGGTGACGGTGAGGAAGGACGCCCCGCGCGGGCAGAGCAGGTACTTGTAGCCGCCGGAGACCGTGTAGTCCCACTCCCCCGCGCTCAGCGGCAGCCATCCCGCCGACTGGGTGGCGTCGAGGAGCGTACGGGCGCCGTGCGCGGCGGCCGCGGCCCGGATCGCCGCGAAGTCGGCCGTCCGGCCGTCCGCCGACTGCACGGCGGAGAAGGCGACGAGCGCGGTCTCGGGGCGGACGGACTCGGCGAGCCGCTCCAGGGGCACGTAGCGGGTCTTGAGGTCGCCGCGGATCGTGAAGGGGGTGACGACGGAGGAGAACTCGTTCTCGGGGAAGAGGATCTCGGCTCCGGCGGGCATCGACTGGGCGATCATCCCGCAGTGCACGGCGACCGAGCTGCCGACGGCGACGCGCTCGTGCGGGACACCGGCGAGACGCCCGAAGGCGGCGCGGGCCTCGTCGACGATGTCGAAGCTGCCGGCGCCGTCGGAGCGGCCGTCGGCGGTCTGCTCGGCGAGGAGCGTCACGGCCTCGATGGTCCGGCGGGGCAGCAGCCCGCAGGCGGAGGTGTTCAGGTAGGTCTTCTTGGGCGCGAACTCGGCGCCGCCGAGCGGCTGGTCAAGGGAATCCATGCCCTCACCCTGGATTCCCCGCGATCACCCGTCAATGGCGATGGAATCGCGGGGAAACCCAAGGCACGCTTATCTCCGCAGGTCAGAAGGCCAGGCCGGGCGGTCAGGCCCCCGGAACCTCGCAGGCGCCGTCCGGGCCGCAGACCTCCGCGTCGGAGCCGACCGGCTGGAGGACCCGGCCCTGCCAGGCCTGGTCGAGGGCCTGGGTGAAGACCTCGGCGGGCTGGCCGCCGGAGATGCCGTAGCGGCGGTCGAGGACGAAGAACGGCACGCCGTTCGCACCGAGTTCGGCGGCCTCGCGCTCGTCCTCGCGTACGGCCTCGGCGTAGGCGGAGTCGTCGGCGAGCACGGCCCGGACCTCGGTCTCGTCGAGACCGGCCTCGACGCCGAGCGCCACCAGGGTCTCCGGGTCGAAGACGGAACGCTCCTCGGCGAAGTTGGCGCGGTAGGCCAGGTCGAGGAGTTCGTTCTGGAACCCGCGCTCCTTGGCGAGGTGCAGCAGCCGGTGGATGTCGAAGGTGCTGCCGTGGTCGCGGCCCTCGGTGCGGTAGCCGAGGCCCTCGGAGTGCGCGTTCGAGGCGACGTGCGCCTCCATGGCGCGGGCCTCGTCGAGCGTGCGGCCGTACTTCCTGGCGAGCATCTCCAGGACGGGGCCCGTGTCGCCCTTGGCGCGGTTCGGGTCGAGCTCGAAGGAGCGGTGCACGACCTCGACGTCGTCCCGATGGGCGAAGGCCGCGAGCCCCTTCTCGAAGCGGGCCTTGCCGATGTAGCACCACGGGCAGGCGATGTCGCTCCAGATCTCGACGCGCATGTGACTTCTCTCCGAGGGTTGCCGGTGGGTGTTTCGGCCGTGACAACGCCCCCACCGGTCGGGTTCATTCCGTTTCCGGTGCCAGTGTGAGCCGGAGCACGAGGTGGCTGCCGTCGCGCGGGTGCTCCGGGTCGGGGGTCCAGCCGCGGGTCGCGTAGAAGGCCTGGGCGCGTTCGTTCTTCTCGAAGACCTCGAGGCGGGCCTCGGTCACTCCGGCGGCCCGCCAGGCGTCGGTGCAGGCGGTGTGGAGCTCGGCGCCGACGCCCGCGCGCCAGCGGGCGGGGAGCACATGGAGCTGGGTGAGGTGCATGAGGCCGTCGCGCTGTCCGTACGCGGCGATCCCGGCGACCTCCCCGTCCCGTACGGCGCAGAGGACGGCCCCGCGGTCGACGGCCGCCGCCCATCCCGCCCGGGAGCGGGCGACCTCCTCGGGGCCGAGGAAGTCGGCGTCGGGGACGTGGCCCCGGTAGTAGGTGGCACGGGCCTCGGTGTGGAGGGCGACGATGGCGTCCAGGTCGGCGGCGGTCGCGAGTCTGATCATGGTTCTTCAGGACGCGCGTGAGGACGGGCCGGTTGCGGTACGCGGGTGCGTGGGGGCGCCCTGCGGCGCTGCGGAGGGCGCGGGCAGGCGGGTGAAGGAGGCCCGGTACGCGCGCGGGGTGAGGCCCGTGCGGCGCAGCAGGTGGTGGCGGAGGGAGTCCGCCGTACCGAGACCGCAGGCGCGGGCCACCGCGTCCATGGGGAGCGTGGTCGTCTCCAGGAGTTCCTTCGCCCGCTCCACGCGCTGGTGCAGCAGCCACTGGAGCGGGCTCACCCCCGTCTCGGCGTGGAAGCGGCGCGAGAGGGTGCGGACGGAGACCCCGGCGTGCCGGGCGAGGTCGGTGAGGCCGAGCGGTTCGTCGAGGTGTTCCATCGCCCACGCGCGCGTGTCGGCGAAGGAGACCCCGCGCTCGGGCGGCAGCGGGGTCTGGGTGAACTGGGTCTGGCCGCCGGGCCGTACGGGCGCGACGAGGGCCTGGCGGGCCACGGTGTTGGCGACGGCGGCGCCGTAGTCGGTCCGGATGACGTGCAGGCAGAGGTCGATGCCCGCCGCGTACCCGGAGGAGGTCAGCACGGGCCCGTCCTGGACGAACAGGACGTCGTCCTGGAGGTCGATGGCCGGGTGGCGGGCGGCGAGCAGCGGCCGGTACGTCCAGTACGTCGTCGCCGCCCGGCCGTCGAGCAGTCCGGCCTCGGCGAGCGCGAAGGCGCCGGTGCAGATGGAGGCGATGCGCCGGCCGCGAGCGGCGGCGGCGCGCAACGCGTCGAGGACGCGCGGGTCGGGGTCGGTGGAGGAGCCGCTGCCCGCGAGGACCACGGTGTCGGCGGCGGCGACGGCGTCGAGGCCGTGCGGGACGACCAGGTCGAGCCCGCCGGTGGTGGGCACGGGCCCCGGGTCGGGGGCGCAGATGACCGTCTCGTACCCGGGTGCGCCGTCGATCTCGACCTTGCCGAACAGCATCTCGGGAATGGCCAGGTTGAACATCGAGACGGGCGGGGCGGCGATCACGGCGACGCGCTGGACACGGGACGGGACCGTCATGGCCAGAACCTCCGGATGTATGGCATTCAGGCCGCTACTGTACGACTCCGCCGATCATGAAGCTGGGGGGCATGTCCTCCACGCTCCTCACCGAGGCCCCCGTCGACCGGCCCGCCTCCCCCCGTCCCGCCCTGGTCGCCGCGATGCTCGGCTTCGCCCTCATCACCCTCGACACCTCCGTCGTGAACGTCGCCCTGCCCGCGATCGGCGCCGACCTGCGGGCCGGGATGTCCGGGCTGCCCTGGGTGGTCGACTCGTACACGCTCGTCCTCGCCGCGCTGCTGCTGTCCAGCGGTGCCCTCGCCGACCGGGTCGGGGCGAGCCGGGCGTACGGGGCCGGGGTCGTCGTCTTCGTCCTCGCCTCTGCGGCCTGCGGTCTCGCCCCGGGTCTCCCTTCGCTCCTGGCGGCCCGGGCGGTGCAGGGCGCGGCGGCGGCGGTGATGCTGCCGGCCTCGCTGGCGCTCGTACGGGAGGCGTACGGCGATCCGGTGCGGCGGGCCCGCGCGGTGTCGCTGTGGGCGGCGGGCGGCACGGTCGCGATGGCGCTCGGGCCCGTCGTGGGCGGGGCGCTGACCACGGCGTGGAGCTGGCGGGGTGTCTTCTTCGTCAACCTGCCGCTGGGTCTGCTCGCGCTCGCCCCGCTGACCCGGGTGGTGCGGTCGGCGCGCGGGACCGCCCCGATCGACCTGCCGGGGCAGCTGACGGCGATGACGGCGCTCGGGGCGCTGACGTTCGCCGCCATCGAGGGCGGTACGGAGGCCTGGTGGGCGCTGGGGCTGGCGGGTGTCTCCTTCGCGGCCTTCCTGGTGATCGAGGCGCGGCGGCGGCATCCGATGGTGCCGCTCGGGCTCTTCAGGGACACGACGGTGGCCGTGGCGGTGGCGGCGGGCTCGGCGAACAGCGTGGCCTTCTACGGGATGCTGTTCGTGTTCAGTCTCTTCTTCCAGCAGGTCCTCGGGCTCTCCGCGCTGGCGGCGGGGCTGATGTTCCTGCCGATGACGGGGCTGCTCGCCGGGATGAACCTCCTGTCGGCGCGGGTGGCGGCGCGGTACGGGGCGAGGCTGCCGATCGTCCTGGGGCAGGCGGTCGCGGTGGCCGGGCTGCTGGGGCTGCTCACCGTGGACGCGGAGTCCTCGCGGGTGGCGCAGGCGCTGCTGCTCGTTCCGCTGGGGGTGGGGGCGAGCTTCTCGCTGCCGCCGCTGATCGCCTCGATGATGGAGGCCGTCCCCGCGGAGCGGGCGGGTACGGCGGCGGGGCTCCTGAACGCGATGCGGCAGACGGCGGGCGCGCTCGCCGTGGCGGTCTTCGGGTCGCTGGCGGCCCGGTCGATGGAGACGGCGCTGCCGGCGAGCATCCTGATCAGCGCGGGCCTGCTGACCCTGACGGCCCTGGCGTCACTGCGCCTGCCGGGCCGCCGCGCGTGAGCGCCGGCCGGCCGGGCGCCCCAGCCGGCTGGCCCTGCGTGTTCAGGCGCCCTTGCGGTACTGCCCCGGCGCCACCCCGTACTCCCGCTTGAAGGCCTTGGCGAAGGCGAACTCGGAGGAGTAGCCGGAGCGTTGGGCGACCGCGCGGAGCGGCAGGTCGTCGGTGCGGAGGAGGCGGCCCGCGGCGGTCATCCGCCACCAGGTGAGGTACGCGAGGGGCGAGCGGCCGACGAGGGCGGTGAACCGGCGGGCGAAGGCGGCGCGGGAGAGGCCGCCGAGGGCGCCGAGCTCCTCGACCGTCCAGGACTTCGCGGGGTCGCCGTGGAGGGCGCGGAGGGCCCCGGCGACGGCCGGGTCGCCGAGCGCGGCCGACCAGCCGGTGGACCGGTCGGCGCACTCGGTGAGCCACCAGGTGCGCAGCAGGTAGAGCAGCAGGGTGTCGAGGAGGGCGGGCACGACGGCGTCGGATCCCGGCTGGGGTTCGGCGAGTTCGGCGCCGAGGAGGTCCACGGCGGCCCGCAGCCGGGGGTGGGCCCCGACACGGGCGGGGAGATGGACGTACGGGGGCAGCTCGGTGAGGAGCGGATGGGCGCGGGCGCGGCTGAGCTGGTAGGCGCCGCACAGGAGCAGGGTCTCCTCGGCGCCGACGGGCCCCCGGTCGGGCGGGGTGGGCCAGGATCCGTCGGCGGCGGGCGAGGCGTCGACGAGGGGGGTGTCGGGGTGGTCGGCCAGGCCGTGGCCGGTGCCGTGGGCGAGGAAGAGGACGTCGCCGGGGCCGAGCCTGACGGGCGCCGCACCGTCCGGGGGCAGCAGCCAGGCGGTGCCCTGGAGGACGACGTGGAACCCGGCGCCCCTGCTCGGCGGGAAGCGGAAGCCCCAGGGGGCGAAGCGGACCGTGCGGGAGGAGTGGGGGCGGCCGGTGCGCATGGCCGCGATGGCATCGCTCAGTACGTCCATCAAGGCACCGTACCCGCCATCGGCGTGGGCGAGACGATCGGATATCGAGGGGAGCCATAGGGACATGGATCGTCTCGCCGCGCCCTCCTAACGTCGAAGCCATGACGACAACGAGCATGACCACGAAGGCCGTTCTCTTCCATGAGCTAGGTGGGCCGGAGGTGCTCACGGTGGAGGAGGTGACGCTGTCGGCCCCCGGGCCCGGTGAGGTGCTCGTACGGGTCGAGGCGATCGGACTCAACCGCGCCGAGGCGCTGTTCCGCGCGGGCACCTATTACTACCCGCCCACGCTGCCGGGTTCACGGCTCGGTTACGAGGCGGCCGGGGTGGTGGAGGCGGTCGGGGCCGGGGTCACGGCGTACGCGCCGGGCGATCCGGTGATGGCCGCCGCCAACTTCGACTTCGGGGTGCACGGTGTGTACGCGGAGCGGGTGGTGCTGCCCGAGGAGTACGTGGTGGCCCGGCCCGCGGGCGTGGACGCGGTGACGGCGGCGGCGGTCTGGCTGACGTACTTCACGGCGTACGGCGGCATGGTGCTGACCGGCGGCCTCGGCCCCGGCGACCACGTGGTGATCACGGGCGCGTCCAGCGGGGTGGGGACGGCCGCGATCCAGACCGCGCTGCGGGTCGGGGCCGTGCCGATCGCCACCACGCGCGGCGAGGGCAAGCGGAAGCGGCTGCTGGAACTCGGGGCGGCGCACGTGATCGTGACGGATTCGGAGGACGCCGACGACCTGGTCGCGGAGGTGCGGGGGATCACCGGCGGGGCGGGCGCGGACCTCGCGTTCGACGCGGTCGGCGGGCCCGGGTTCGCCCGGCTCGGTGACGCGCTGCGGCCCGGCGGCACGGCGGTCCTGTACGGCTGGCTGGACCCGGCGCCGGTCGCGCTCTCGATGAACTGGCCGCAGACCGTCCACACGTACGCGAACGGCGTGCTCGCCGGGACCGCGGAGGGGCGCCGCCGCGCGGCCGGCTTCATCGGCTCGGGGCTGCGGGACGGCTCCCTCGCGCCGGTGATCGCCGAGACCTTCGACGGTCTGGAGCGGATCACCGACGCCCATCGGCTGATGGAGTCGAACGCGCACCTCGGGAAGATCGTGGTGCGGGTGGGGACCTGAGGCCGGGGAGGGTCAGCGCCTCGGCAGCCCCAGCGGGTTGCCGTCGCGGAGTTCCGGCGGGAGCAGGTGGTCGGGCGTCGACTGGTAGGTGACCGGGCGCAGCCAGCGCTCGATCGCGGTCGCGCCGACCGAGGTGGAGGTGGAGGTGGTGGCGGGGTAGGGGCCGCCGTGGTGCTGGGCCTGGGCGACGGCGACGCCGGTGGGCCAGCCGTTGACGAGGACGCGGCCTGCCAGCGGGGTGAGTTCGGCGAGCAGCGAGGCGGCGTCGGCGTCCCCGCCGGCCTCCGTGGCTCCCGTGGCCTCCGTGGCGATGTGGAGGGTGGCGGTGAGGTTGCCGGGGAGTCGGGACAGGACCTCGGTTATCTCCGTACGGGAGGAGTAGCGGGCGACGACGGTGACCGGGCCGAAGCACTCCTCCAGGAGCAGGTCGTGCCGGTCGCCCTCGGTGAGCAGGGCGGCGTCGACGGCGAGGACGCCGGCGCTGACCGTGTGCGCGTCGCCCGCGCCGGGGGCGACCGGGGTCCCCACCCCGGCGAGCGCGGCGCGCTCGGTGACCCCGGCGACGAAGGCGTCCCGCATCCGCCGGTCGAGCATCACGCCGGGGCCGGTCGCGGAGAGGCCGGCGCCGAGGGCCTCGACGAAGCGGTCGCCCGCCTCGCCCGTGGGGGCCAGGACGAAGCCGGGCTTGGTGCAGAACTGGCCCTGCCCCAGGGTCATGGAGCCGGCCAGGCCCGCGCCGAGCTCCTCGGCCCGCTCGGCCACGGCCGCGGTGGTGAGCACGACCGGGTTGAGGGAGCCGAGTTCGCCGTGGAAGGGGATGGGGACGGGCCGGGCGGCCGCCGCGTCGAAGAGGGCGCGCCCGCCGCGTACCGAACCGGTGAAGCCGGCCGCGGCCACGAGCGGGTGGCGGACGAGTGCCACGCCCGCGTCGAAGCCGTGGACGAGGACGACGACGTCCTCGGGCAGGCCCGACTTGGCGGCGGCCCCGCGCAGCAGGGAGGCGCAGAGTTCGGAGGTGGCCGGGTGGTCGGGGTGGGCCTTGACCACCACGGGGCAGCCGGCCGCGAGGGCGCTCGCCGTGTCGCCGCCGGGGACGGAGAAGGCGAGCGGGAAGTTGCTTGCGGCGTATACGGCGACGACGCCGAGCGGGATCTTCCAGCGGCGCATGTCGGGCCGGGGCGGGGTGGCGCCGGGGTCCGGCGCGTCGATCCGGATGTCGAGGAAGGACCCCTCCTCGACGACCTCGGCGAAGGACCGCAACTGGGCCGTGGTGCGGGCGAGTTCGCCGGTGAGGCGGACGGGCCCGAGGGCGGTCTCGGCGTCGGCCGTCTCGACGATCCGCTCGCGCGCCCCGTCGAGGAGGTCGGCCGCGGTACGGAGGAAGGCGGCCCGCACGGCCCGGTCGGCGAGGCTCTCGCGGACGCCGTGGGCGGCCCGTACGGCCCGGTCGACGTCCTCAGCCCCGGCCTCCACCGCGACCTGTTCGCGCGGCTTCCCCGTCCGGGGGTCCACACTCCACACTGGTTCTGCCGCCACCGCCACGCCCCTGTTCGCTATTCTGAACACAGTTCCCGTAGATGAACGCATCTGTACGGGACTCTAGGGACGGCCCGGCCGTCTCCACAAGGGGCCCCGTTCAGCCAGGTGGCCCACTCGGACGACCGGACGACGGAAAAGGGGCGAGGGTCATGGCGACTGCCGACGCGGGCGGAGCGCAGGTGAAGTCCGCGGTGCGGACCGTGGAGCTGCTCGAATACTTCGCCGGGCGCCCCGGGATGCACTCCCTTGCCGCCGTCCAGGAGGCCGTCGGCTACCCCAAGTCCAGCCTGTACATGCTGCTGCGCACCCTGGTCGAGCTGGGCTGGGTGGAGACCGACTCGACCGGCACGCGGTACGGCATCGGGGTACGGGCGCTGCTCGTCGGCACCTCGTACATCGACGGCGACGAGGTGGTGGCCGCCTCCCGGCCCACCCTGGACCGGCTCTCCGACGACACCACCGAGACCATCCACCTGGCGCGGCTCGACGGCACCAACGTCGTCTACCTGGCGACCCGTCAGTCGCAGCACTACCTGCGGCCGTTCACCCGTGTCGGGCGCCGGCTGCCCGCGCACTCGACCTCGCTCGGCAAGGCGCTGCTCGCCACCCACACCGACGAGCAGGTGCGCAAGCTGCTCCCGGAGACCCTTCCGGCGCTGACCGAACACACGATCACCGACCGCGAACAGCTCATCGAGGAACTGCACACCATCCGGGAGCAGGGCTTCTCGGTGGACCGCGAGGAGAACACGCTCGGGCTGCGCTGCTTCGGCATCGCGATCCCCTACCGGACCCCGGCGCGGGACGCGATCAGCTGCTCGGTGCCGGTGGCTCGGCTCACCCCGGCCCACGAGCAGATGATCAAGGACGCGCTCTTCGACGCGCGGGACCGGCTGACCCTGGCGACCCGCCGCCTCTGAACAGCCGCGGCCCGCCGCCTCCGACGGCCGGCGGGGATCAGCCCCGCTCGGCGAGCGCCTTCTGCCACACCGGGCTGTCCACGTAGTGGTTGTCGTACTGCTCCGAGGAGGCCTTGATCTCCTCGAAGCTCGCCTCGCCCCGCATGACCCGACCGAGGAGCCGCAGGTAGTCGAAGCGGGCCATGCCGGGCGTGAAGACGAACAGCACGTCGGCCTCGGCGCCGGGGGCCGCCGCGAAGGCGTGCGGGGTGCGCGGCGGGACGAGGAGGAAGTCGCCCTGCTCCAGGACGGACAGCTCCTCGCCCACGAGGACCTGGAGCGAGCCGCCGAGGACGAAGAACATCTCCGAGGCCTTGGTGTGGAAGTGCGCCGGCGCGCCGACCGCTCCCTTCGCGAAGGAGGAGCGGTAGCTCGTGAGCTGCCCGCCGGTGGTGTCGGAGTCGGCGAGCAGGGTCATCACGCTGCTGGGGTCGGCGGTGGTCTCGGCGTCGGCGGCACGGGTCAGGAGCGGGGCGAAGGTCGCGTTCTCGTTCATGATCACAACTCTAGAGCCTTATTGACCCTTGCCCATGGGTCAATTGATCATCGAAAACGTGGGTCAATCACGGGTTGTCGGCGGCCCGGGGGAGGAGGCCGCCTCCCCCGCGCGGTGGAGGCGGTCCACCGCTCGGCAGGACGCGGCGGCGGGGGCGTGCGCGGGAGCGTGAAGCCATGACAGAGACCGCTCCCCTCCCCCGCGCCGACCGGCAGGCCGCGCCCCAAGGGCCCGCGCCGCACCGACCGGCCACGCCCCACCGGCCGACCGCCGCCCGCCGGGCGCTGCGCGCGCTCGCGATCGTCGCCTGCGTCCCGTACGTCTCGCTCAAGGTCGCCTGGGTGGCGGGCAGCGAGATCGGCATCCCGGCCGGGAGCACGCTCCTCGATCACCCGCGCATGATGGCGATCGCCAACTCGGTGACGGTGGTCGCGGACGTCCTCGTCGTGGTCCTCGCCCTGCTCCTCACCCAGGCCTGGGGCCGGCGGTTCCCCGCCTGGCTGCTCGCCCTCCCCATGTGGGCGGCGACCGGACTGCTCACCCCGATCATGACCGGATACCCGACGCAGCTCGCGGTCGCCGCCTTCAGCGGTGACGACAAGGCCGCCGCGCCGAGCGAACCCTTCCTGGATCCCTGGGTCTTCGGCGTCGTCTACGGCGGCTTCATCCTCCAGGGCCTCGCCCTCGGCACCCTCTTCGTCCTGTACGCCCGGGACCGCTGGGGCCACCTCTGGCGCGGCCGGCTCGGCGATCTGTCCGCCCGTACGTCCGGGCCGTGGGTACGGGCCGCCGCCCTGGCCGGCGCGGTGACCGCGCTCGCGTCGGCCGTGCCCCATCTGCTGTGGGCGGCGGGAGCGACCACCGGCCTGTCCGCACGGGGGATCGCGGACCGCGACGCCGACTTCCACGTCCTCGAGGCCCAGTGGCTCGGTTTCCTCGCCGTCGCCGTCCTCTCCACGCTCCTCCTGGTCCTGCGCCGGCCCGCCCGGCTCCGGGCCCGGCTCGGGGTCCGCGCCACGCTCGCCGTGGCCTGGACGACGTCGGCCGCCGTGGGCTGCTGGGGCGCCTACATGTCGCTCGTCGCGGTGCTCCCGGAGACGGATCCCACCAAGCGCGTCCCCGACCTCGTGCAGCTGTCCTACGCTGGCGACATGATCACCGGGTTCCTCCTCGCCGCGTGCGTGGCCGTCTTCCTGCGGCGCCGGAGCGCCGAGGCGTGAGGCGCTTCGCGGTCGCCCTCCTCGGGCAGCGGGCCAGGCGGCGCTGGCTCCATCTGATCGTGGGCGGCGCGCTGTTCATGCCGTTCTGGATGGTCGGCACCCTGGTCATGGGCCCGCTGTTCGACGAGGGCGGTCTGTTCGCCGGGGGGCTCGGGGTGCAGTTCGGGGCGTACGCGGTGGGCCTGCCGCTCGTCGCGGTCAGCGCGCTCTTCCCGCTGGCCCGGCCGATGTCGGTGGCGGCGGCGCGGGCGCTGTGCGGGGTGCCGGCGGACCGGTTCGCGGACGGCCCCGCCCAGGGCCGGGAGGCGAGGGCGCGGGCGGCGGGCTGGCTGACCCTGCATCTGGGCGCCGGGGCGCTGGTCAGTGGGGCGTCCCTGGCCCTACCGCCGTTCGCGCTGTCGGTGATGGCGCTGCCGTTCTCGCCGGGGCTCCGTGAGTCGGAGCTGGGCCGCCTCTGGGGCCTCGACCGGCCCTGGTGGAGCTGGGCTGCGCTCCCCGCGGGGGTCCTGATGCTGCTCGCGCTCGCCACCGCGGCCGCCGCGACCGGCGCCCTCCTCGCCCGGCAGGCGCCCCGGCTGCTCGGGCCGAGTCCGGCGGACCGGCTCGCGGCGGCCGAGCGGCGCGCGGCGGAGGCGGAGTCCCGCAACCGGCTCGCCCGGGAGCTGCACGACTCCGTCGGCCACGCGCTGAGCGCGGTCACCCTCCAGGCGGGCGCGGCCCGCCGGGTCCTGAGCGGCGGTGAGGGGGCGGACCTGGAGTTCGTCCGGGAGGCGCTGACCGCGATCGAGGAGACCACCCGGCGGACGGTCGGCGAGCTGGACTGGGTCCTGGGCCTGCTGCGCGGCGGCGAGGAGGTCGAGCGGGGCGTGGGCCCGGGGCTCGACGCCCTGGAGGCCCTGGTGCGGGGCGCGGGACCGAAGGTGGCGCTCACGGTCTCCGGTGACCTCGTCCCCGTACCGGAGGCGCTGTCCCGGGAGGCGTACCGGATCGTTCAGGAAGGGCTGACGAACGCGGCCCGGCACGCGGGCGGGGAGCCCGTCACCGTACGGCTCGACGCCCGTACCGAGAAGGTGGAGATCACCATGGAGAACCCCCTGCCCGAGCGGCCCCCGGTCGCCCGCCCCAACGGCGGGCGCGGTCTGCGCGGCATCGCGGAACGGGCCAGGCTGCTCGGCGGCACCGCGGAGGCCGGCCCGGCGGACGGCGTCTGGCGCCTCGCGGTCAGGATCCCCCGATGAGCGCGCCCGCGGCCGGGGGGCCGGTCATCAGGGTGGTCGTCGCCGACGACGAGCGGATGGTGCGGACGGCCCTGCGGGTCATCCTGGACGCGGAGCCCGGCCTCCAGGTCGTCGGCGAGGCGTCCACCGGCGCCGAGGCGGTGTCGGTGGTGCGGGCCGAGCGGCCGGACGTCGTCCTGATGGACGTGCGGATGCCGGAGATCGACGGGATCCGGGCCACCGAGCAGATCCTCGCGGGGATGGCGGAGCCGCCCCGGATCGTGGTGGTGACCACCTTCGAGAACGACTCCTACGTGTACGACGCGCTGCGCGTCGGCGCGGCCGGCTTCCTGCTGAAGCGGGCGGCGGCCGAGGAGCTGGTGGGCGCCGTCCGGCTGGTCGCGCGGAGCGACTCGCTGCTCTACCCGGCGGCGGTACGGGGCCTGGCCGCCGAGCACGCCCGCCATCGGGCGCCGGTGGCGCCGCCGTGGGTGGGGCGCCTCACCGAACGGGAGGCGGAGGTGCTGCGGCTCGTGGCGACGGGCCTGACGAACGCGGAGATCGCGGGCCGGATGGGCGTCGGCGCGGCGACGGTCAAGACGCATGTGGCGGCGGTCCTGGCGAAGTCGGGAGCCCGCGACCGTACCCAGGCGGTGATCCTGGCGTACGAGTCGGGTTTCGTCCGGGCGGGGTGAGGCGTCCGCTTGTACGACGAGATGAAGGTTCGCTGAGAAACGGGCCACATCCGGAACCTCCCCCACCGACCCGTTCGTCCCTCCGAGTGCGATGAACAAGACGATCAGGCACACGTCGGTCTTCGTGCTGCTCCTGGTGCTCGCCCTGCTCGGCCGGGCCACCTGGGTGCAGGCGTACGAAGGCACGGCGCTCGCGGACGACTCGAAGAACCGGCGGAACACCATCGCGCAGTACGCGCAGCCGCTCGGCAACATCGTCGTGGCCGGCTCGCCGGTCACCGGCTCGAAGAAGACGGAGGGATCGGACCTCGAGTACCGGCGCACGTACACCGACGGCGAGCTGTACGCGGCGGTCACCGGCTACAGCTCGCAGGCGTACGGCGCCACCCAGCTGGAGGGCATCTACGGCGACGTCCTCGACGGCACCGACAACCGGCTGAAGAACCCGTTCGACGCCCTCACCCGCAAACAGCAGGAGCCGGGCACGGTCGTCACCACGATCGACCCGGACGTGCAGAAGGCCGCCTACCGGGCGCTCGGGGACACGAAGGGCGCGGCCGTCGCCGTCGACCCGGCGAGCGGCCGGATCCTCGGGATGGTCTCCACCCCGTCCTACGACCCGTCGGAGATCGCCGGGACGACGGACGGCGACGCCTGGAAGGCGCTGACCACCGACGAGGACAAGCCGCTGGTCAACCGGGCCCTGCGCCAGCCGCTGCCGCCCGGCTCCACCTTCAAACTGGTCGTCGCGGCGGCGGCCCTTGAGGACGGTCTGTACGGCTCGGTGGACACGGCGACCAAGAGCCCCGACCCGTACACCCTGCCGAACACCCGGACCGTCCTGAAGAACGAGAACGCCTCGGCGCCCTGCGAGAACGCCACGATCCGCACCGCGCTCCAGTACTCCTGCAACAACGTCTTCGCGAAGATGGCCGCCGACCTGGGGCAGGACAAGGTGAAGGCGACGGCGGAGAAGTTCGGCTTCAACGACGACGAGCTCGACGTCCCGGTCCGCGCCTACCCGAGCGTCTACCCGTCCGGCATGGACGCGGCGCAGACGGCGCTCACCGGCATCGGGCAGTTCGACGTGACCGCCACCCCGCTCCAGATGGCCATGGTGTCGGCGGCGATCGCCAACGACGGTCTGCTCGCGGCCCCGCACATGGTGTCGGAGGTCGTCGACTCCGACGGCGACGCCCTCCAGTCGTACGAGGACGGGGACACCACGCGCATCGTCTCCTCCTCGACGGCCGAGCAGCTGCGGAGCGCCATGCGGACGGTCGTGGAGGAGGGCACCGGCACCAACGCGGCGATCGCCGGCGCCGAGGTCGGCGGCAAGACGGGCACGGCGCAGCACGGCGAGAACAACAGCAAGACGCCGTACGCCTGGTTCACGTCGTACGCGAAGGACCCCTCGACGGGGAAGCAGGTCGCCGTCGCGGTGCTGATCGAGGACTCGGGCGCGGCCCGCTCCGAGGTCAGCGGCAACGGTCTGGCGGCCCCGGTGGCGCAGAAGATGATGGCGGCGGCGCTGAAGTGAGCTGAGGCGGGACGGGGTGGGGCGGGGCCCGATTGGCCGTCGGGCCCCGCCGCACGGTATGCAGGGTCACGCTCATCCCCGAGCACCCATTCGAATCATCGAACGATCGATCCTGCTCTCACCTCGCGGAGGACCGCCGTGCGCCTGCCCCGTTCCCTCTCCGGCTGGACCATCGCGGTCTTCGGCGTGCTCGCCGCCGCGCTGGGGGTGGTGGGCCTGGTCGTGCCGGACGCGCTGCTCACGGTGATGGGCTTCGAGCCGGTGCCCGACGGCGGGCGCGCGGACGGCGACCACACGCTCGTCTTCCTCACGGCCTCCTCGATGGCCGCGCTCAACATGGGCGTCTACTACGTCCTGGCCGCGCTCGCCGACTGGAAGCCCTTCTTCCGCTGGACGGTCCCGTTCCGGCTCCTCACCTGCGCGGTCTTCACCCTCGCGGTCGCCACCGGCCGCGCCCCGGCCGGATTCCTGGGCGTGGGCCTGTGGGAGGGCCTCGGCGCGGTGGTGACGGGAGTGGCGCTGCGGTACGAGAAGAGCGGCGCCCGGCCTGGTCGACAGGACGCCGTCCAGGGAACCCGGGAGGGAATCCTCTAGGGAAGGTGACCGATGCCCCGGGGCCTCCTCAGAGGGCAGCCTGTGGGTCATGCGCTGGTATCTGACAGGTGTCGTCGTGTCCGGATTCGGTACGACGGCGATGTGGCTGGCCTCCGGGATCTGGGTGAAGTCCCTGACGGGGTCCGACAGTCTGGCGGCGTTGACCGCCTTCGCCCTGTGGGCGCCCGTACTCCTCGGGCCGCTGCTCGGCACGCTCGCGGACCGGGTGCGGCGGCGGCCGCTGCTCGTCACCCTCGACGTGGCGATGGCGGCGCTCCTGCCGCTGCTCCTGTGGGTGGACTCGGCGGACAGGGTGTGGCTGCTGTTCGCGGTGCTCGTCCTCTACGGGACGCAGGGCGCGGTCCATGAGGCGGCGGAGCAGGCCCTGGTCGCGACCGTCGTCGACGAGAAGCGGCTCGGCGCCTTCAACGGGCTGCGGATGACCGCGAACGAGTCGGTGAAGCTGATCGCCCCGCTGGTGGCTGCGGGGCTCTTCGCGCGGTACGGGGGCGGGCCCGTCGCCCTCCTCGACGCGGCGAGCTTCGCGCTCGCGGCGGGCGTGTTCGCGCTGATGCCGGTACGGGAGGCCCGCCCGGTCCGGTCCGGGTCCCGGCGCTGGTGGCGGGAGACCGCCGAGGGCGTCCGGCTGCTGCGGGCATCGCCGGTGCTGCGGCCCCTGGTGGCGACGGGCGCGTTCACGATGCTGCTCGCCGGGGTGAACGGGGCCGCGATCTACGCCGTCGTGGACCGGGGGCTCGGGCACGCACCCGCGTACGCCGGTGTGCTCTACGCCGTCCAGGGCGCAGGCTCGGTCCTCGCGGGCCTGGTCACCGGCCCGCTGCTGCGCCGGATGCCGGAGCGCGCGCTCGCCGCCGTGGGTCTGGCGCTGTTCGCGGTGGCGGTGGGCGTACGGGCCCTGCCGTACGAGGTGACGGCCCTGGCGGCGAGCGCGGTGATCGGCCTGGGGCTGCCGTGGGTCCTGGTCGCGGTGGTCACGGCGGTGCAGCGGGAGACGCCCGCGGAGGCGGTGGGCCGAGTGGCGGCCACCGCGAACACCCTGGTCTTCGCCCCGAATGCGCTGGCCCTCGGGCTCGGCGCGGGCCTGGTCGCCCTGGTCGACATCCACGTCCTGCTGCCGCTGCTCACGGTGGCGGGCGCGGGGTGGGCGGTATGGCTCACGGGGCGGGGGCGGGGACGCTCGGCGCGGGGGCGGGGACGCTCGGGCCCCCCGCCCGCGCCGCTCGCGGTGCGGGGCGCCCGGCGGGCGGCGAGCATGGAAGGAGGCGCGCGCGGCGGGAGGAGGGCAGTGTGACGGCCGGTTCCTTCCCGGGGGCGACGGGGCAGGCGGGTGTGCCCCTGGACCGCAGGGGTCTCCTCGACGTGATCGGGGTCGCCGCCGTCGTGGTGGACGCGCGGGGCCGGATCGTGCTGTGGAGCCCGCAGGCGGAGGCCCTCTTCGGGTTCTCCGCCGACGAGGCGCTCGGCCGGTACGTGGCCCGGCTGATCGTCGGCGAGGAGCACCGCGAGGAGGCGGTGCGGCTCTTCGGCGAGGTGCTGCGCGAGGGCACGTCCTGGGCCGGCACCTTCCCCGTACGGCACAAGGACGGCAGCGTCCGGCGCGTGGAGTTCCGCAACATGCGGCTCACCGACGACCTGGGCGGTCTGTACGCGCTCGGGATCGCCGCCGACCACGCCGCCGTCGAGCGGGTCGAGACCGAGCTCGCCCTCTCCGACCGGCTCGTCTCCCAGTCCCCGATCGGCCTGGCCGTCCTCGACACCGACCTGCGCTACGTCCTGGTCAACCCGGCCCTGGAGCGGATCAACGGCATTCCGGCCGCCCAGCACATCGGGCGGCGGGTCGGCGACATGCTGCCGCTGGTCGACGCGCGGGCCTTCGAGACCTCGCTGCGCACCGTACTGGCCACGGGGATCCCGCTGCTCGACCAGCCGCTCGTGGGGCGGACCCCGGCGGACCCGGACCGCGAGCACGCCTGGTCGGTGTCCCTCTACCGGCTCGAAGGGGCCGAGGACCGGGTCCTGGGGGTCGCGGCCTCGGTGATCGACGTGACCGAGCGGCACCAGGCGGACGCGGTCGCGGACCGGTCCCGGCGGCGGCTCGCGCTCATCGCTGACGCCTCGGCCCGGGTAGGGACCACCCTGGAGGTGGAGCGGACCGCCGACGAACTCGCCTCGGTGGTGGTGCCGGAACTCGCGGACATCGCCGCCGTCGACGTCCTCGACTCCGTCCTGACCCTGCGCAGGCCCGGCGCGCCCGAAGAGGGGCCCGAGCTGTTCCGGGCGCTCGCGGTGAAGGCGGGGTCGCAGACGGAGGCGCTGCCGGCCGCGGACCCGCCGGGGGCGGTCGCGATGTACGGGGCGGACCGGCTCGTCACCCGGTGCGTGCACACCGGTCTTCCGGTCCTGGTGGAGCACGTCGGCCCCGGTGACCTGTCCCGGATCGCGCGGAGCCCCGAGGCGGCGGAGCTGCTCGCCCGGGCCGGGGTGCACTCATACCTCGCGGTGCCGCTGATCGCGCGCGGCGAGGTCCTGGGGGCGCTCGACCTGAAGCGGGACCGGAACGCGCTGCCCTTCGACGGCGACGACGTGCTGCTCGCGACGGAACTCGCGGCGCGCGCGGCGGTCAGCATCGACAACGCGCGCTGGTACCAGAGCGTGCGGAACTCGGCGGTGACGCTCCAGCGCAGTCTGCTGCCCGGCACGCCGCCGGAGCGGGCGGGTCTCGAGGTCGCGGCCCGCTACCAGCCGGCGCAGGCGTCGAGCGAGGTCGGCGGCGACTGGTACGACGTGATCCCGCTGCCCGACGACAAGACGGCGCTCGTCGTCGGGGACGTCATGGGCAGCGGCATCGACGCGGCGGCGACGATGGGGCGGCTGCGGACGGCGACCTGCGCGTTCGCGGACCTCGATCTCGCGCCGGCCCAGGTCCTGCGGCATCTGGACCGGATCACGGCCGGCCTCGAGCACTACATCGCGACCTGTCTGTTCGCCGTGCACGACCCGGCCCGCGGCCGGTGCCGGATCTCGAACGCGGGCCACCTCCCGCCGGTGCGGATCCCGGCGGACGGCCCGGCCGAGCTGGTGGCGGTGCCGCCGGGGCTACCGCTCGGGGTGGGCGGTGCCACCTTCCGTACGACCCGGGTGTCCTTCCGGCCCGGTGACGTGCTCGTGCTGTACACGGACGGTCTGGTCGAGACCCGCCACGAGGCGATCGACGAGCGGCTCGCCCTGCTCGTGGGCCTGCTCGACGAGGCGCGCGGGCCCCTCGAGGAGACCTGCGACCTGCTGCTGCGGGCGCTGCGCCGGCCGGGCGCCGCGGACGACGTGGCACTGCTCATCGCCCGGAGCACGGGATGAGGGCCCGGGACCGGGGCCGGGACCGGGCCCAGGACCGGAACCGGCACCGGAGCCGGCACCGGGACCCGGACCGGACCCGGAACCGGACCCGGGACCGGGACCCGGACCGCCGGCCGGGTGCCCGGGAGCGCAGGACCGGGCTCCGGAGCGTCGCCGGGCAGGTGTTCGCCCTGGAGGCGCTGATCGCGCTCCTGGTGATCGCGGCGGCCGTGTTCGTGACCCTGCACCAGGCGCGCAGCGACACCGAGCACGACGCCCGGATCCGTTCCCTCGCCGTCGCGGAGGCCTTCGCGAAGTCACCGGGCGTCGACGAGGCGCTGACCTCGCGCGATCCGACGGCGGAGCTCCAGGACCGGGCCGAGGCCACCCGGCGGGCGACGGGGGTGGACTTCATCGCGGTCCTGAGCCCGGCCGGGGTGCGGTACACCGACTCGGAGCCGCAGCTGATCGGCCGCAGGGCGACCGGTGACCTCACCCGCGCGACGGTCGACGGCGAGTCCTTCACCGAGCTGTTCCGCGGCGCCCCCAACGACGCCGTACGGGCCGTGGTCCCCGTCGTGGACGACCGGGGCAGGATCGTCGGCATGGTCACCAGCGGCATCGAGCTGGAGAGCGTCGCCGACGCGGTGGAAGGACGGCTGCCGCTGCTCGTGGGCGCGGCGGCGGGCGCCCTCGTGATCGCCGTGGGCGGGGCCGCGCTGGTGAGCCGGCGGCTGCGGCGGCAGACGCACGGCCTCGGCCCGGCCGAGATGACCCGGATGAAGGAGCACCACGAGGCGGTCCTGCACGCGGTGCGCGAGGGCGTCCTGATCGTGGGCGCCGACCGCCGGCTGCTGCTCGCCAACGACGAGGCGCGCCGGCTGCTCGGTCTCACGGCGGACGCGGAGCGGCTGCACGTATCCGAGCTCGGCCTCGACCCGCGGACGGTCGAGCTCCTGGAGTCGGGCCGGTCGGCGACGGACGAGGTGCACCGGGCGGGCGACCGGCTGCTCGCGGTGAGCGTGCGGCCCACGATCCCGGACGGGCACGAGTCCGGAAGTGTGATGACGATGCGGGACACCACCGAGCTGGCCGCCCTCACCGGCCGGGCGGCGGTGGCCCGCGGCAGGCTCCAGCTGCTGTACGAGGCGGGGGTGCGGATCGGGACGACCCTGGAGGTCGTACGGACGGCGGAGGAGCTGGCGGAGGTGGCGGTGCCGCGGTTCGCGGACTTCGCGACGGTGGAGCTGCTCGAACCGGTGCTGCGCGGCGAGGAGCCGCCGGAGGCCGCGGCGGCGACGACGGAGATGCGCCGGACGGCGCTGAGCGGGCTGCGTCCCGACCAGCCGCTCCAGCCGGTCGGGGACATCGTGCGCTTCGACGTCCCCAGCACCCCGATGGCGACGGCGCTCGGCGCGGGCCACGCGGTGGTGCAGGCGGAGCTGGCGGCGGCGGAGGGCTGGCGGGCGCAGGACCCGGAGGGGGCGGCGCAGGCCCTCGCCTTCGGGATGCACTCGCTGCTCACGGTGCCGCTCCTGGCGCGCGGGGTGGTCCTGGGGATGGCCAACTTTTGGCGTGCGGACACGCCGGAGCCGTTCGGGGAGGAGGATCTGTCGTTCGCGGAGGAGCTGGCGGCGCGGGCGGCGGTCGCGATCGACAACGCGCGCCGGTTCACCCGGGAGCACACGATGGCGGTGACGCTCCAGCGGAGCCTGCTGCCCCGGGTGCTGCCCGAGCAGAGCGCGGTGGACGTGGCGTACCGCTATCTCCCGGCGAAGGCGGGGGTGGGGGGCGACTGGTTCGACGTGATCCCGCTGCCGGGGGCGCGGGTGGCGCTCGTGGTGGGGGACGTGGTGGGGCACGGGCTGCACGCGGCGGCGACCATGGGGCGGCTGCGGACGGCGGTGCACAACTTCTCGACGCTCGATGTGCCGCCGGACGAGCTGCTCGGGCATCTGGACGAGCTGACGGCCCGGATCGACGACCGGTCGGAGGGGCCGGAGGGCGAGGGCCGGCGGCGTGAGGAGGGCATCACCGGCGCGACCTGTCTGTACGCGATCTACGATCCGGCGTCCGGCCTGTGCACGGTGGCGAGCGCGGGGCATCCGGGTCCGGCGCTCGTGAGTCCCGACGGGCGGGTCGAGTTCCCCGAGCTCGCGCCGGGGCTTCCGCTCGGCCTCGGTCTGGGCGACGTGCCGTTCGAGGTGACGGAGCTGCGGCTGACCGAGGGCAGCAAGCTGGTGCTGTACACGGACGGCCTCCTCGAGGACCGGGGCCGGGACCTCGACACGGGGCTCGGGCTGCTGCGGTCCACGCTGGCCCGGCCCGACCGGAGCCCGGAGCAGATCTGCGCGGACGTCCTCGCGACCCTGCTGTCCCCGTCGCCGCGGGACGACATCGCGCTGCTCGTGGCCCGGACCCGGCTCCTGGAGCGGGACCGGATCGCCGAGTGGGAGGTGGCGCGGGACCCGTCGGCGGTGTCGCCGGTACGGAACGCGGCGGCGGCGAAGCTGGCGGAGTGGGGCCTTGAGGACCTGGCGTTCACGGCGGAGCTGATCCTCAGCGAGCTGATCACGAACGCGGTGCGGTACGGGGCCGATCCGGTCCGGGTACGGCTGCTCCACGACCGGGCGCTGATCTGCGAGGTGTCGGACGGCAGCAGCACCTCCCCGCATCTGCGGCACGCGGCGACGACGGACGAGGGCGGGCGCGGGCTGTATCTGGTGGCGCAGTACGCGGAGAGCTGGGGCACCCGGTACGGCCGGCGCGGCAAGACGATCTGGGCGGAGCTGCGGCCGGGCGCGGCCGGGGAGCCCGCGCCGGCGGCGCTGCCGGACATGGACGCGCTGGAGGACCTGGCCTGGTGAGACGGGGGCCCGCCGCCCCCCGAGGGGGAGCGGCGGGCGGACTAGCCGAGTTTGCGCAGGGCCGTCCGGACGGCGGTCAGGTCCTCGTCGGAGGCGAGACCGGCGTGGTAGAGCCGCAGTTCGGTCGCGCCCGCGTCGCGGGCCCGCTCGGCCTCGTCGGTGAGCCGGTCGGGGGCACCGCCCATCCCGGCGACGACGGACAGGTTCGCGGCGAGGACGGTGTCCGGCCGGGCGTGGGCGGCGAAGTCCGCGACCCGGTGCGGGCGGGCGACCACCCCGTCCGAGAGGCCGAGGACGTGCGCCGGGTCCGTGCCGGCGTCGGCGCCGCAGCGGTACGGGTCCGGGTCGGCGTGCAGCAGGACCCGGAAGCCGGGCGGCGCCGCGGCCCGTACGGCGGCCACGGCGGCCTCCTGGAGGGTACGGGCGGTCCCGGCGCGCCAGGCGAGGGCGGGGGTCTCAAGGGCGCCGAGTCCGCCCGCCGGTCCCGTCCCGGCCCACACGGGCTCCAGGGCGCGGCGCACGGCGGCGGCGAGCTCGCCGGGGTCGGCGCCCCCGTCCCCGTACCCCTGACGGCAGGAGGGGCAGAAGCAGAGCGACATCAGGTACTGCTCGCGCTCCCCCAGGGCGACGCCGCCGGTCTTGTCGTGGGCGTGGAGGTGGGCGAGGCCGTACCAGCCGCAGGACTCCAGTTCGGTGCCGGCCGCGCCGGGCCGTACGGCGGCCTCGGCGGCGAGGTCGACGAGCAGGGCGCGGACCTCGGGGCGGGCGATGCAGGGGGCCCAGGGGTAGCGGTCGCCGTAGGCGTTGACGACGGAGGTCTCCGGGTGTTCCGCGCCGAGGCGGGAGTTGTGGGCGAGGACGACCCAGCTGTGCACGTCGAGACCGGTGGCGGCGAGGGCCTCGGCCGCCCGCCCGAAGGAGTCGCCGGGGGCCCACTCCCCCGCCGGGTACGGGCGGAGCGGGCGGCCGGACCAGCGGTCCGGGTCCGGCGGGTAGAGCACGGCGGCGTGCTCGGCGGTGACGATCCGGTGGGCGGGGTGGCGGGGGGTCAGCGCCCGGGTCGAGTGGTAGGCGGCGGCGAGCGTGACCTGCGCGAGGCCCAGCCCGGCGAGGAGCGCGGGCGCGGCGGGGTCGCCGTCGACGTCCCAGGGGTAGACGAAGGTTCCCGCTCTCATGCGCCGGCCTCCTTCAGGAGGGCGCGGCCGTGCTCGACGAGCCGGACCAGTTCGTCGACGTGCTCGGGGGCGGGCTCGCTCAGCGGGGGCCGTACCTCGCCGACGTCCAGGCCTCCCCTCCGTACCGCCGCCTTGACGAGCGAGACGGCGTATCCCCGGCCCTGGGCGCGGAGTTCGACGAGGGGCCGGTAGAAGCCGTCGACGAGGAGGTTCACGGTGGTGTCGTCGCCGGTGGTGAGGGCGCGGTGGAAGGCGAGGGCGAGGTCGGGGGCGAAGCAGAAGACGGCGGAGGAGTAGAGGGTCACGCCGATGCCCCGGTAGGCGGCGCCGGTGAGTTCGGCGGTCGGCAGGCCGTTGAAGTAGAGCAGGTCGAGGCCCTCGGCGCGGACGGCGCTGACGATCCGCTGCATGAGGTCGAGGTCGCCGAGGCCGTCCTTGAGGCCGATGATCCCGTCGGTGCGGGCGAGGGCGACGGCGGTGGCGGGGGTGAGGACCGCGTTGTCCCGCTGGTAGACGATGACGTCGAGCGAGGTGGCGGCGGCGAGTTCGGTGTAGTGGCGGAGCAGGCCGGCCTGGTCGGCGACGACGAGGTACGGCGGCATGGCGAGGAGTCCGTCGGCGCCGGCCTCCTCGGCGAGCCGGGCGTACCGGACGGCGAGTGCGGTGCCGTAGCCGGCGCCCGCGACGACCGGGACGCGGCCGGCGGCCTCCTCGACGGCGGCGGCGACGCAGTCCCGGAACTCCTCGGGGGTGAGGGCGTGGAACTCGCCGGTGCCGCAGCAGGCGAACACGGCGGCGGCGCCCGCGTCGATCCCCGCGCGCACGTGGGCGCGGAAGGTGCCGAGGTCGACGGAGCCGTCCGGCGCGAAGGCGGTGACGGGGAAGAACAGCAGGCCGTCGAGCCGGCCGGCGAGCGGGGCAGTGGTCACGGGCGCTCCCAGGGAAGTCCGTCGTGCACAGTTCTGACTGTCATCCATATGCATGAACGTTGACCCGAGGCACGCTAGAACAGGGCGATCCACCGGTCAAGAAGAAGACCAGCCGTATGCCACTCCCTTGACGGTCCATCGACCCGCTCCCTAGCGTGTCCATGGTTGTGAATGCCGCTCAGCAGAGGAGACCCGCTCCATGTCCGCACCCCGCACCGTCCTGCTCACCGGCGCCGCCGGGGGCGTCGGCACGCTGATGCGGGAGCTGCTGCCCCCGTACGGCTACGAGCTCCGCCTCCTGGACGCCGCCCCGGTGCCGGGGGCGCCGGACGCGATCACCGCCGACCTCGCGGACCGCGCGGCGCTGCGCGAGGCGGTCCGGGGCGTCGACGCGATCGTGCACCTGGCGGGCATCTCCCTGGAGGCCGACTTCGAGAAGATCATGGCCGCCAACATCGCCGGGACGTACCACCTCTACGAGGCCGCCCGCGAGGAGGGCGTCCGGCGCGCGGTGTTCGCCTCCAGCAACCACGCCGTCGGCTTCACCCGCCGCCCCCGCGAGGGCGAACCGCTCGTCCCGGTCGACACCCCGCACCGCCCCGACACCTTCTACGGCCTCTCCAAGTGCTTCGGCGAGGACCTGGCGCAGCTCTACTGGGACCAGCACGGCATCGAGACCGTCTCCGTCCGCATCGGCTCCTGCTTCCCCGAGCCCACCTCGGTACGGATGCTCTCGATGTGGCTGAGCCCCGCCGACTGCGCCCGTCTCCTGCACGCCGCGCTCACCGCCCCGGACGTCGGCCACACGGTGGTCTACGGCTCCTCCGCCAACACGCGCGCGTGGTGGGACCTCTCGACCGCCCGGGCGCTCGGCTTCGAGCCGCGGGACGACTCGGAGCCGTACGCGGAGAAGCTCATCGCCGAGAAGGGCCTGCCGCCCGAGGGCAGCGCCGACGACCTCTACCTGGGCGGCCACTTCTGCGTGGACCCGCCCCGGTGGCCGCACTGACAGCGGGAGAGCGAAGGTACGCAGGACCCGGCCGGACTGATACGGGGGAGCCGGCCGGGGCCCGGGTCACGGGTGCGCGCTGGCAGACCGGACCTGCTCACCGTAGGCCCGGACGAAGATCATCGCGAGCCGCTGAACGCGGCTCCTGTCCGGATTGCGCGGTGGGTCGCCGCGGTCAGGGCGACGCGCGCAGGGTCCGGGACGGCGACTCCCCGAACTTCTCCCGGTAGCGCGCCGCGAACCGGCCCTGATGGGCGAAGCCCCAGCGCCAGGCCACCTCGCTCACGCTCACCTCGTCCGGCGCGGCCGCCCGCAGCTCCTCGCGGACCCGGTCGAGACGGACCTCCCGTACGTACGCCATCGGTGACATCCCCACGTACTCCCGGAACGACTCCTGGAGGCGGCGCACGCTCACCCGGGCCAGGGCCGCGAGTTCGGTGGTCGTGAACGGGTGCTCGGGGCGCTCCCGTACCGCGTCCATCGCGCGCTTGACCGGGGCCGGGCGCCGTGGCTCGCCCGGGTGGGCGAGCGCCTCCCGCCAGGGGTGCTCGGCGGCGAGCAGCAGCCCGTTGAGCAGCGCCTCCTGCAAGGGGCGCGCCACCAGTTCGTGCCGGGCCAGACCCTCGCCCGCGAGCGCCTCCGCGGCGACCTGGCGGGCGAAGCGCACCCAGCTCAGACCGGGACCGCGGCTGATGTCCAGGCCGGGCGCGAAGACCAGCGGCCCCCGGGGCGCGCGGCCGATCAGCTGCTCCAGACGGTCGCGCAGCTCGGCCGCCCCGACCTTCACCGACAGCGTCCGGCAGTCCCCGCTCCAGCGGTCGAGGAAGGTGTCCCCCGCCGGGTCGAGGAGCAGCGCCTCCGCGGCCGTGGCGACGATCGGGGCCCCGCCCTGGCGCATCTCCATCCGGCCGCTGAGCGGCGCGTTCAGGTGGTACGCGCCGAGTTCCCCGAAGCTCATCCGCACATCGGCCCCGCAGCTCAGGTCGCCGATGACGAGCGGGCCGAGCACGACGGTGTCGAAGCGCGCCGCGAAGGGGCGCCGCTCCCGGTCGACGACGTCCATCCGGTTCGCGTAGTAGCGGACGTCGAGCTCCTCGCGCGCCTCGTCCACGTCCCGCGTCCGGAAACAGTTCCCACCCACAGCGCCCACCGCGCCCCCTGCACCCATGGGGCGAAAGAATATTCATATGACGGATCTGACCGGGAACGGCAGGATGCCCGGCATGCCACGACCCCATGGATTCACCTACGAGCGGCGCCGTGACGGCTCCGTCGTCCTCACCCACCTCGGCCGCGCCGCGGGCGTCCTGCGCGGCGGCCGGGCCGAGAAGTTCCTGGCGGAGGTCGGGTCGGGCGACGCCCAGCTGGTGATGGCCCGGTGGACGGGCTCGTACCGCTTCGGCAACGAACGGCAGGCCAGAAGCCACCCCCGTCATCAAGGTGGCCGAACCCGGTGAGGGTAAGGGAACGGCAAAGGGGCCCGGATCGTTAGCCTTGGCATGACCGCTATGACCCCCGGCTCGAACATCCCTCTCACCGTCGCTCGCGTGGCGGTGGACGTCGCCGCCCCCGTGCGGCTCGACGTCTCGGGCCTGCTGCTCGGCGCCAACGGCAAGGTGCGCTCGGACGACGACTTCATCTTCTACAACCAGCCGTCCGGGCCCGGCATCACCTACCGCTCCGGCGGCGGTGCCGCCCCCGACGCGATCCTGGTGGACACCGGCGCCCTCCCGCCCGGCATCGAGAGGATCGTCGTCACCGCGAGCCCGGACGCCACGGGCCAGACCTTCCAGGGCATCGAACCCACGGCGACCCTGCGCAACGCGGACGACAACACCGTCCTCGCCACCTTCACCCCGCCCCAGCTGGCCACCGAGACCGCGCTCGTCGTCGTCGAGATCTACCTGCGCAACGGCGCGTGGAAGGCCCGCGCCGTGGGCCAGGGCTACGCGAACGGGCTCGCGGGCATCGCGACGGACTTCGGCGTCTCCGTGGACGACGCGCCCGCCGCGGCCCCGGCGGCCGCCGCGCCCGCCCCCGGCGCCCCGCCCGCCCCGGTCGCGCCCCCGGCCCCGGCCGCCGCCCCGGTGGATCCCCGCATCGCGGCCGCGACGCCGCCCGCTCCCCCGGCCGCCGCGCCCGCCGCCCCCGTCTCCACCGGCAAGATCAACCTCGACAAGGGCCGGGTCAGCCTCCAGAAGAACCAGACCGTGTCCCTGGTCAAGGGCGGCCGTCCGCTGCTCTCCCAGGTCAAGATGGGCCTCGGCTGGGAGCCCGCCTACCGGGGCAAGGACATCGACCTGGACGCCTCCGTCATCGCGTACGGCCCCCAGCGCAACCACCTGGACAGCTGCTACTTCGGCAAGCTCTCCATTCTCAACGGCTCGGTGAAGCACTCCGGCGACAACCTCACCGGCGAGGGCGCCGGCGACGACGAGGTGATCGTCGTGGACCTCGGCCGGCTGCCGGCCGACACCACCGGCCTGGTCTTCACGGTCAACTCCTTCTCCGGGCAGAAGTTCACCGAGGTCGCCAAGGCCTACTGCCGGCTGATGGACGCGGCGACCGGCGAGGAGCTGGTCCGCTTCGACCTGACCACCGCCGAGCCGCAGACCGGCGTGATGATGGCCAAGCTGATCAAGCAGTTCTCCGGTGAATGGGAGATGACGGCGATCGGCGAGTTCGTGAAGTCCCGGACCGTCCGGGGCATGGTGAAGCCGGCCGCCCAGGCACTCTGAGCGACCGGCCGCGGCCCGCGTCTAGAAGAGCGCGCTGTAGGCGTTGAGGGCGGGCTGGCCGCCGAGGTGGGCGTAGAGCACGGTCGAGTCCCGGCCGATCTCCCCCCGGTCCACCAGATCGACCAGGCCCGCCATCGACTTCCCCTCGTACACGGGGTCGGTGATCATGCCCTCGGTGCGGGCGGCGAGCCGCATCGCTTCGAGGGTGGTCTCGTCCGGGACGCCGTACACCCCGGCGTGGTAGCGCTCGTCCAGCTCGACGTCGGCCGCCGTCACCGGCCGTTCGACCCCGATGAGGGCGGCGGTGTCCCGGGCGATCCGGGTGATCTGCTCATGCGTCGGACCGGGCTTCGCGGACGCGTCGACGCCGATGATCCGGCGGGCCTGACCGCCCTCCTCGGCCAGCGCGGCAAAGCCCGCGACCATGCCGGCCTGGGTGGAGCCGGTGACCGAGCAGACCACCACCGTGTCGAAGAAGACGCCGAGCGCGCGCTCCTGCTCGGCCACCTCGTACGCCCAGTTCGCGAAGCCGAGCCCGCCGAGCCGGTGGTCGGAGGCGCCCGCCGGGATCGCGTACGGCTTCCCGCCGCCCTCCTCGACCTCCCGCAGGGCCTGCTCCCAGCTCTCCTTGAAGCCGATGCCGAATCCCGCCCGGACGAGCCGGACGTCTGCGCCCGCGAGACGGCTGATCAGGATGTTGCCGACCTTGTCGTAGACGGAATCGGGCCAGTCGACCCAGCTCTCCTGGACGAGGACGCAGCGCAGTCCGGCGCGGGCGGCGACGGCGGCGACCTGGCGGGTGTGGTTGGACTGGACACCGCCGATGGAGACGAGGGTGTCGCAGCCCTGCGCGAGGGCGTCGGCGACCAGGTACTCCAGCTTGCGGGTCTTGTTCCCGCCGTACGCGACACCGGAGTTGCAGTCCTCGCGCTTGGCCCACAGGGTCGCGCCGCCGAGGTGGTGGGTGAGCCGTTCGAGCGGGTGGACCGGCGAGGGCCCGAAGAGGAGCGGATAGCGGTCGAAGTCGGTGATCGGCAAAGCGGCTCCCGGTGGGTGACGGCTGCTGGACGACGTTCCTGGACGCGGAGACGGGGCGCGGAGAGAAACGCGGTGACGGACGCGCTACGGAACCGCCGGTCCCGGGATGCCGGTGACCTCGGCCACCTCGATCGCGTCGTCCGCGAGCTGTTCGAGGGCCGCCCAGATCTCCGTGGTGACCCGTACCGCCTCCGCCGCGTCCCCCGCCTCGCAGGCGTCGATGAGCCGGGCGTGCAGCTCCGCCGACCCGCAGCTTCCGGCGTCGCCGAAGAGCCGCCGCTCGACGCGGCGGATCAGGGGGGTGTACCGCTCGATCGTGGCGGCGGCGGCGTGGTTGCCGCTGGCGACGACGAGGACCTGGTGGAGCTCGTCGTCGGCGGTCAGCGCGGCTTCCACGTCGGAGGCCCGCACGGCCGCGGCGAAACGCTCGTTGGCCTCGCGCATGGCCCGGATGCCCTCGGGCCCGAGGAGGGGCACGCCGGTCCTGGCGGCGAGTTCGTGCATCACCCGCACCACCGAGGCGGCGTCCCGGACGACCCGGCTGACCGGCCGGGTGACCCGGGTGTAGCTCTGCGGCTTGGACTCGACGAGCCCCTCGCCGCAGAGCCTGGCCAGGGCCTCGCGCACGGGTGCGCGCGAGAGCCCGAGCCGTCCGGCGAGGTCGGCGTCCTTGAGCGGTGCGCCGGGGGCGAGGTCGCCGCGCACGATGGCCTCGCGCAGCGCCTCGTACGCCCGGTCACGCAGCAGGGTCCGGCCCACCGGCCGTAGAGCGTCCATGGGCTGGCATGTTAGATGTCAGTCCAGGGAACTGACCAGGGGTCAGTATCCGTCAGCGGCGCGGCTGGCGCCGCCAGGGGCCGGTGATCGCGACCATGATGCCCGGGTTCTGGATGCTGGCGAACAGCGTGTCGCCGTCGGGCGAGAAGGTGACGCCGGCGAACTCGCTGTCATTGAGGTCGTTGCGGGCGATCGGGTAGGTGCGGCCCGAGTCGGTGGCGCCGAAGAGGTGCTGGACGCCCTCGCCGTCCTCGGCGATGACGAGCCCGCCGTACGGGGAGACGGTGATGTTGTCGGGGCCGTCGTAGGCGCCGTCCTGGTCGGGGTTCGCGTTCACACCGAGCAGCACCTTGAGGGTGAGGGTGCGGCGCTTGGGGTCGTAGAACCAGACCTGGCCGTCGTGCGCGGCGCCGGGGCTCTCCGCGCGCGCGTAGGAGGAGACGACGTAGGCGCCGCCGTCGGCCCACCACATGCCCTCCAGCTTGCGGGCGCGGGTGACCTGGCCGTCCGTGAACTGCTTGCGGACGGAGGTGGTGCGGCCGTCGCGGTCGGGGACGTCGACCCAGTCCACGCCGTAGACGGTGCCGATCCGGCTCGCGCGGGAGAGGTCGTCGACGAAGCGGCCGCCGGAGTCGATGCACTTGGCGGCCTGGAGCACTCCGGCGTCGTCGGCGAGGCTACGGAGCTTGCCGCGGCCGTGCTCGAAGCCCTTCGGCGGCACCCAGCGGAAGAGGAGCCCGTTGGGGTTGGAGGCGTCCTCGGTGAGGTAGGCGTGGCCCCGCTTCGGATCGATGACGACGGCCTCGTGGTCGTACCGGCCGAAGGCCTTGACCGGCTTCGGGTCGCGGTTGGCGCGGCGGTCGCGCGGGTCGACCTCGAAGATGTAGCCGTGGTCCTTGGTCATGCCGTTGACACCGGCGCGGTCGGAGTTCTCCTCGCCGGTCAGCCAGGTGCCCCAGGCGGTGCTGCCGCCCGCGCAGTTGGTGGAGGTGCCGGCGATGCCGACCCACTCGGCGACGGTGCCGTCGCGGTGCACCTCGACGACCGTGCAGCCGCCGGCCGCGGCCGGGTCGTAGACGAGCCCCTCGGTGAGCGGGACGGGGTGGGCCCACTTGTCGCGGGTGCCCTTGAGCTCGTGGTTGTTGACGAGGTACGTGGTGCCGCGCGGCCCGGCGAAGGCGGCGGTGCCGTCGTGGTTGGAGGGCGTGAACTCGCCGGACTCCAGGCGGGTCACGCCGGTGCGGGTGACGACGCGGTAGGTGAACCCGGCGGGCAGGGCGAGGATCCCCTCGGGGTCCGCGACGAGCGGTCCGTAGCCGAGCCGGTGGCCGTGGCCGTGGTCGTGGCCGTGGTCGTGGCCGCCGTACGCCTCCGGGTCGTCGGAGGCGAGCGCCTCGGGCGCGGTGGCGAGCGCGCCGACGACACCGGTGAGGGCGAGCCCCGCACCGGCGACGGCGGACTGCTTGCTGAACTCTCTGCGGTTGAGGGGCATGGTGTGGCGTTCTCCCTGTGCTGGCCGGGTGTCGCGGGTCACCCTCCCGCGCCGCCACGAACACCGCTTGAACGGCACGGGAACACAACCGGGCACGAGCCGCATGGGGACGCGCTACCGCCCCGGACCCCGCGTCAGGACCCCGAACGCGACCGCGCCTTGAAGGCCGCCTTGCGGGCCTCCTTGGCCACGGTCTTGTCCCGGTGCAGGCGGCCCATCGCGTCGAGGACCTCCGCCGTCGCCGGGTGCTCCACCCGCCAGGCCGCCTCGAAGAAGCCGCTGTGGCGGCCGGTGAGGCCCTCGATCAGCTCCTGGAGCTCCTCCAGGTCGCCGTCCGCGTCGAGCTGGGCCGCGATCGTGTCGATCGCCAGCCAGAAGATCATCGACTCCGGCGGCGCGGGCACGTCCGCCGCGCCCCGCTCGGCGAGCCAGACCCGCGCCAGGCCGCCGAGTTCCGCGTCGTCCAGGACCTCCCGTACCGCGGGCTCCGCGTCGGCGCCGACCAGGGAGAGCGTCTGCTGGCAGTGGAGGCGGCGCAGCGGCGAGCCCGCGTCCGCGCCGCGCGCGGCGTGGAGCAGCTCCCGGGCCGCGCCGAGCGCGTCGCGCCCGGCCAGCCAGCCGGCGGTCTCCTCCCGCGCCGCGGCCTCCGGGTAGCCGGCGATCCCGTCGAGGAGCACGTCGGCGCCCTTGTCCGCGAGGTCGCCGACGGCGGGCGCGTCCACGCCTGCCTCCAGCATCCTGACCCGGATGCCGTAGAGGCCGAGCGGGGTGAGCCGGACCATGCCGTACCGGGTGACGTCCTCGTCGTCGACGGGCGGCGCGGGCTCCTCGCCCTCCTCGGCCATCAGGGCCTCGTCGACGGGCTGGTACTCGACGAGGCCGATCGGCTCCAGGAGCCGGAACTGCTCGTCGAGCCGCATCATCGCGTCCGAGACCTGCTCCAGGACGTCGTCGGTGGGTTCGCCCATGTCGTCGGGGACGACCATCGAGGCGGCGAGCGCGGGCAGCGGCACCGGTCCTTCGCCGGGACCGCCGTCGCTGACGGTCAGCAGGTAGAGGTTGCCGAGGACGCCCTCCAGGAACTCGGCCTCCGCCTCCGGGTCCCAGTCGAGGGACTCGATGTCGATCTCGCCGTCCTCGCCGACGATGGCGTCCAGGTCGTCGAGGACGGGGGCGACGGCGTCGGCGAAGACCGTGTCGAAGGCTTCGAGCCAGAGCGTGAGGACGTCCTGGGGGGAACCGCCCGTGACGATCGCCAGGTTCTCGCCGGGCGCGGCCCGCCCGGGGGTGTCGCCGTCCTCGGCCTCCTGGCCGTCCTCCACGGCCACCAGGCCGGTGTCGACGGCGAGCCGCCAGGCGTCGCCCGCCCACATCTCGCCGTCCTCGTCGTCGTCGAGGCCCAGCACCCCGACGGCCTCGGGCAGCTGCTCGTCGACGAGTTCGCCGCCCGCGTCGACCCGGGTGCCGGGTCCGGCCCAGCGGGCGAGCCGTACCGCCTGGGCGAGGAGGGGGGCGGCCAGGGCGTCCCGCGCCAGCTCCGCGTCCGCAAGGAGCCGAACGGGGGGAAGGGTGGGGTGCTCCGCTGACATCTGGGGGGTCTCCTCGGCGCGTGGGTGGGTGAAGGGGGCTCCAACAGCGGCTCTCAGCGTAGACGCATCCGGGGGGAGGTCCGGCGGTTCACGGATCCGTCAGCCTTCGTACACCCGTCGACTCTTGACAAGTTGGGCGCTCTGCCAAGAGATTGACGCGCGTAGATGCTTCTGTCGTTCCTCCAGCACCCTCGGAGTACCCCTGATGCCTTCCTCCATACCGAGATCTGCCGGCCGTACCGCGGTGCGATCCGCCGCGGTCGCCGCCGTCGTCGCCTCGGCCGTCGCCGCGGGTCTGCTCGCCGGCTCGACGAGCGCCGCCGCCGAGGACACCGCCGCCGTCCGCGTCCACGACATCCAGGGCACGACCCGCGTCTCGCCCCTCGTCGGCAAGCAGGTCACCGGCGTCACGGGCATCGTCACCGGTGTGCGCACCTACGGCTCGCGCGGATTCTGGATCCAGGACCCCGAGGCCGACGCGAACCCGGCCACCAGCGAGGGCCTCTTCGTCTTCACCAGCTCCGTCCCGACGGTCGCCGTCGGCGACGCGGTCAGCCTGAACGGCACGGTCACCGAGTACGTCCCCGGTGGTCTGAACTCGGGCAACCAGTCGCTGACCCAGCTCTCCAAGCCGGTCATCACCGTGGTCTCGAAGGGCAACGCCGTCCCGGCCCCCGTCACGATCTCGGCCTGGTCCGTCCCCGACGCGTACGCCCCCGAGGGGGACCCGGCGGCCGGCGGCTCGATCAACGGCCTGACGCTGGACCCGGAGACGTACGCCCTGGACTACTACGAGTCCCTGGAGGGCACCAACGTCCGGATCGGCTCCTCGCGCGTGGTCGGCGCCACCGACCCGTACGCGGAACTGTGGGTGACGGTGAAGCCGTGGGAGAACCGCAACTGGCGCGGGGGCACGGTCTACGGCTCGTACGCGTCGCAGAACACCGGCCGGCTCCAGATCCAGTCGCTGACCCCGCTCGCGCAGCAGCCGTTCCCCAAGGCGAACGTGGGCGACCAGCTGACCGGTACGACCGAGGGCCCGCTCGACTTCAACCAGTTCGGCGGCTACACGCTGACGGCCCGCACCCTCGGCACGGTCACCGACCGGGGCCTCGAGCGCGAGAGCACGGACCGGCAGCACAAGAACGAGCTGGCCGTGGCCACGTACAACGTGGAGAACCTCGACCCGAGCGACCCGCAGGCGAAGTTCGACGCGCTCGCGAAGGCGGTCGTCGACAACCTCGCCTCGCCCGACGTCCTCGCCCTGGAGGAGATCCAGGACAACACCGGTGCCAAGAACGACGGCACCGTCGCCGCCGACCTGACGGTGAAGAAGTTCACCGACGCGATCACGGCGGCCGGCGGCCCGGCGTACGAGTGGCGCTCGGTCGACCCGGAGAACAACAAGGACGGCGGCGAGCCCGGCGGCAACATCCGTCAGGTCTTCCTCTTCAACCCCGAGCGGGTCTCCTTCACCGACCGCGCGGGCACCGACGCGACCTCCGCCACCGCGGTGACGGGCAGCAAGGGCCACGCCGCGCTGACCGTCTCCCCCGGCCGCATCGACCCGGCGAACACCGCCTGGGAGAGCAGCCGCAAGCCGCTCGCGGGCGAGTTCGTCTTCCGCGGCCGTACGGTCTTCGTCATCGCCAACCACTTCGGTTCGAAGGGCGGCGACGAGGGCCTGACCTCGCACCACCAGCCGCCGAACCGTTCCTCCGAGGCGAAGCGACTGCTCCAGGCGCAGGCCGTGAACGCCTTCGTGAAGGACATCGTCGCGCTGGAGAAGCAGGCCGACGTCCTCGTCGTGGGCGACATCAACGACTTCGAGTTCTCCGGGACGACGGAGGCGCTGACGGACGGCGGGGTGCTGTACCCGGCCGTGAAGTCGCTGCCGCGCGGCGAGCGCTACTCGTACGTCTACCAGGGCAACAGCCAGGTCCTCGACCAGATCCTGACCAGCCCCGGCGTGCGTCACTTCGAGTACGACAGCGTCCACATCAACGCGGAGTTCGCCGACCAGGACAGCGACCACGACCCGCAGGTGCTGCGCTTCCGCCCGTAGGACCGTCCGGTCCCGTCCGGTCCTGTCACACGCCCGCGCTCAGGCTGAGCGCGGGCGTGTACCGGCGCACCTGGCCGCCGGCGAGCCCCGGGTACCGGTGCACCCGCGACCAGGCCTCGTCGAGCGACGCGTCCGCCAGCCACTCCACGTGGGCCTGCTCGCTCTCCCACTCGGCCGTGTTCAGGACGCGGGTGCCGTCGGTGGACAGATGGAAGTGCGCGCCGAGCCCGCCGCGCGCCGGCCGCCTCTCCGCCTCGCCGTCCAGGGCGGTGAACACGGCGTCCACCCAGGCCTTCTGCCGCCCCTCGTCGGGCCCTTCGAAGTCGATCTCGACGACCACGAGGGTCCCGGGCAGCGTCCGGGCGTCCGGCTCGTCGAGGGCGCGGGAGCGGTACGGCGGCGCGTAGCGGTGGAGCACCACCCGCTCGATGCCGGGCACGGCCGCGTCGATCTCGGCGTTCCGGTCGCCGCGGTAGCTCCGGACGAAGTCCTCGTAGGCCTGCTCGGTGGTCCACTGCGAGTAGTGCAGCAGCGTGTCCCCGTCCGTGCCGACGTACACGCTGTACGAGAGCAGCCCCAGGTCCGGCCACTCCCGGCTCTCCCAGGTCGTACGGATCGCCTCGACGGCGGCGCGCTGGCGCTCGGGGGTGCCGACCCGCCAGGTACTGACGAGGACGGCGCCGACTCCGGGGCGGTGGAAGTCGGTGCGGGCGTCGGGGTGTGCGACGGCGTTCATGAAGGGGCTCCTCTTCTCGTTCTCGGATGTCTCCACCGTCCTCCCTCAACCAAACTTGAGGTCAAGCCTCCGCCGCGTGCGAGACCGCGGAACATGATCCTTCGCGGCCATCGAGGCCGATCCGCGCAACGAGATGCTGGTTTTGATCGACGGGGGCCTCGTCCTGGGCTGCCTCCAGGCCACGTACATCCCGGGCCTTGGCAAGGGCGGCGCCGAGCGGGCGCTCTGGCCGGACGCCCGGCGGATCGGACCGCCCGGCAGCACTCTTCAGCCCTGCTTACCTCTCGAACCAAGCAGATCTAAGTGGACCTTCACGGTCCGGGGCGGTCAGACTTCCGGGATGAGCACTGAACGCCCCTTCGGCCGCGCCCTGTGCGCGATGATCACCCCGTTCACCCCCGCCGGCGCGCTGGATCTCGACGCGGCGGGCGAGCTCGCCGTCCGTCTCGTGGCGGAGGGCTGCGACGGGCTGGTCCTCAACGGCACCACGGGCGAGTCCCCGACCACCAGTGACGCCGAGAAGGCCGCGCTCGTCCGGGCCGTCCGGGAGGCGGTGGGGCCCGGCCCCTCGGTCCTCGCCGGTGTCGGCACCGCGGACACCCGGCACACCGTCGAGCTGGCCCGCCAGGCCGAGCACGCGGGGGCGGACGGACTGCTCGTCGTCACCCCGTACTACAGCCGCCCGCCGCAGTCGGCCGTCGAGGCGCACTTCCTGAAGGTCGCGGACGCGACCGGCCTGCCGGTGATGGTCTACGACATCCCCGGGCGCACCGGCACCCGGATCGAGCCGGCGACGATGCGGCGCCTCGCCGAGCACCCGGCGATCGTGGCCGTGAAGGACTGCTCGTACGACCTCCTGGCCTCGGCCCGGCTGATCGCGGAGACCCCGCTCGCGTACTACTCGGGCTGCGAGGAGCTGAACCTGCCGCTGTACGCGGTCGGCGGCGCCGGCTACGTCAGTACGGTGGCGAACGTGGCCCCGCGCCAGCTCCGCGCCGTCCTCGACGCCTTCGACGCGGACGACCCGGCGGAGGCGATCCGGCTCAACGCCCTGACGCTGCCGCTGGCCGAGCTGATGATGGCCTCCGGCCTGCCCGGCACGGTGACCGCCAAGGCGCTGCTCGGCGGACCGCCGCGCGAACCGCTGCAGCCCGCCGACCGGGAGACGGTCGACGGGCTGCGAGCGGTGTACGAGACGCTGGTTCAGGCGGCGTCGGTGGTGTAGGTCCTGCCGAGGATCGCCGCGTGCTCCAGGACGTCCTCCAGCGGGTCGTCGATCTGCCCGGTGTGGAGGACGATACTGGGGCCGTTGTTCACGGTGGGCCCGGTGTGGGTGTGCGTCTCGTCCGCGCGGGCCGCGCCGGCCTGGAGCAGCACCGCCACCACCGTGAGCACCCCGATGGCCGTGGGCTTGATCCTCATGTCGACTCCTCGCCTTGCCTGCGTGCAGGGGATCTGCGCCTGTCTAACGGAGAGCGTTGACGCAGAGTCACCGGCTCAGTTGTGGCTGTGGAGAACCTCGTTGAGTCCGCCCCAGACCGCGTTGTTCGGGCGGGCCTCGACGGCGCCGGTGACCGAGTTGCGGCGGAAGAGGATGTTCGAGGCGCCGGAGAGCTCGCGGGCCTTCACGATCTGGCCGTCGGGCATCGTGACCCGGGTGCCCGCGGTGACGTACAGACCGGCCTCGACGACGCACTCGTCTCCGAGCGCGATGCCGACGCCCGCCTCGGCCCCGATCAGGCAGCGCTCGCCGATCGCGATGACGACGTTGCCGCCGCCCGAGAGGGTGCCCATGGTGGAGGCGCCGCCGCCGATGTCGGAGCCGTCGCCGACGACGACACCGGCGGAGATCCGGCCCTCGACCATGGAGGTGCCGAGGGTGCCGGCGTTGAAGTTGACGAAGCCCTCGTGCATGACGGTGGTGCCGGCGGCGAGGTGGGCGCCGAGGCGGACCCGGTCGGCGTCGGCGATCCGGACGCCGGCGGGCGCGACGTAGTCCGTCATGCGCGGGAACTTGTCGATGCTCGTCACGGCGAGGTGCAGGCCCTCGGCGCGCGCGTTGAGCCGCACCTTCTCGATGTCGTCGACGGCGACCGGACCGAGCGAGGTCCAGGCCACGTTGGCGAGGAGGCCGAAGACGCCGTCCAGGCTCTGGCCGTGCGGCTTGACCAGGCGGTGGCTGAGCAGGTGCAGACGCAGGTAGGCGTCGTGGGCGTCGAGCGGCTTCTCGTCGAGCGAGCCGATGACGGTACGGACGGCGACCACCTCGACGCCGCGGCGGGCGTCGACGCCGAGGGCCTTGGCGGCGCCTTCGCCGAGGGCGTTGACCGCCTCGTCGGGGGTGAGCCGCTCGGTGCCGGCGGGGCCGGGCGCGTCGGTCAGCTCGGGAGCGGGGAACCAGGTGTCGAGAACGGTGCCGTCGCCGGCGATGGTGGCGAGGCCGGCGGCGACGGCGCCGGTGGTACGAGGAGCAGTGGTCATGACGGAAAACCTAACCGGCGGGGCCCCGCGCGGGCCAACCGGTCTCAGGTGTCGGTCGACCGCGTCGGCGGTTCCGACAGCCCCCGGGCCGGGGAGTTCGGTGGTTCGTTCAGGACCCGCGTGAACATCACGCGCGCGTACTCCTCGTCGTAGGAGCCGCCCGTGAGCAGGGCCTGGAGGCAGATGCCGTCCATGAGGGCGACCAGGGCGCGGGCGGTGGCGGGGTCGGTGCGGTGGGCCAGGGCCGCGACGACGGACTCGGTCCACTCGGCGGCGACGGGGCGGAGCGCGGGGCGCCGCAGGGCGGCGAGGTAGAGCTCGTACTCCAGCTCCACGCGGGCGCGCTCCCCGCCCGTCCACTCCCCCAGGAGGCGGGCGAGCACGGCCCCGAGGTCGGCGTCCGGCGCGGCGAGGGCGGGGCTCTCGCGCAGCAGCCGTCCGAAGCCCTCGTTGGCCTTGCGGAGCGCGGCGACGAGGAGTTCGTCGAGGGAGGCGAAGTGGTACGTGGTCGAGCCGAGCGGCACGTCCGCCTCCGCGGCCACCGTGCGGTGGCTGAGCCCGGCGATCCCGGACCGCCCGGCCACCCGGAGGGCCGCGTCGACGATCCGCTCCCGCCGTTCGGGGTCGTGACGGCGTGGGCGGCCCATCAGTGCGCGCCGCCGAGGTTGAGGACGGCGACGCCGGCGACGATGAGGACGATCCCGGCGACCTTGGCGAGGCTGAGGGTCTCGCCGAGGAAGAGGATGCCGATGGTGGCGACGGCGGCGGTGCCGACCCCGGACCAGATGGCGTACGCGGTGCCGACCTGGAGCGTCTTGAGGGCCTGCGCCAGGAGCGCGAACGCGATCAGGTAGCCGACGCCGGTGACGATCGAGGGCCAGAGCTTGCTGAAGCCCTCGCTGTACTTCATCGAGGTGGTGGCGAGTATCTCGGCCGCGATGGCGCCCGCGAGAAGTCCGTAACCCATGCGTACGAGCGTACACAAGAATGCGTACGGGCGTACGCATCGGCGCCCTATACGGTGTCCCGCATGACGATTCCCCCAGGTCCGCACTACGGCTACGGCTACGGCCATCCGCCGCCCCCGCCGCCGAAGCCGGGCGTGATACCCCTGGCGCCGCTCGGCTTCGGCTCGATCCTCGGCGGCGCCTTCACCACCTTCGGCCGCTACTGGAAGCAGCTCATCGGCGTGACGGCCGCCGTCTACGGCGTGGCGCTGGTGTTCCTTGGGGCGTCCATGGGCATCGCGTACGCGGCCGTGGGCGACCTCCTCCCTGCCGTGTTCGACGTGCCGGCCGGACAGGAGCCGCGATGGGACGACGCCCGCCCGCTGATCGTCGCGTTCGGCTGCGTCTGGGTCGCCGGCCTGATCGCGACCCTCTGCGCCGGCGCCGTGATCGCCGCCGCCTGCCCGGCCGTGGTCCAGGAGGCCGTCCTCGGCCGGCCGACCTCCTTCGGCGCGCTGTGGCACCGGTCCTGGGCCCGGATGCCGGCCGTGCTCGGCACGGTGATCCTGACGAGCCTGCCGATGCTGCTCATGGCCGCGGTGTTCGTGACGGTGTTCATCGCCCTGCTGGCCTCCCTCGGGGGCGGCCCGCTGACCCTGGTGCTCACGGCCTTCTTCGGCGCGGCGTTCGCCGCTCTGCTCGTCGCCCCGCTCGCGCTCTGGCTCTGGGTGAAGTTCAGCCTGGCCCCGGCGGCGGCGGTGATGGAGGGCGGGGGCGCGATCGCCTCGATGCGCCGCTCCTCGGCCCTGGTCCGCGGGTCCTGGTGGCGCTCCTTCGGCATCCTGCTGCTCGTCGCCCTCGGGACCCTGTTCGTCAGCTGGATCATCCAGCAGATGCTCTCGCTGGTGGCGTCGGCGCCGTTGGCGGCCGTCGACTTCTCCGGCGACAGCCCGGTCACGGTGGTCGCCGCCGTCGCGGTGGTCTTCGCGTTCCTGCTCGTCGGGCAGCTGGTCAGCCAGCTGGTCGTGTCCGTCTTCCCCCCGCTGGTGGCGGCCCTGCTCTACGTCGACCGGCGCATCCGCAAGGAGAACCTGGCCCCGGACCTCGCCCGGGCCGCGGGCCTGTACTGAGCCCCGGACACGCGGAACGGCCGTGCCCCGGAGGGCACGGCCGTTCCACACGCCATGGATCAGCGGATCAGACGTTGAAGCCGAGCGCGCGGAGCTGCTCGCGGCCGTCGTCCGTGATCTTGTCCGGGCCCCACGGGGGCATCCAGACCCAGTTGATCTTCAGTTCGTTGACGATGCCGTCCGTCGCGGACTTCGCCTGGTCCTCGATCACATCGGTCAGCGGACAGGCCGCCGACGTCAGGGTCATGTCCAGCGTCGCGACGTTCGAGTCGTCGATGTGGATGCCGTAGATCAGGCCCAGGTTGACGACGTCGATGCCCAGCTCGGGGTCGACGACGTCGTACAGCGCCTCGCGGACTTCTTCCTCGGAGGCCGGCTTCATCGTGGCCTCGGCGTTCTCGGTCATGCCGACTTCCTCTCCGCGTCGTCTCCCAGCGCCTGGGCGGTCGCGTCCTTCCACGCCATCCAGCTGAGCAGCGCGCACTTCACACGGGCCGGGTACTTGGAGACTCCGGCGAACGCGACCGCGTCCTCCAGGATCTCCTCCATCGCCTCGTCCGGCTCGAGCTGGCCCTTGGACTGCATCAGCTCCAGGAAGGTGCCCTGGATCTGCTGCGCCTCGGCCAGCTCCTTGCCGACGAGCAGCTCGTTGAGGACGGAGGCGGAGGCCTGGCTGATGGAGCAGCCCTGGCCCTCGTACGACACGTCCTCGATGCGCGAGCCGTCGTACTTCACGCGGAGCGTGATCTCGTCGCCGCACGTCGGGTTGACGTGGTGCACCTCGGCGTCGCCGTCCCGAAGACCGCGCCCGTGGGGGTGCTTGTAGTGGTCCAGGATGACGTCCTGGTACATCGAATCCAGCTTCACGAGAATCCCCTACCCGAAGAAGTTCCGTACGTGCTCCAGACCCGCGACGAGGGCGTCGACCTCACCGGGGGTGGAGTACAGATAGAACGACGCTCGCGTGGTCGCGGGAATTCCGTACCGGAGGCAGACCGGCCGCGCGCAGTGGTGGCCGACCCGGACCGCGATGCCCTCCTCGTCGAGGACCTGGCCCACGTCGTGCGGGTGGATGTCGCCCAGCGTGAAGGAGATCGCCGCGCCGCGGTCCTCGGCCGTGGTGGGGCCGATGATCCGCAGGTCCGGGACCTCCTGGAGGCGCCGGACGGCGTACTCGGTGATCGCGTGCTCGTGGCGCGCGATGTTCTCCATGCCGATCGCCGACAGGTAGTCCACGGCCGCGCCGAGGCCGACGGCCTGGGCGATCGGGGGCGTACCCGCCTCGAACTTGTGCGGGGCCGGCGCGTACGTCGAGGAGTGCATCGAGACGGTCTCGATCATCTCGCCGCCGCCGAGGAAGGGCGGCAGGTCCTCCAGGAGCTCCTGCCGTCCCCACAGCACGCCGATGCCGGTCGGGCCGCACATCTTGTGGCCGGTGAAGGCCACGAAGTCGGCCTGGAGCGCCTGCACGTCCAGGACCATGTGCGGGGCCGCCTGCGAGGCGTCGATGCAGACGAGCGCACCGACCTCCTGGGCGCGGCGGATGATCGTCTCGACCGGGTTGACCGTACCGAGCAGGTTCGACACCAGGGTGAACGAGACGATCTTGGTCTTCTCGGTGATGACCTCTTCGATGTTCGAGAGGTCGAGACGGCCGTCGTCGGTGAGGCCGAACCACTTCAGCTTCGCGCCCGTGCGCTGCGAGAGCAGCTGCCACGGCACGATGTTGGAGTGGTGCTCCATCTCCGTGATGGCGATCTCGGTCTCGTGGTCCACGCGGTAGGGCTCGTCGGCCCAGCCCAGCATGTTGGCCACGAGGTTGAGCGACTCGGAGGCGTTCTTGGTGAAGATCACCTCGTCGCGGCTCGGCGCGTTGATGAAGGCCGCGACCTTGTCACGGGCGCCTTCGTACAGCGCCGTCGCCTCCTCGGCGACCGTGTAGACGCCGCGGTGGACGTTGGCGTTGTGACGCTCGTAGTACGTGTTGAGCGCGTCGAGGACCTGCCGCGGCTTCTGCGAGGTCGCCGCGGAGTCGAGGTACACGATCTTCTTGCCGTCGTGGACCACGCGATCCAGGAGCGGGAAGTCCTTGCGGATCGCCTCGGTGTCGAGGAGGCCGGAGAGCCCCTGATGGGCAGATGTCACGCGGATGCGCCACCCTTCGTGCTGTAGGCCTCGTAGCCCTCGTTCTCCAGCTTGTCGGCGAGCTCGGCGCCGCCGGACTCGACGATGCGGCCGCCGGAGAAGACGTGCACGAAGTCGGGCTTGATGTAGCGGAGGATCCGGGTGTAGTGCGTGATCAGCAGCGTGCCGACCTCGCCGGTCTCGCGGACGCGGTTGACGCCGTCGGAGACCTGGCGCAGCGCGTCGACGTCCAGGCCGGAGTCCGTCTCGTCGAGGATCGCGATCTTCGGCTTGAGGAGCTCCATCTGGAGGATCTCGTGGCGCTTCTTCTCACCGCCGGAGAAGCCCTCGTTGACGTTGCGCTCGGCGAAGGCCGGGTCCATCTGGAGCTGCTCCATCGCGGACTTGACCTCCTTCACCCAGGTGCGCAGCTTGGGGGCCTCGCCGCGGATCGCCGTCGCCGACGTGCGCAGGAAGTTGGAGACCGAGACGCCGGGGACCTCGACCGGGTACTGCATGGCCAGGAACATGCCGGCGCGAGCGCGCTCGTCGACCGACATCTCCAGGACGTCCTCGCCGTCGAGCGTGACGGTGCCGCTGGTGATCGTGTACTTGGGGTGTCCCGCGATCGAGTACGCGAGGGTCGACTTGCCGGAGCCGTTGGGGCCCATGATGGCGTGGGTCTCGCCCTGCTTCACGGTCAGGTCGACGCCCTTGAGGATCTCCTTGGTGCCGTTCTCGACGACGACGGAGACGTGCAGGTCGCGGATTTCAAGCGTTGCCATGGGTGACTCAGGACTCCTGGGTGACGGAGACGAGCACATCGTCCCCTTCGATCTTTACGGGGTATACGGGGACGGGGCGCGTCGCGGGAAGGCCGGAGGGCTTGCCGGTGCGCAGGTCGAAGCTCGACCCGTGCAGCCAGCACTCGATGGCGCAGTCCTCGACCTCGCCCTCCGAGAGGGAGACGTTCGCGTGCGAGCAGATGTCGTTGATCGCGTACACCTCGCCCTCGGTGTGCACGACCGACACCGGCGTGCCGTCGACCTCGACCCGCTTCGGGGTGTCGGCCTCCAGCTCGCTCAGTGCGCAGACTCGGACGAAGGCCATCAGACGGAGGCCTCCAGCTCGGCCTCGATCTTGGCGAGGAGGCGCTCCTGGACGTCCGGCAGACCGATCTGCTGGACCAGCTCCGCGAAGAAGCCGCGGACGACGAGGCGGCGGGCCTCGGTCTCCGGGATGCCGCGGGACATCAGGTAGAAGAGCTGCTCGTCGTCGAAGCGGCCGGTGGCCGAGGCGTGACCGGCGCCGGCGATCTCGCCGGTCTCGATCTCCAGGTTCGGTACGGAGTCGACCCGGGCGCCGTCCGTGAGGACCAGGTTCCGGTTGAGCTCGTACGTGTCGGTGCCCTCGGCGGCGGCCTGGATGAGCACGTCGCCGATCCAGACGGCGTGCGCGCCCTGGCCCTGCAGCGCGCCCTTGTAGGCCACGTTGGACTTGCAGTGCGGGGTGTTGTGGTCGACCAGGAGGCGGTGCTCCTGGTGCTGGCCGGCGTCGGTGAAGTACAGGCCGAAGAGCTCGGCCTCGCCGCCGGGGGCGGCGTACGACACGCGCGGGTGGATGCGGACGACGTCGCCGCCGAAGGTGACGACGACCGACTTGAAGGAGGCGTCGCGGCCGACCAGCGCGTTGTGCTGGGCGACGTGGACGGCCTTCTCGTCCCAGTCCTGGACGGAGACGACGGTCAGCTTGGCGCCGTCACCGAGGACGTAGTCCACGTTGGCGGCGAGCACCGCGTCACCGGTGTGGTCGATGACCACGACGGCCTCGGCGAAGGCGCCGAGCTCGATCACCTGGTGGCCGAAGGCGACCCCGCCCTGGCCGTGCACGGCGATGCGGATCGGCTCGGTGAGGACGGCGTCCTTGGCGACGGTGACGACCGAGGCCTTCTCGAAGGAGGAGTACGCCTGGGCGGCCACGCGGTCGACGGGCGTGCCGGCCTTGCCGAGGCGCTCGTCGTCACGGCCGACGGTCTCCACGGTGACGCCCTCGGGGGCCTCGACCTCGACCTTGACGCCCTCGCCGGCGGCGACGGCGGTGCCGTCGTGGAGGCCGTGAAGGCGCTCGAGCGGCGTGAACCGCCACTCCTCCTCGCGGCCGTGCGGGACGGGGAAGTCCGCGACGTCGAAGGACGGGGGCGCGCTCATGCGCGTGGCGACGGTGGACTCGGCGGCCACCGCGATCGAGCCCGCGGTGGTGGAGCCCGCGGGGATGTTCTGAGCCTCAGCCATGGCTGTCGTGTTGCTCTCTTCCTCGTAACTACGCAAAGACGGTACGGATGGCGGCTGGCTCTTAACCGACCGAGCCTTCCATCTGCAGCTCGATCAGCCGGTTCAGCTCAAGGGCGTACTCCATCGGGAGCTCCTTGGCGATCGGCTCGACGAAGCCGCGGACGATCATCGCCATGGCCTCGAACTCGGTCATGCCGCGGCTCATCAGGTAGAAGAGCTGGTCCTCGGAGACCTTGGAGACGGTGGCCTCGTGGCCCATGGAGACGTCGTCCTCGCGCACGTCCACGTAGGGGTACGTGTCGGAGCGGGAGATCGTGTCGACGAGCAGCGCGTCGCAGAGCACGTTGGACTTGGCGCCCGGGGCACCCTCGCCGATCTCGATGAGACCGCGGTAGGAGGTGCGGCCGCCGCCTCGCGCCACCGACTTGGAGACGATGTTGGAGGAGGTGTTCGGGGCCATGTGGACCATCTTGGCGCCGGCGTCCTGGTGCTGGCCCTCGCCCGCGAAGGCGATGGAGAGGGTCTCGCCCTTGGCGTGCTCGCCCATGAGGTAGACGGCCGGGTACTTCATGGTGACCTTGGAGCCGATGTTGCCGTCGACCCACTCCATGGTGGCGCCCTCGTAGGCGACGGCGCGCTTGGTCACCAGGTTGTACACGTTGTTCGACCAGTTCTGGATGGTCGTGTAGCGGCAGCGGCCGCCCTTCTTGACGATGATCTCGACGACGGCGCTGTGCAGCGAGTCCGAGGAGTAGATCGGGGCGGTGCAGCCCTCGACGTAGTGGACGTAGGCGTCCTCGTCGACGATGATCAGCGTCCGCTCGAACTGGCCCATGTTCTCCGTGTTGATACGGAAGTAGGCCTGGAGCGGGATCTCGACGTGCACGCCCTTCGGCACGTAGATGAAGGAGCCGCCGGACCACACGGCCGTGTTCAGGGAGGCGAACTTGTTGTCGCCGACCGGGATGACCGTGCCGAAGTACTCGCGGAAGAGCTCCTCGTGCTCCTTCAGCGCGGTGTCGGTGTCGACGAAGATGACGCCCTGCTCCTCCAGGTCCTCGCGGATCTGGTGGTAGACGACCTCGGACTCGTACTGCGCGGCGACACCGGCGACGAGGCGCTGCTTCTCCGCCTCGGGGATGCCGAGCTTGTCGTACGTGTTCTTGATGTCCTCGGGCAGTTCCTCCCACGAAGCGGCCTGCTTCTCGGTGGAGCGCACGAAGTACTTGATGTTGTCGAAGTCGATGCCGGAGAGGTCGGAGCCCCAGGTGGGCATGGGCTTCTTGCCGAAGAGCCGCAGACCCTTGAGACGCAGCTTCAGCATCCACTCGGGCTCGTTCTTCTTCGAGGAGATGTCGCGGACGACGTCCTCGTTGAGGCCACGCTTGGCGGTGGCACCGGCCGTGTCGGAGTCGGCCCAGCCGTACTCGTACCGACCCAGGCCCTCAAGCTCGGGGTGGCTGATCTCGGTGGTCATGCGGGGTTCCTCCCGGCGGTACTGGCGGATGCTGAAGGGGTGGCCTGTGGGGCGCTGTGCGGGATGAACGTGGTGCAGACGCCGTCACCATGCGCGATGGTGGCCAGACGCTGGACGTGCGTTCCCAGGAGGCGGGAGAAGTACTCCGTCTCCGCCTCGCACAGCTGTGGGTACTGCTCGGCGACGTGGGCTACCGGGCAGTGGTGCTGGCAGAGCTGTTCGCCGACCGGCGCGTTCCGCGCAGTGGCAGCGTACCCGTCCGCCGTCAGGGCCTTGGCGAGCGCCTCGGTCCGCCGCGCGGGTTCCGCCGCCTCGACGGCCTCGCGGTAGGCGGCGCCCTGGGCCTCGATCCGGTCGCGGGCGAAGGCGGCGACGGCCGCCTCCCCACCGGCGTTGCGCTCGATCCAGCGGAGCGCCTCGACGGCCAGGGAGTCGTACGACTGGTCGAAGGCGTCCCTGCCGCAGTCGGTGAGCGCGAAGATCTTCGCGGGGCGGCCGCGGGCCCTGGTCCCGTAGACGCGCTTCTCCCGGGCTTCGACGACCTTCTCGGCGACCAGCGAGTCGAGGTGCCTGCGGACGGCCGCCTGGGTGAGGCGGAGCCGCCCGGCCAGATCGGCGACGGTCGAAGGGCCGTGGTCCAGGATCGACCGCGCGACCCGGTTGCGCGTGGAACGCTCTCGGGTCGCGAGTTCCTCCACCGGAGCCGCGCCAACGTTTTTCACAACGCCATTGTTGCGTAATTAATCTCGGACTGACAAGCGACGTCCACGGCGAGGTCGGTGCCGTGCGTCACTCAGGTAAGGCTTACCTGACCTGCGGAAATGATCATTCGTAGGACGAATGAAGGCCCTCGGCGGGGCCCCGCGACCGGCGCACCCCCGGGCGCTCTCTAGACTTCCCGACATGCGAAACACGCCCGCCTGCGGCCCTGACAGTGCCGTGCGCGTACGCGGCCTGGTCAAGCGGTACGGAAGCAAGACCGCCGTCGACGGCCTCGACCTCGACGTACGCACGGGCACCGTCACCGCGGTCCTCGGACCCAACGGGGCCGGCAAGACCACCACCATCGAGACCTGCGAGGGCTACCGCAGGCCCGACGGCGGCAGCGTCCGCGTCCTCGGCCTCGAGCCGGTCGCCGACGCGGCGGCCCTCCGCCCCCGGATCGGCGTCATGCTCCAGTCCGGCGGCGTCTACTCCGGCGCCCGCGCCGACGAGATGCTCCGCCACATGGCGAAGCTCCACGCCCACCCCCTGGACGTGGACGCCCTCGTCGAGCGGCTCGGACTCGGCTCCTGCGGCCGGACGACCTACCGGCGCCTCTCCGGCGGCCAGCAGCAGCGCCTCGCGCTCGCCATGGCCGTCGTCGGCCGCCCCGAGCTCGTCTTCCTGGACGAGCCGACCGCCGGCCTCGACCCGCAGGCCCGCCGCGCCACCTGGGACCTCGTCCGGGAGCTGCGCGCCGACGGGGTGACCGTGGTCCTCACCACGCACTTCATGCAGGAGGCCGAGGAGCTCGCGGACGACGTCGCCATCGTCGACGCCGGCCGGGTCGCCGCCCAGGGCAGCCCCGAGCAGCTGTGCCGGGGCGGCGCCGAGAACACCCTGCGCTTCACCGGCCGCCCCGGACTCGACCTGGGCTCCCTGCTCAAGGCCCTGCCGGACGGCTCGGCCGCCGCGGAGACGCTCCCCGGCACGTACCGGATCACCGGCACCGTCGACCCGCAGCTGCTCGCCACGGTCACCAGCTGGTGCGCCCAGCACGGCGTCATGCCCGAGGGCATCGCCGTCGAGCGCCACACCCTGGAAGACGTCTTTCTGGAACTGACGGGCAAGGAGCTCCGGTCGTGAGTGCAGGCACCTACTCCCCCAGGCCCGGCGCGGCCCCCGTCGGCCGGATGATCGCGGCGCAGACGGCCCTGGAGACCAGGATGCTGCTGCGCAACGGCGAGCAGCTGCTCCTCACCGTGATCATCCCCTCCCTGCTCCTGGTGCTCTTCTCGACCGTCGACGTCGTCGACACGGGAGCGGGCGAGGCCGTCGACTTCCTCGCCCCCGGCGTCCTCGCGCTCGCCGTGATGTCCACCGCCTTCACCGGCCAGGCCATCGGCACCGGCTTCGAGCGGCGGTACGGGGTGCTCAAGCGCCTCGGCGCCTCACCGCTCCCCCGCTGGGCGCTGATGACCGCGAAGACGCTCTCCGTCCTGGTCACCGAGGTCCTCCAGATCGCGCTCCTGACGGCGATCGCGCTGGCCCTCGGCTGGTCCCCGCAGGGCAACCCGCTGTCCGTGCTGCTCCTGCTCGTCCTCGGCACGGCGGCCTTCTCCGGTCTGGGCCTGCTGATGGCGGGCACCCTGAAGGCCGAGGCCACGCTCGCCGCCGCGAACCTGGTCTTCCTGCTGCTCCTGGTCGGCGGCGGGGTCGTCGTCCCGCTGGAGAAGTTCGGCGCCGCGGGCGACGTCCTGGCCCTGCTCCCGATCTCCGCCCTCTCGGACGGCCTGCGGGACGTCCTCCAGAGCGGCGCGTCGATGCCCTGGAGTGACGCGCTGATCCTGGCGGTCTGGGCGGTCCTGGGGCTCGGTGCGGCGGCGCGGTTCTTCCGCTGGGAGTAACCGTAAGGTTCCGTTCGGCCACATACGCCCCCCTCGTGAAAGCGCGCACAAGCGCCGTCCTACGATAGGGCCCGTGCTGACCCCCCTCGCCTTCATCGCCAGGCGCTGGACCCCGTCCCCCGGGACGCTCCGGCGCGCCGCGCTCTCCGCCGTCGTGATGAGCGTGCTCATCATCGTCACGGGTGGCGCGGTCCGGCTGACCGGTTCCGGTCTCGGCTGCGACACCTGGCCCAAGTGCACCGACGACAGCCTGATCGTGACGCCCGAGCAGGGCTACCGCGGTGTGATCGAGTTCGGCAACCGGATGCTGACGTACGTCCTGTCGGCGGCCGTCGGCTGGGCGATCGTCGCCGCGCGGTCCACCAAGCCCTGGCGGCGCGGGCTGACCCGGCTCGGCTGGGCCCAGTTCTGGATCGTGATGAGCAACGCCGTCCTCGGTGGCATCACGGTGTGGATGGGCCTCAACCCGTGGACGGTGGCCGGCCACTTCCTCGCCGCGAACGCCCTCCTCACGGTCGCCGTCATCACCTGGCACCGGACCGGCGAGGGCGACACCGCCCCCCGCCCGCGCGTGCCGCGCCCGGTGCGGAAGCTGTCCTGGGCCATCACGATCACCGCCGGTCTGCTGATCGCGCTCGGTACGGCGGTCACCGGCGCCGGCAAGCACGCCGGTGACAGCAGCGACGTCCCGCGCATGCCGTGGGACTGGACGAACGCCGCGCACGTCCACGCGATCGCCGCCTGGGTCGTCTGCGCCCTCGCCCTCGCGATGTGGCTGGTCCTGCGCGTGGTCGACGCCCCGGTCGACATCCGGGCACGCGCCCGCGACCTGCTGATCGTGCTGCTCGCGCAGGGCGGCATCGGCTACGTCCAGTACTTCACCGGGGTCCCCGAGATCCTGGTCGCCGCCCATATGCTCGGCTCCTCGCTGATGTGGATCGCGGTGCTGCGGCTCGCCCTGAGCCTGCGCGAGCGCCCCCTGCCCACCGCCGACATCCCGGCCCAGGCCGAGCCGGTACCGGCCACGGCCTGACCCACCGGCCACCGGCCCCACCGGCCCCACCGACGGGTCTACCGGCTCCCCGCGAGCCGGTAGACCCGTCGCGCGTTGTCCCCCGCGATCATCCCGGCGACCCGCTGGGCGTCCGTACGGGACCAGGCGCCGTCCATGACCCACTCGCCGAGCACCCGCGTGACGGCGGTACGGAACACGCTGGCGGCGACCACGTGCAGCTCGGGCAGCCCGTGGGCGCCGCTGGAGAACAGCAGCTTGCCGAACGGCGCCCGCTCCAGGACCTCGGCGAGGACGGCCGCCGCCCGTGCCCCCGTATGGGCGAGGACGGGGCCCAGATCCGCGTACACGTGCGCGTGCGCACCGGTCAGCCGCGCGGCGGCGCGGTGGTACGGGTAGGAGTGCAGCAGCACCAGGTCGGTGCCGAGGCCCGAGGTGGCGGCGGCGAAACCGGCGACCGAGGCCGGGTCCCGGTCCCCGGTGTGCAGTTGGAGGGGGCGCCCCGCGGTGACCGCGATCCAGAGCAGATGCCGCAGCAGGACGGGGTCGGCGAGCCTGCCGCCGGCCGGGCGTCCGGCGAGCCAGCGCCCCGCCGCCCCGCGTACCTCCCCGGGCCCGGGCGGTTCCGGCGCGTACGCGAGCCCCTGGCGTACCCCCGCCACGGAGGCGAAGGCCACGGCGTTGACGGCGGCCCCGTGGACGGCCTCGGCGAGGTTGGCGAGGAAGGCCTCGACGGTGCCCGAGGTGTCGGCCACCTGCTCGGCGAGGGGTTCGAGCCGGACGATCTCGTGGGCCTCGGCCGCGCCCGTGGCGGCGATCTCGGCGGGTCCCGTCAGATCCTCGGGGAGCCCGGTGTCGACCAGGTACGTGGAGATCCCGGACGAGCGGAGGAGGCGCCGGCCCGCCTCGGCCACGCCGAGCTCGCGGCGGCGCGCGAGGTAGCGGGCGGGCGGGCAGTGCGGTTCGAGGCCGAGGAGCGGCGGGCACCAGCGGCGTACGGCGAACCCGGTCTGGGTGTCGAAGAAGGTGGTGCCCGCGGCGGGCAGGGTGGTGCTCCCGCCGAGCTGGGCTCCGAGGCGGGCCTCGAAGGTGCCGAGGCCGAGCTCCGTACGGAGCACCCCGTGGCAGTACTGGTCCACCAGGCTCGGCGTGTCGATCATCTCGGGGGGCTCCCTGTGTGGACGTGTCGCGTCTCCACACGTCCTAACGGGTGAGCCCCGCGCGAGGTTGTTGCCTCAGCCGTTGGAGGGGCCGCCGATCTGGATACCGGCCATCCGGGTCCATTCGTACGGTCCGGTGACGACCTTGGCGGCGATCTCGCCGTCGAACTCCTCGTGGAGGGTGAGGCCGGCCTTCTCGGCGGCCTGCTGCGCGATCGCGTACGTCGGCGCGACGAGGTCGCCCCAGCCGCCGTCGGTCCCGACGAGGACGATCCGGGTGCCCGCCTGGCCGATGTGCGCGAGGTGCCCCTCGGAGCCGCCGTGCGCCTTGGAGAAGGCCTGGATCTCCTTGGCGAGCTTGGCCGCCTTGCGCTCTTCGTGCTTCGTTTCTGCCATGACAGCGATGCTACCGACGCGTAGATCGAGTGACGACGGCCGGGCCACGTGGCCTATCCCACGTGACCCGGCCGTCGGCCGAGCAGATCATCTGAGCGGTCCGTCCGCGGGGAAGCCCTAGCGGAGGAAGGGGTCCACCGCGACCGCCACGAAGAGCAGCGACACATAGGTGATGGACCAGTGGAAGAGGCGCATCTCCTTGAGCTTCGCGCCGGAGGCGCCCGCCTTGGCGCGGTTGAGCAGACCGTGCGCCTCCCAGAGCCACCAGCCGCCGGTGAGCAGCGCCACCGCCAGGTAGAACCAGCCGGTGTAGCCGAGCGGCGTGAGCAGCAGCGAGACGGCGACCATCACCCAGCTGTACGCGACGATCTGCTTGGCCACGACCTTGTTGGAGGCGAGCACCGGGAGCATCGGCACGCCCGCGCGTGCGTAGTCGTCCTTCACCTTCATCGACAGCGGCCAGTAGTGCGGCGGCGTCCAGAAGAAGATGACGAGGAAGAGGATGATCGCGGCCCAGGACATCGAGTTCGTGACGGCGGACCAGCCGATGAGTACCGGCAGGCAGCCGGCGATGCCGCCCCAGACGATGTTCTGCGCGGTCCTGCGCTTCAGGATCATCGTGTAGATCACGACGTAGAAGAGGAGCGCGCCGAGCGAGAGGGCGGCGGAGAGCCAGTTGACGAGCAGGCCGAACCAGAGCGTGGAGACCACCGCGAGGGTGAGGCCGAAGACCAGTCCCTCCCGCGGGGTCAGGACGCCGGTGACCAGCGGACGCTGGGACGTGCGGTCCATCAGCGCGTCGATGTCGCGGTCGATGTACATGTTCAGGGCGTTTGCGCCGCCCGCGGAGAGGTAGCCGCCGAAGCAGGTGGCAAGCACCAGCCACAGGTCGGGCACGCCCTGCTCGGCGAGGAACATCACCGGGACGGTCGTGATGAGCAGCAGCTCGATGATCCGCGGCTTGGTCAGCGCCACGAATGCCTTGACGCGGGCCCCGAACGGCCGATGGCCTCCCGGGCTGGGAGTCAAGACGACCCCTGCGGGTCGGGACTCGACGGCCGTCACGCACACCCCTGACAGAGAAATTCCCAGCAAGCCCCCCACATGAAGGCGGGGTGAAGCTTGCGCGTACCACGCCACTGTAGACGTTGCCCAGACGCCGATCTTCGCGGGGGTGGGGTCGTGTTGAGGGGGTGTGTCCCAAGGCGTGGACACGCTTCGGGAGGCGAACTCGCACGGGCGGCGGCAGTCTTGCTCTGTCCGCTCATTTGAGGGGCATGAGCACGAAAAGAGGGGGCCTCGGCGGGGGTAGGCTCGACACCGCCGGTACACCCTCAGTCACCGGCTTCAGACATGTGGAGAGGAGCCCTGACCCAGGGTGAGCACTAAGCCGACCACCACAGACCTCGAGTGGACCGAGTTGGACCAGCGGGCCGTCGACACCGCCCGCATCCTGGCCGCGGACGCCGTACAGAAGGTCGGCAACGGCCATCCTGGTACGGCGATGAGCCTGGCGCCCGCCGCGTACACCCTCTTCCAGAAGGTGATGCGGCACGACCCGGCCGACCCCGAATGGGTCGGGCGCGACCGGTTCGTCCTCTCCGCCGGCCACTCGTCCCTGACCCTCTACACCCAGCTGTACCTGGGGGGCTTCGGGCTCGAACTGGACGACCTGAAGGCCTTCCGCACCTGGGGTTCGAAGACCCCCGGTCACCCGGAGTACGGCCACACCGCCGCCGTCGAGACGACCACCGGCCCGCTGGGCCAGGGTGTCGCCAACGCGGTGGGCATGGCGATGGCCGCCCGCTACGAGCGCGGTCTGTTCGACCCGGAGGCCGCCACCGGCGCTTCCCCGTTCGACCACTTCATCTACGCGATCGCCGGTGACGGCTGCCTCCAGGAGGGCATCTCCGCGGAGGCGTCCTCGCTCGCCGGCCACCAGAAGCTCGGCAACCTGATCCTGCTGTGGGACGACAACCACATCTCGATCGAGGGCGACACCGAGACGGCCGTGTCCGAGGACACGATGAAGCGGTACGAGGCGTACGGCTGGCACGTCCAGCGCGTCGAGCCGCAGGCCAACGGCGACCTGGACCCGGCCGCGCTGTACACGGCGATCAAGGCCGCGGAGGCCGAGACCGAGCGTCCGTCGTTCATCGCGATGCGCTCGATCATCGCCTGGCCCGCGCCGAACGCGCAGAACACCGAGGCCGCGCACGGCTCGGCGCTCGGCGACGAGGAGATCGCGGCCACCAAGCGCGTCCTGGGCTTCGACCCGGAGCAGACCTTCGAGGTCTCCGACGAGGTCATCGCGCACACCCGTTCGCTCGGCGACCGCGGCCGTGAGGCCCGCGCCGCGTGGGAGAAGTCGCTCGCCGAGTGGCGTACGGCCAACCCGGAGCGCGCCGCCGAGTTCGACCGCGTCCAGGCCAACGAGCTGCCGGCCGGCTGGGCCGAGAAGCTCCCGGTCTTCGAGCCGGGCAAGGGTGTCGCCACCCGTGCCGCCTCGGGCCAGGTCCTCAAGGCGCTCGGCGCGGTCATCCCGGAGCTGTGGGGCGGCTCGGCCGACCTCGCCGGCTCGAACAACACGACGATCGACAAGACCTCGTCGTTCCTGCCCGAGGGCAACCCGCTGCCGGAGGCCGACAAGTACGGCCGCACGATCCACTTCGGCATCCGCGAGCACTCCATGGCCGCGGAGATGAACGGCATCGCGCTGCACGGCAACACGCGCATCTACGGCGGCACCTTCCTGGTGTTCTCCGACTACATGCGCAACGCCGTGCGTCTGTCCGCGCTGATGCACCTGCCCGTGACGTACGTCTGGACCCACGACTCGATCGGTCTGGGCGAGGACGGCCCGACGCACCAGCCGGTGGAGCACCTCGCCTCGCTGCGCGCGATCCCCGGTCTGAACGTGGTCCGGCCCGCCGACGCCAACGAGACGGCGATCGCCTGGCGCGAGATCATGCAGCGCCACACCAAGGTCTTCGGCAAGGGCGCCCCGCACGGTCTGGCGCTCACCCGCCAGGGCGTTCCGACGTACGCGCCGAACGAGGACACCGTCAAGGGCGGCTACGTGCTCTTCGACGCCGAGAACGGCGAGCCGGAGGTCGTGCTGATCGCGACCGGCTCCGAGGTGCACCTGGCCGTCGAGGCCCGTGAGCAGCTCCAGGCCGCCGGTGTCCCGACCCGCGTGGTCTCGATGCCGTCCGTGGAGTGGTTCGAGGAGCAGGACCAGGCGTACAAGGACTCCGTCCTGCCGCCGTCGGTGAAGGCCCGGGTCGCGGTCGAGGCCGGCATCGGTCTCACCTGGCACCGGTACGTCGGGGACGCCGGCCGGATCGTCTCGCTGGAGCACTTCGGTGCCTCGGCGGACGCGAAGGTCCTGTTCCGCGAGTTCGGCTTCACGCCGGAGGCGATCGCAGCCGCCGCCCGGGAATCGATCGACGCCGCCGCGCGCTGACGTCCATACGTACGACTTAATGGAGATGCAATTCTCATGACAGACGCTCTCAAGCGCCTCTCCGACGAAGGCGTCGCGATCTGGCTGGACGACCTCTCGCGTCAGCGGATCACCTCCGGCAACCTGGCCGAGCTGCTCGACCAGAGCCATGTGGTCGGTGTGACCACGAACCCGTCGATCTTCCAGAAGGCGATCTCCGAGGGGCACGGCTACGACCAGCAGCTGGCCGACCTCGCCGCCCGCAAGGTGACCGTCGAAGAGGCCATCCGCATGATCACGACGGCGGACGTCCGTGACGCCGCCGACATCCTGCGGCCGGTCTTCGACGCGACCGACGGCCAGGACGGCCGGGTGTCCATCGAGGTCGACCCGCGTCTCGCCCACGAGACGACCGCGACCGTCGCCGAGGCCAAGCAGCTGGCCTGGCTGGTGGACCGCCCCAACACGCTCATCAAGATCCCGGCCACCCAGGCGGGTCTGCCGGCGATCACCGAGGTCATCGGCCTCGGCATCAGCGTCAACGTCACGCTGATCTTCTCGCTCGAGCGCTACCGCGCGGTCATGGACGCCTACCTGGCGGGTCTGGAGAAGGCCAAGGAGCGCGGCCTGGACCTCTCCAAGATCCACTCGGTGGCCTCCTTCTTCGTGTCCCGGGTGGACTCGGAGATCGACAAGCGCCTGGACGGCATCGGCACGGACGAGGCCAAGGCCCTCAAGGGCAAGGCCGCCCTGGCCAACGCGCGTCTGGCGTACGAGGCGTACGAGGAGGTGTTCTCCGGCGAGCGCTGGGCCGCCCTCGACAAGGCGCAGGCCAACAAGCAGCGTCCGCTGTGGGCCTCGACCGGCGTCAAGGACCCGGCGTACAAGGACACCCTGTACGTGGTGGACCTGGTCGCCCCCGGCACGGTCAACACCATGCCGGAAGCCACCCTCGAGGCCACCGCCGACCACGGCGAGGTCACCGGTGACACCGTGCGCGGCACGTACGACCAGTCGCGCGCCGAGCTGGCGGCCGTCGAGAAGCTGGGCATCGGCTACGACGAGGTCGTCCAGCTCCTGGAGGACGAGGGCGTCGAGAAGTTCGAGGCGTCCTGGAACGACCTGCTCAAGTCCACCGAGGCAGAGCTGAAGCGCCTCGCACCTTCGGAGGCGTAAGCAACTGTGAGCGCAGTCCACGGAGCCAACCCGCTCCGTGACGCCGCAGACCGACGGCTCCCGCGCATCGCGGGGCCGTCGGGCCTGGTGATCTTCGGCGTCACGGGCGATTTGTCCCGTAAGAAGCTGATGCCTGCCGTCTACGACCTGGCCAACCGCGGCCTGCTGCCGCCGGGCTTCTCGCTCATCGGCTTCGCCCGCCGCGAGTGGCAGAACGAGGACTTCGCGCAGGAGGTCCACGACGCCGTCGAGCAGCACGCGCGCACCCCGTTCCGCGAGGAGGTGTGGCAGCAGTTGATCCAGGGGATGCGTTTCGTCCAGGGCGACTTCGACGACGACGACGCCTTCGAGCAGCTGAAGTCCACCATCGAGGAGCTGGACAAGGCGCAGGGCACCGGAGGCAACTTCGCCTTCTACCTGTCCGTGCCGCCGAAGTTCTTCCCGCTCGTCGTCCGGCAGCTGAAGAAGCACGGCCTGGCCGACCAGAAGGACGGCTCCTGGCGCCGCGCGGTCATCGAGAAGCCCTTCGGCCACGACCTGGTCTCCGCCAAGGAGCTCAACGAAGTCGTCCACGAGGTCTTCCCGCCCGAGGCGGTCTTCCGGATCGACCACTACCTCGGCAAGGAGACCGTCCAGAACATCCTGGCGCTCCGCTTCGCCAACACCCTCTTCGAGCCGATCTGGAACCGGTCGTACGTCGACCACGTGCAGATCACCATGGCCGAGGACATCGGCATCGGCGGGCGCGCCGGCTACTACGACGGCATCGGCGCCGCCCGTGACGTCATCCAGAACCACCTGCTCCAGCTGCTCGCGCTGACCGCGATGGAGGAGCCCGCCTCCTTCGACGCCGACGCGCTGGCCGCCGAGAAGACCAAGGTCCTCGGCGCGGTGAAGCGGCCGACGGACCTGGGCAGGACCACGGTCCGCGGCCAGTACGCGGCCGGGTGGCAGGGCGGCGCGAAGGCCGTCGGATACCTGGAGGAAGACGGCATCGACCCCCAGTCGAAGACCGACACCTACGCGGCCGTGAAGCTGGAGATCGACAACCGCCGCTGGGCGGGCGTCCCCTTCTACCTCCGTACCGGCAAGCGCCTCGGCCGCCGCGTCACCGAGATCGCGGTCGTCTTCCAGCGCGCCCCGCACTCCCCCTTCGACCACACCGCGACCGAGGAACTCGGCCGCAACGCCATCGTCATCCGGGTCCAGCCGGACGAGGGCGTGACGGTGCGGTTCGGCTCCAAGGTACCCGGCACCCAGATGGAGATCCGGGACGTGTCGATGGACTTCGCGTACGGCGAGTCCTTCACGGAGTCCAGCCCCGAGGCGTACGAGCGGCTCATCCTCGACGTCCTGCTCGGCGACTCGAACCTTTTCCCGCGCGTCGAGGAGGTCGAGCTGTCCTGGAAGATCCTCGACCCGATCGAGCAGTACTGGGACAAGCACGGCAAGCCCGCGCAGTACCAGTCCGGGACCTGGGGTCCGGTCGAGGCGGACGAGATGCTCGCACGAGACGGACGGAGCTGGCGCCGGCCATGAAGACCGACCTGACGGACACCACGTCCTCCAAGATCAACAAGGCGCTGGTGCTCGGGCGGCGGGCGATCGGTACGCCGGCCGTCGGCATGGTGCTCACCCTCGTCATCGTCACCGACGAGGAGAACGCCTACGACGCGCTGAGGGCGGCGAACGAGGCCTCCCGCGAGCACCCCTCGCGGACCCTCGTCGTCATCAAGCGAGTCTCGCGCTCACCGCGGGACCGCGCCAAGGCACGGCTCGACGCCGAGGTCCGCCTCGGCGCCGACGCCAGCACCGGCGAGACGGTGGTGCTCCGGCTGTACGGCGAGGTCGGCGACCACGCCCAGTCGGTGGTGCTCCCGCTGCTCCTGCCGGACGCCCCCGTCGTCGTCTGGTGGCCGGTGAACGCGCCGACCGACCCGGCGAACGACCCGCTGGGCGCCCTCGCCCAGCGCCGGGTGACCGACACGTACGCCGCCGAGCAGCCCATCCACGAGCTGGCCGCGCGTGCGGACCGGTACACCCCGGGCGACACGGACCTCTCGTGGACCCGGATCACCCCGTGGCGCTCGATGCTCGCCGCCGCGCTCGACCAGGTCGTGTGCGAGGTCACCTCCGCCGAGGTGGAGGGCGAGGAGTTCAACCCGAGCGTCGAACTGCTCGCGATGTGGCTGGCGGACCGGCTGAAGGTGCCGGTGCGGCGCTCTAAGTCGGAGGGCCCCGGTCTCACCTCCGTACGGATGGAGACCAACTGCGGCCCGATCGTGCTCGACCGGCCGGACGGCTCGCTCGCGACGCTCTCCATCGAGGGGCAGCCGGACCGTGCCGTGGCGCTCAAGCGCCGCGAGACGGCCGAGCTGATCGCCGAGGAGCTGCGCCGGCTCGACCCGGACGACACCTACGCGACGGCGCTCAAGTTCGGCCTTGAGCGGCTGGACGAGAAGGCGGCCGTCACGGCTCCCGAGCCGGAGGCCGTCATAGCGGCCCCGGCCGAGGCCGAGGCCGAGCCCGGGACTGGGTCCGAGCCCGCGGCCGAGCCCGCGGCGAAGCCCGCCGCGAAGAAGGCTCCGGCCAAGAAGGCGGCGGCCAAGTGAGTACCCCTCAGCTGGTCGTCCACCGCGACAAGGAGCTGATGGCCGAGGCCGCGGCGGCCCGGCTGATCACGAAGATCGTGGACGCCCAGGCCTCCCGCGGCTCGGCGTCGGTGGTGCTGACCGGCGGCCGCAACGGCAACGGCCTGCTCACGGCGCTCGGTTCGGCGCCCGCGCGGGACGCGATCGACTGGTCGCGGCTCGACCTGTGGTGGGGCGACGAGCGTTTCCTGCCCGAGGGAGACCCCGAGCGGAACGTCACCCAGGCCCGGGAGGCGCTGCTCGACCGGGTGCCGCTCGACCCGGCGCGGGTGCACGCCATGCCGGCCTCCGACGGCCCGTACGGCAGCGATGTCGACGCCGCCGCGGCCGCCTACGCGGCGGAGCTGGCCGCCGCCACGGACCCCGGCGACCACGGCGGGGTGCCGACCTTCGACGTGCTCATGCTGGGCGTCGGCCCGGACACCCATGTGGCCTCGCTCTTCCCCGAGCTGCCGGCGGTCCGCGAGACCGAGCGGACGGTGGTCGGCGTGCACGGCGCGCCCAAGCCGCCGCCGCTGCGGGTCTCGCTGACGCTTCCGGCGATCAGGGCGGCGAAGGAGGTCTGGCTGCTCGCGGCCGGTGAGGACAAGGCGAAGGCGGCGGCGATCGCGCTGTCGGGCGCGGGCGAGGTCCAGGCCCCGGCGGCCGGTGCCTACGGCCGCTCGCGAACGCTGTGGCTGCTCGACGCGGCGGCGGCCTCGGAGCTGCCGCGGAGCCTGTATCCGCCGGCTTCCGCCTGATTCCGCGGTTCGTACGCCCCGGAGGCCCGGTTCACCTGTCGGTGGACCGGGCCTCCGGCGTCGGTACGGGCTCGGTGAAGGGCGCGAGGAGGTACGGTACGGCCTCGGCTGCGAAGGTCAGGCCCTGGCTCTCGCCCGCGTCGTGGATGGCGTACGCGCCCTCGCCGGCCGCCGTCGTGGCGGTCAGCGTGAGGACGCCCGCGCGGCGCTGGAAGTACGACTGCTTGACGGTCCAGCCGATGACGCCGGAGCGCTGGAGGGCGACCGTGGCGCGCCGGACCGTGCCCGAACGGGTCACCAGGTAGGCGCCGCTGACACCGTGTCCGAGACCGCGGTACGCGTCGAGGGCGAGGAGCACGGCGAGCGGGGTGAGGACGACGGCGCAGCCCGCCGCCACGTACAGCAGGACCGGGGTGAGGAGGAGCCCGAGAAGGGCGAGGAGGGCGACCGGGGCGGCGACGGACCACAGGGCCCAGCGCAGCCGGCGGGTGCGGGCGGCGCGGGGGTGGGCGGCGAGCCGCATCCCGGTGGGCGGTTCCGGCTCGCGCAGGACCTGGGCGGCGACGCGATCGGCGATCTCCCGGGGCACGGCAGGCAGCAGGGTCTTGAGGTCGGCGTGCTTGTCGCCGTCGTCCTTGGCAAGGCCGGTGGCGACGGCGTCGACACGGGCGGCCCCGACCAGGCGCACTCCCAGCGGCTCGACGACCTCGATCCCGCGCAGCCGGCGCTCCTCGAAGGAGACCGAGCGGGCGGTGAGGAGCCCGCGGCGGACGCGCAGGGTGCCGCCGGGCTCGCGCTCCAGGCGGTAGTTCCACCACATCTCGACCCAGAGGCCGAGGGCTCCGACGGCTCCCACGGCGGTGGCGATGAGGACCAGGTCGATGATCATCCAGGTGACGGAGACGTCCCGGAAGTGGCCCCCTATCCAGTCGATGACCTCCCCCTGGACGCCGAACCACTCGCTCACCTGCATGACGGCTCCGGCCGCCGCGCCGCCGAGGGCCGGGGCGAGGAAGGAGACCGGGGCGTAGCGGATCCAGCGGGGGTCGGCGAGGGCGAGGGCGCCCTCGTCGGGAAGGCCGGCGGGGCCGGTGGCGGTGCGGGCGAGGAGGTCGCGGCGGAGGCGCTCGCCCTCGGCGCGGGAGACCAGGTGGAGTTCGAGCGTGGACTCGCTGCCGCCGGTGCTCTCGCCGGTGCCGATGCGGACCTTGACGAGGCCGAGGATCCGCTGGAGGGGGTTGGCGGTGAGGTCGACGCTGCGGATGCGCTCGCGGGCCAGGGAGCGGCGCTTGACCAGCAGGAGCCCGGTGTGGAGTTCGATCCTCCCCCAGCCTTCGGCCGGGGGTACCCCCGTCTCGCTGCGCTCGGTGCCGATCCGGTAGCGGGTGCGGCGCCAGCGGACGTATTCGACGAGGGTGCCACCGACGACGAGGAGGAACGCTCCGGCGAGGACCCAGGCGAAGGCCTGCCACAGCGGCCTGGACCCGGCGAGGCCGAGGGTCGTGGGCAGGCCGGCTCCGCCGGCCACGCCGCACAGGACGGCGGCCGTGGCCAGGAGCATGCGCCGGTCGAGGCGCCGCCACGCCTCGCCGGGGCCCTCGGGGCCGTCGCCTGCGCCGTCGCCGCGCGGGCTGTCAGCGCCGGCTATACCGCCGTCGCGCGGGTCCTCGCCGTGTCCGGCCTGGTTCATGTGGCGTCCCCTGGGGTGGCCTGGGTGAGGGCCGTGAGCCGTTCGCCGAGCTCGGCGGCGAGCTCGTGGTCGAGGCCCTCGATCCGGATCGCACCCTTGGAGGAGGCGGTGGTCACCGTGACGGTGGCGAGCTTGAAGTACTGCTCAAGGGGCCCGCGTACGGTGTCGACGGTCTGGATCCGGGACATGGGCGCGATCCGCCACTCCCGCCACAAGGCCCCCGTAAGGACGTAGACGGCGTCCTCGGTGACCTCCCAGCGGTGCACCCGGAACCACCAGGCGGGGAAGAACGCGGCGCAGCCGAGGCCGAGGGCCGCGACGGCCCCGGCAGCGAGCAGCAGCCAGAACCGGGCGGGCCCGATGAGTGTGCCGAGGACCCCGAGGACCGCCACCGGGACGGCGGTGGTCACCAGGAGCTGGCTCCGCCACCAGGCGACGGCCCGATCGGCCACGGCGTTCCTGGGCGGCCGCAGCCGCACCGCGTTCTCCCCCGTCATGCCCCTACCGTCCGCGCAGCGAGCGGTAGGTGCTCACGAGGGCGGCGGTGGAGCTGTCGAGCTGCTCGCCGCCCTCCCCCTCCGTCAGGACCGGCTCGATCCGCTTGGCGAGGACCTTGCCGAGCTCGACGCCCCACTGGTCGAAGGAGTCGATGTTCCAGACGGCGCCCTGGACGAAGACCTTGTGCTCGTAGAGCGCGATCAGCTGGCCGAGGACGGACGGGGTGAGCTTCTCGGCGAGGATCGTGGTGGTGGGGTGGTTCCCCTGGAAGGTCTTGTGCGGGACGAGCTCCTCGGGGACGCCCTCGGCCCGTACCTCCTCCGGTGTCTTGCCGAAGGCCAGCGCCTGGGTCTGGGCGAAGAAGTTGGCCATGAGCAGGTCGTGCTGGGCGACGAGGCCGGGCAGCAGGTCGGCGACGGGCCGGGCGAAGCCGATGAAGTCGGCCGGGATGACCTTGGTGCCCTGGTGGATCAACTGGTAGTACGCGTGCTGTCCGTTGGTGCCCGGGGTGCCCCAGACGACCGGCCCGGTCTGCCAGCCGACCGGGTTGCCCTCGCGGTCCACCGACTTGCCGTTGGACTCCATGTCGAGCTGCTGGAGGTAGGCGGTGAACTTGGACAGGTAGTGGCTGTACGGCAGGACGGCGTGCGACTGGGCGTCGAAGAAGGCGCCGTACCAGACGCCGAGGAGGCCGAGGAGCAGCGGCGCGTTCTCCTCGGGCGGAGCCGTACGGAAGTGCTCGTCGACGAGGTGGAAGCCGTCGAGCATCTCGCGGAAGCGCTCGGGGCCGACGGCGATCATCAGGGAGAGGCCGATGGCGGAGTCGTACGAGTAACGGCCGCCGACCCAGTCCCAGAACTCGAACATGTTCGTGGTGTCGATGCCGAACTCCTCGACCTTCTCGGCGTTGGTCGAGAGGGCCACGAAGTGCTTGGCGACGGCCTCCTGGCCGGCCCGGAGTTCGGTGAGGAGCCAGTCGCGGGCCGAGGTGGCGTTGGTGATGGTCTCGATGGTGGTGAAGGTCTTCGAGGCGACGATGAACAGCGTCTCGGCGGCGTCGAGGTCGCGGACAGCCTCGTGGAGGTCGGCCCCGTCCACGTTGGAGACGAAACGGAACGTCAGGTCCCGCTGGGTGTAGGAGCGCAGGACCTCGTAGGCCATGGCGGGGCCGAGGTCGGAGCCGCCGATGCCGATGTTGACGATGTTCTTGATCGGCTTGCCGGTGTGGCCGGTCCACCCGCCCGCGCGGACCGTGTCGGCGAAGGCGGCCATCTTGTCGAGGACGGCGTGGACGGCGGGGACGACGTTCTCCCCGTCGACCTCGATCACGGCCTCGCGGGGAGCCCGCAGCGCGGTGTGGAGCACCGCCCGGTCCTCGGTGGTGTTGATCTTCTCGCCGCGGAACATGGCGTCGCGCAGCTCGGCCACGCCGGTGGCGGCGGCGAGTTCACGCAGCAGCGTCAGCGTCTCCTCGGTGACGAGGTGCTTCGCGTAGTCCAGGTGGAGGTCGCCGACCCGCAGGGTGTAGCCGGTGCCCCGCTCGGGGTCGGCGGCGAACAGGTCGCGCAGATGGGTGTCGCCCAGCTGCTCACGGTGCTTGCCGAGGGCCGCCCACTCGGGCAGCCGGTTGAGCCTGATGCGGCCTTCGTTGTTCATCTCGGACATCGCCCACTTCTTCTCGTACTGCTTGTCTGCCCCGCTGCGTCTCCAACCTAATTGATCAGAGGGGCGGACGACGCGACGGCGAGCGACTGTGGGGGAGGCGGGGGAGAGAACGCGGAACGGGCCTTGCCCGCGAATCAAGTTCGCGGGCAAGGCCCGTTCGTCACACCGTCACACCGCGTTCAGATCTCGCCGCGCAGTTTGGCGAGCGCCTCGGCGAGGATCGCCTCGCCGTCCGCGTCGCTGCGTCGCTCACGCACATAGGCGAGGTGGGTCTTGTACGGCTCCGTGCGCGGCGGGTCCGGCGGGTTGTCCCGGTCCTGACCTGCCGGGAAGCCGCAGCGCGGGCAGTCCCAGGTCTCCGGGACCGCCGCGTCGCTGGCGAAGCTCGGCTGGGTCTCGTGCCCGTTCGAGCACCAGAACGAGATGCGGGCGCGCGGCGCCGATTCGCCGCGCTCGGCCTCGCCCATCGGCCCCGCTCCGACCCGGCTTCCCCGGATCGCGTTGCCACTTGCCACGGTCGTAACTCCCTGCGTGATGGTGCTCGAAGATGCCCCAGTCTACGTAAGGCCCAACGCGCGTCCAGTGATTGGAGTTACCCGTCCAACTTCATCAGCAGACCAAGTACCACAATGCAGGCGAACCAGAGCAGACCGACCACGACGGTGATGCGGTCCAGGTTGCGCTCGGCGACCGAGGAGCCGCCGACGGAGGACTGCATACCGCCACCGAACATGTCGGAGAGGCCGCCGCCCTTCCCCTTGTGCATCAGCACGAGCAGCATGAGCAGCCCGCTGAAGACGAGCAGGGCGATCGAGAACCCCATAACCACGGCTGGACCAACTTCCTCGGACGAATACGGACGGGGGCCGGGCACCTGCCCGACCCCCGCAAGGGTACGACGTAACTCCGCTACCGCATACTCACTGGTCGCGGAAGCGCACGATCTTGACGAACTCGTCGGCGTCGAGCGCGGCGCCGCCCACCAGGGCTCCGTCGACGTCCGGCTGCGCCATGATCGCGGCGACGTTGCCGGACTTGACCGAGCCGCCGTACTGGATGCGGACCTTGTCGGCCAGCTCCTGCGAGTACAGCTCCGCGAGGCGGCCGCGGATGGCCCCGCAGACCTCCTGCGCGTCCTCGGGGGTGGCGACCTCGCCGGTGCCGATGGCCCACACCGGCTCGTACGCGATCACGATGGACTCGGCCTGCTCGGCCGGGACGTCCTTCAGGCCGCCGTCGAGCTGGGCGAGGGTGTACTCGACCTGCTGGCCGGCCTTGCGGATGTCCAGGCCCTCGCCGACGCAGAGGATCGGGGTCACGCCGTGCGTGAAGGCGGCCTTCACCTTGGCGTTGCAGACCTCGTCGTCCTCGGCGTGGTACTGGCGGCGCTCGGAGTGGCCGACGGCCACGTAGGCGCACTTCAGCTTGGACAGCATCAGGCCCGAGATCTCACCGGTGTAGGCACCGGAGTCGTGCGCCGAGATGTCCTGGGCGCCGTACTTGATCTTGAGCTTGTCGCCGTCGATCAGGGTCTGTACGGACCGCAGGTCGGTGAAGGGGACCAGGACCGCGACCTCACAGGCGTCGTGGTCCTTGTCGGTCAGGGCGAAGGCGAGCTTCTGGACGTGGGCGATGGCCTCGAGGTGGTTGAGGTTCATCTTCCAGTTGCCCGCCATCAGCGGGGTGCGGGTGCTCAAGGTGTTCAGTCCTCCAGTGCGGCGAGGCCGGGCAGCGTCTTGCCCTCGAGGTATTCGAGGGAGGCGCCGCCGCCGGTCGAGATGTGGCCGAATGCCGTCTCGTCGAAGCCCAGGATGCGGACGGAGGCGGCGGAGTCGCCACCGCCGACCACCGTGAAGGCCGGAGAGTCGACGAGCGCCTGGGCGACAGCCCGGGTGCCCTCGGCGTAGTCGGGGTGCTCGAAGACGCCCATCGGACCGTTCCAGAAGACGGTGCCGGCGTCGGCGAGCTTCGAGGCGTAGAGCTTACGGGTCTCCGGACCGATGTCCAGGCCCTCCTCGTCCGCCGGGATGGCGTCCGCGGCGACCGTGGTGGGGTGGGCCGGAGCCTTGGTCTTCAGGTCGGGGAACTCCGCCGAGACCAGGACGTCGACGGGGAGGACGAACTCCACGCCGCGCTCCTTGGCGCGCTTCAGGTAGTCCAGGACCGCCGGGATCTGGTCCTCCTGGAGCAGCGAGATGCCGACCTCGTGGCCCTGGGCCTTGAGGAAGGTGTACGCCATGCCGCCGCCGATGAGGATGCGGTCGGCCTTCTCCAGGAGGTGGTCGATCACGCCGAGCTTGTCGGAGACCTTGGCGCCGCCGAGCGCGACCACGTACGGCCGCTGGACGTCGTCCGTGAGCTTCTTCAGGACGCCGACCTCGGTGGCGATGAGGTAGCCCGCGGCGTGCGGCAGGCGCGCCGGGAGGTCGAAGACCGAGGCGTGCTTGCGGTGCACGGCGCCGAAGCCGTCGCCGACGTAGACGTCGGCGAGGGCGGCGAGCCGGTCCGCGAACGCGCCGCGCTCGGCGTCGTCCTTGGAGGTCTCGCCGGCGTTGAAGCGGAGGTTCTCGAGGACGGCCACCCGGCCGGCGTCGAGGCCGGCGACGGTGGCGGTGGCGGAGTCGCCGACCGTGTCCGTCGCGAAGGCCACCTCGGCGCCGAGCAGTTCACCGAGGCGCGCGGCGGCCGGGGCGAGCGAGAACGCCGGGTCCGGGGCGCCCTTGGGCCGGCCCAGGTGCGAGGCGACCACGACCCGGGCGCCCGCGTCGGCGAGCGCCTTGACCGTGGGGACGACGGCGCGGATACGGCCGTCGTCGGTGATGGTGGTGCCGTCGAGCGGCACGTTGAGGTCGGCGCGGACGAACACGCGCTTGCCTTCGACGCCCTCGTGGAGAAGCTCGTCGATCGTCTTCATCTGTTAACTGACTCCTTGGTACGCGGTGGAGCACACAAACAGGGCTCGCACAGCGCGGCGTTGCGCTGCCCGAGCCCTGCTCACATCGAAAGCCCGCCCTGAAGCTTAGAGCTGGCCGCCGACGAAGACGGTGAGGTCGACGAGACGGTTGGAGTAACCCCACTCGTTGTCGTACCAGCCGAGGATCTTGACCGTGCTGCCTTCCTGGACCATGGTCAGGGAGGCGTCGAAGGTGCAGGACGCCGGGTCGCTGACGATGTCCGAGGAGACGATCGGGTCCTCGGTGTAGACCAGGACGCCCTTGAGGTCGCCGTCCTCGGAGGCCTTCTTGAACGCGGCGTTGACCTCGTCCTTGGTGACCTCGCGGTCGAGGGTGACGACCAGGTCGGTGGCGGAACCGGTCGGGACCGGGACGCGCATGGCGATGCCGTCCAGCTTGCCCTTGAGCTGCGGGAGGACCAGGGCGGTGGCCTTGGCGGCGCCCGTCGTGGTCGGGATGATGTTCTCCGCGGCGGCGCGGGCGCGGCGCAGGTCCTTGTGCGGGAAGTCCAGGATGCGCTGGTCGTTGGTGTACGCGTGGACCGTGGTCATCAGGCCCTTGACGATGCCGAAGTTCTCGTCGAGGACCTTCGCCATCGGGGCGACGCAGTTGGTGGTGCAGGACGCGTTCGAGATGACGTGGTGCTTCGCCGGCTCGTACTTGTCCTGGTTCACGCCCATGACGATGGTGATGTCCTCGTCGGAGGCCGGAGCCGAGATGAGGACCTTCTTGGCGCCGCCGGCGATGTGCTTCTCGGCGTCGGCCTTCTTGGTGAAGATGCCGGTCGACTCGATGACGATGTCGACGCCCAGCTCACCCCAGGGGATGTCGGCCGGGTTGCGCTCGGAGAGCACCTTGATGGTGTGGCCGTCGACCGTGATGGTGTCGGCGGTGTGGGTGACCTCTGCCTTGAGGCGGCCCAGGATGGTGTCGTACTTCAGCAGGTGGGCCGTGGTCGCGGTGTCGCCCAGGTCGTTGACAGCCACGATCTCGATGTCCGCACCCTGCTCAAGGAGTGCGCGGAAGTAGTTCCGGCCGATGCGGCCAAAGCCGTTGATGCCTACGCGGATCGTCACGAACCGATCTCCTCGTTAGGTACGCCGGAGTGCTCGACGCCGGCGAGATTTTTGTTTTTTGGGATGTCCCCGACCGCTTACGACCCTACCCCCACCGGCGCCCGGGAGTGACATCGGCCGCATCCGCATGTGCCCGGAAAGTGAGGAAGAAAGGCCGAAGGCCCGTACCTACCAGCGGGTACGGGCCGTCGTGGGACTTTTGTCCCGGCTACTCTCCGTCAGCGGCGGAGCGCCCCGAGGGCGCGGCCGAGGAGTCGTGCCCGGTCGGTGGCTCCGGGCACGTGCTCGAGTCCGTAGCCGAGGAGGACGGTGTCACGGGTGGTGACCGCCGCCTGGGAGTGGAAGAGCGCGGCGGAGCGCGTCCAGTCGGCGCCGTTGCCGGGGCTGCCGGCCGGGGCGCCCGGTACGGTCCACGCGCCGAGGGCGGTCTCGAAGCCCTCCGCCTCCGTGGTGGTGCCGGTGACGAGCCGGGTGTCGTCGACGAAGGCGCCCATCTCTCCGGTGCCGGGGTCGGAGACGTACGAGATGGACAGCTCGACCCGCTTGCCGGCCCAGGCGCTCAGGTCGACGGAGGCCTGCCGCCAGCCGTTGGAGGGGCCGGTGAAGGCGTTCCAGGAGCCGGTGGTGCCGGTGGCCGTGCAGCCGTCCTCGCCGACGGTGAGGTAGTGGGCGAGGAAGGGGTGGCCGCGGACGTAGTAGCCCTCGCCGCAGTCGGCGGGGGGCTCGGCGGAGGTGCCGCCGTTGGCGTCGGGCAGGGTGGTCCAGTCGTCCTGGCCGACGGTGTGGGCCTCGACGACGAGGTTGTCGTAGCCGGGCTCGGTGTCGTAGCTGACCTGGAAGTCCAGGCGCGGTGCGGCTCCGGCCGCGACGCCGGTGAGGTCGACGGTCCTGCTGAGCCGGGCCCAGGTGTTGTCGGCGTGCTTGACGGCCGCGAAGGACGCGCCTTCGGCGGGCTCGAACGGCATCCGGATGCCCGGGTAGGAGCCGGCGGAGGCGCTGCTCGCGAACTGCGGGAACTCCTTCGGCCGCAGGGTGTCCGAGGTGACGGTGTACGCGCCCGCGTTGTCCAGCGGGTTGTCGGCGGCGGCCCCCAGACCGGCACCGATGCCCGCGAAGGCGCCGGTGCCGGCGAAGGCAGGCGGATTCTTGAGGCCGGCCCGGTGGTAGGCGCCGAGGTAGTACTGGGCGAAGTCGTTGGACTCGGCCCGGCCGATCTGCGTGAGACCACCGGACTTCTCGCCGGCATTGATCAGCTTGCCGCCCTCGTTGAGGTAGGCGCGGACGGCGAGCTGGGTGGTGCCGGAGGGCCGCTCGGCGCCGGTGTACCAGACGACGGTACGGAAGTGGGAGAGGACGCCGAGAGCGTCCGGGGTGCCCTGGGTGGCGACGTCCCAGACGGCGGACCCGCGCTTGTTGTCGGCGAGGGCCTTCACATAGGCGGCGGTGTGCCGGCCGGCCGTGGTGCCGCCCTCCTCGGCGAGGACGAGCACGTCACCGCGGGGGCGCTCGGCCACCTTGTAGGTGAAGGGGGCGGAGGAGGTGGTGCGGCCCTCGCGGGTGCGGGCGGTGAACCACACCTCGACGGAGTCGCCGGGGCGGGCGTCCTCGACCTCGGCGCGGTACTCGTCGAAGTAGAGGTTGTCCTCGCCACCGAAGGTCTCGCCGCCCTTCCAGGCGTCGAGCTCCTCGCTGTGGGTGCGGCCGCCGTTGATCCGGTACTTCAGGGTCTTGCCGCGCAGGGACTTGCGGGCGGTGACGGCGACCTCCTGCTCCTCGCCGCGGGCGTAGGAGGTGGTGAAGGTCTTCGGGGTGAAATCGGGGGCGTCGATGCCGACCGGTGAGACGGGCCGGTCCGGGTGGGCGGCGGTCTCGGCGACGGCGAGCGCGAAGGGGATGTTCTTCGCGAACTCGGCCTGGATCAGCTTCTCGTCGTCGGGGAAGGTGAAGACGGAGGCGCAGTCGGCGGGGTTCCAGGCGTCGTTCGGGTCGACCCGGGAGGCGGTGGCGCAGGTCGACATCTCCGGGGTGAACATCTGCGTCCCGTTGACGTTGGCGGCGTGTCCGTCCGCCTCGCCGTTGGTGATGTACAGCTCGGAGGAGACCTGCGGCCGGTAGCCGGGGACGGCGGGGTTCTGCGGGGTGCCGGCGAGGGCCTTGAGGGCCACGTCGTCGGGGGTGTCGGTGGCGACCTGCCAGCCGACGCCGTAGAGGATGAGCTGGGCGGCCGAGTGGTAGTTGATGCCGTACGCGAAGCCGATGCGCTTCTGGAAGGCGTCGACGGCCTTGGTCTCGGGCTCCGACATGGGGCCCTTGCCGCGGAAGGTCTCGTCGGCCGGGTCGGGCGACGAGCCCTCGTTGTCGTAGCCCCACTTGTAGGCGAAGTTGAGGTCGACGCCGTCGCCGGGCGCGATCCTGCCGTCGCCGTCGTTGTCGCGGAGGTTCTTGCGCCACTGCCGGTGGGCGGGGTCGGCGTGCGTGTGGTCGTATCCGTCCGGGTTGGCGGAGAGCACGAACCACAGCTCGGTGGAGTCGACGATCCGGGTGATCCGCTCGTCCTTGCCGTAGCCGTCGAGGTAGTGGTGGAGCAGCCGCCGGGTCATCTCCGGCGTGATCCACTCGCGCGCGTGCTGGTTGGACATGTACAGCGTCGCGGGCTTCGAGCCGTCCTTGCCACCCTTGGCACCCTTGCTGACCTTGACGGCGAGGATGTCCTGGCCCTTGAGGGTCTTGCCGATGGAGACGACCTTGGTGATCCCGGGGTTCGCCCGGGCGGTGTCCAGGATCTCCTGCTTGAGGCCGTTCGGGCCGCCGTACGGGCGGAAGACGCCGTCCCCCGCGACGGCCACCCGCTTCTCGGCCTGGGCGGACAGGCTGTGCTCGGCGAGTTCGACGCCCTGGCCGCGCAGCTGTCCGGCCTGCCGGCCGGTGAGGAAGAGCTCGACCGTCGCGGACCCCTTGTCGGGGACCTGCTCGGTCATCTCATGGGCGTCGGCACCGGCTTCGAGGAGCAGCGGGACCTGCTCCTTGGTGACCTCGGCGCGCCATACGGAGAGCTGCTCGACGTCTCCGTCGGTGGGCGTGGGTTGCGCTCCGGCGACGGGTGCCGCCGCCATTGCGGCGATCAGCAGTGAAGCCGCGGCGAGGATCGATCTCGCTCTGCGTCTCATGAGCCCCCCTTGTTGTCGTCTGCCACGAAGGTGAACAGACGCCAGGCTCATGGGCGCTCATGGGCCTGTCAAGGGTGCCTCGCGGGCGATACGGAAAAGCTGCCGGTGCCTCAGAAAGGCACCGGCAGCCCGGAGTTCACGCTTCCGTACGGGTCAGCCGACGAGGCTGTCGTCGAGCTCCTCCGTCAGGTTGGACTCGGTCCCGGGAATCCCCAGGTCCTGGGCCCGCTTGTCCGCCATCGCGAGCAGGCGGCGGATCCGGCCCGCCACCGCGTCCTTCGTCAGCGGCGGGTCGGCGAGCGCGCCCAGCTCCTCGAGGGAGGCCTGCTTGTGCTCCATGCGGAGCCGGCCCGCCGCGGCGAGGTGCTCGGGCACCTCCTCGGCGAGGATCTCCAGGGCGCGCTGTACCCGGGCCCCGGCGGCGACCGCGGCGCGGGCCGAGCGGCGCAGGTTGGCGTCGTCGAAGTTGGCCAGGCGGTTGGCGGTGGCGCGGACCTCGCGCCGCATCCGCCGCTCCTCCCAGGCGAGCACCGACTCGTGCGCGCCGAGCCGGGTGAGGAGGGCGCCGATCGCGTCGCCGTCGCGGACGACGACCCGGTCCACGCCCCGCACCTCGCGGGCCTTCGCCCCGATGGAGAGCCGGCGCGCCGCGCCGACCAGGGCGAGCGCCGCCTCGGGGCCCGGGCAGGTCACCTCAAGGGAGGAGGACCGGCCGGGCTCGGTCAGCGAACCGTGCGCGAGGAACGCGCCCCGCCAGGCCGCCTCCGCGTCGCAGGTGGCCCCGGAGACCACCTGCGGGGGGAGGCCTCTGATGGGGCGGCCCCGGCCGTCCACGAGACCCGTCTGCCGGGCCAGCTGGTCGCCTCCGGCCACCACCCGCACCACGAAACGCGAGCCGCGCCGCAGTCCGCCGGGGGCCATCACGATGAGCTCCGAGCTGTGCCCGAAGATCTCCAGGATGTCCCGCTTGAGGCGGCGGGCCGCCATCGCGGTGTCGAGCTCCGCCTCGATCACGATGCGGCCGCTCACCAGGTGCAGCCCGCCCGCGAACCGCAGGATCGACGAGACCTCTGCCTTCCTGCAGCAGGTCCGGGTGACGGGAAGCCGGGAGATCTCGTCCTTCACCGCTGCCGTCATCGCCATGGGCCGATCCTTCCATGCATCCGAAAAATACGGTCGTACGCGGCGGCCAACAGCTCCGGGTCATGCTTCGCGGAGCCGTCGGGCCCGGCCACCGGCGCCAGCTCGACCGCGGCACCGAGCCGCTTGGCGGCATCGGCGAGGGACTCGCGGTCGGGCACGGCGGCCTCGTCGGCCAGCACCACGTCCAGGGCGAGTTTAGGGGCGTGTCGTCCCAAAACCTCCAAATGACGCTGCGGTGAGAAGCCCTCGGTTTCTCCGGGTTGCGGCGCGAGGTTCAGCGAGAGCACCTTGCGGGCCTTCGTCTCGGCCAGGGCGTCGAGCAGCTCGGGGACGAGAAGGTGCGGGATCACCGAGGAGAACCAGGACCCCGGACCGAGGACCACCCAGTCCGCGTCCAGGACCGCCGCGACCGCCTCCGGCACCGCAGGCGGGTCGTTCGGCACGAGGTGCACGGACTGCACCTCGCCGGGGGTGAGCGCCACCGTCGCCTGACCGCACACGGTGTCCACGTCGTCCGGCCGCTCCGGGTCGTGGCCCCTGACCAGGGCCTGGAGCTCCAGGGGCACGGCGGACATCGGCAGCACCCGGCCGTGGGCGCCGAGCAGCCGGCCCACCAGGTCCAGGGCCTGCACGGGGTCGCCGAGCTGCTCCCAGAGGGCGACGATCAGCAGATTGCCCACGGCGTGGCCGTGCATCTCGCCCTTGGACTGGAAGCGGTGCTGGATCACCCGGGCCCAGGTCTGGCCCCAGTCGTCGTCGCCGCAGAGCGCGGCGAGCGCCTTGCGGAGGTCTCCCGGGGGCAGCACGTCCAGCTCCTCCCGGAGCCGGCCGCTGGAACCGCCGTCGTCGGCGACGGTGACGACGGCGGTGAGGTCGCCGGTGATCCGGCGGAGCGCGGCCAGCGAGGCCGAGAGGCCCATGCCGCCGCCCAGGGCGACCACCTTGGGCTGGGCGCCGCGTCTGCGGAGCGTGCGCCGCGCCGTGAGGGTGGAGGCACGCCGGCGGTACGGCTTCACTCGCGCCCCATGTCCCGGTGCACGACGACGGTCTCGACCCCTTCGGCGGCGATGCGGGCGGCGAGCCGCTCGGCGGTGGCCACGGAGCGGTGCTTGCCGCCGGTGCAGCCCACGGCGATGGTCACGTACCGCTTGCCCTCGCGGCGGTAGCCCGCGGCGATCAGCTGGAGCAGCTCGGTGTAGCGGTCGAGGAACTCCTTGGCGCCGGGCTGGTTGTAGACGTAGTTCGCCACCTCCTCGTTGAGCCCGGTAAAGGGGCGCAGCTCGGGGACCCAGTGCGGGTTCGGCAGGAAGCGCATGTCGACGACGAGGTCGGCGTCGACCGGCAGGCCGTACTTGAACCCGAAGGACATCACGGTGGCCCGCAGCTCGGGCTCCTCGTCGCCGGCAAACTGGGCGTCCATCTTGGCGCGCAACTCGTGGACGTTGAGGCTGGAGGTGTCGATCACCAGGTCGGCGTCGCCGCGCAGCTCGCGCAGCAGATCACGCTCGGCGGCGATGCCGTCGGTGATCCGGCCGTCGCCCTGGAGCGGGTGCGGCCTGCGGACCGACTCGAAGCGCCGGACCAGGGCGTCGTCGGACGACTCCAGGAAGACGATCCGGCGGGTGACCTGCTTGCCGTCGAGGTCGGCGAGGGACTCCCTGAGGTTGTCGAAGAACTGCCGGCCGCGGACGTCCACGACGACGGCGATCCGGGCGACGTTGCCCTGGGAGCGGGCGCCGAGCTCCACCATGGTGGGGATCAGCGCGGGCGGCAGATTGTCCACGACGAACCAGCCGAGGTCCTCCAGGCACTTCGCCGCGGTGGACCGGCCGGCCCCGGACATGCCGGAGATGATCACCAGCTCGGGAATGGCCGCCTCGGCGCCGTTGTCGCCGGGGGTCTCCTTCGTGCCCGTACTCACGTGTCCTGCTCCGTCTTCTCGGTCGTGCTGGTCTTGCTCGTTCCGGTCCTGCGCTTCGTTCCGGTCCTGCTCGTGCGCGGTCATGCCGTGCCGCCCCCGTCGTCTTCCATGATCTCTCCTGTGGCCATGTTCACGGCGGGCGCCGCCGGGGCCGCCTGGGCGAGTGCCACGGCGACCGCCTCCGCGGTCTTGCGCCCCATGCCGGGAACCTCGCAGATCTGCTCGATTGTCGCCTGCCGGAGCCGCTTCACCGAGCCGAAATGCTTGATCAACGCGCGTTTCCGGGTGTCGCCGAGGCCGGGGACCACGTCGAGAGGGCTGGTCCGGATACGTTTCGTCCGCTTGGACCGCTGGTAGCGGATGGCGAAGTCGTGAGCCGTGTCACGCACCCGCTGGAGCAGGTACAGACCCTCGCTGGAGCGGGGCAGCACCACCGGGTCGTCGTCGCCGGGCAGCCACACCTCCTCCAGGCGCTTGGCGAGCCCGCAGACCGCGATGTCGTCGATCCCCAGCTCGTCGAGGGCGCGCCGGGCCGCGGCGACCTGGGGCTGTCCGCCGTCGACCACGACCAGCTGCGGCGGGTACGCGAACCGCTTGGGCCGGCCGCTCTCCTCCGGGTCCTCGACGACGCCCTCGGGGTCCCATTCCCCCGTCTTCTCCTTCTCGGCGAGATAGCGCCGGAAGCGGCGGCCGATCACCTCGTGCATGGACCGGACGTCGTCCTGGCCCTCGAAGCCCTTGATCTGGAAGCGGCGGTACTCGCTCTTCCGTGGCAGCCCGTCCTCGAAGACCACCATCGAGGCGACCACGTCCTCGCCCTGGAGGTGGGAGATGTCGAAGCACTCGATCCGCAGCGGCGCCGAGTCCAGGTCCAGGGCCTCGGCGATCTCCTCCAGGGCCCGGGAGCGGGTGGTCAGGTCGCTGGCGCGCTTCGTCTTGTGCAGGACGAGCGCCTGCTGGGCGTTGCGCGCGACGGTCGCCATCAGGTCCTTCTTGTCGCCGCGCTGCGGGATCCGCAGTGAGACGTTGGACCCGCGGCGGCCGGAGAGCCAGGCGGTGACGGCCTCCGCGTCGTCGGGCAGCGCCGGGACCAGGACCTCCTTGGGGACCGCGTCGCCACTCTCCTCGCCGTACAGCTGCTGGATCGCGTGCTCGACGAGCCCGGCGGTGTCGACGGCCTCGACCTTGTCGGTGACCCAGCCGCGCTGGCCGCGGACGCGTCCGCCACGCACGTGGAAGATCTGCACGGCGGCCTCCAGCTCGTCCTCGGCGAGGGCGATCAGGTCGGCGTCGGTGGCGTCGGCGAGCACGACCGCGCTCTTCTCCATGGCCCGGCGCAGCGCCTCTATGTCGTCGCGGAGCCGGCCGGCCCTCTCGTACTCCATGTCCTCGGCCGCCAGCATCATCTGCTTCTCGAGACGGCGGATGTACGTGCCGGTACGGCCGGCCATGAAGTCGCTGAACTCCTCGGCGAGTTCACGGTGCTCCTCGGGGGTGACCCGGCCGACGCAGGGGGCCGAGCACTTGCCGATGTAGCCGAGGAGGCAGGGCCGTCCGGCGGAGGCGGCATTGCGGAACACGCCCGCCGAGCAGGTCCGCACCGGGAAGACCCGCAGCATCAGGTCGACGGTCTCGCGGATCGCCCACGCGTGCGCGTACGGCCCGAAGTAGCGCACGCCCTTCTTCTTGTGACCGCGCATGACCTGGACGCGCGGGAACTCCTCGTTCATGGTCACCGCGAGGTACGGGTAGCTCTTGTCGTCCCGGTACTTCACGTTGAACCGGGGGTCGTACTCCTTGATCCAGGAGTACTCCAGCTGGAGCGCCTCGACCTCGGTCGACACGACGGTCCACTCCACGGAGGCGGCGGTGGTCACCATGGTGGCCGTGCGCGGGTGCAGGCTCGTGATCGGCTGGAAGTAGTTGGCGAGCCGCTGGCGCAGGGACTTCGCCTTGCCCACGTAGATCACCCGGCGGTGCTCGTCGCGGAACTTGTAGACCCCCGGGGAGTCGGGGATCTGACCCGGCTTGGGGCGGTAGCTGGAGGGGTCTGCCATGCTCCCCACCCTACTGTCGACGACCGACAGTCCCACCGCCCGCACGCGTCGCCAGACCCCCGCCCCGGGGGGTCAGGGCCTCTCGGGTCCTCTGCGGTGGCGTATCGCCGCCGTGGCCGTCAGGGCGAGTGCCAGCACCGCCCCCAGACCCGCCGCCACCGCGCCCCCGGCCACCTTCTCCTCGGGCGCCGCCACGGCGTAGCCCCCCGCCGCCCCCTTCTCCGCGTACGCGGACCCGGGGAGCTTGTCGCCGTACGCGTGGGCGACCCGGTCCCGGTACGCGGTGAGGCTCGTCCCGTTCCGGCCGACGGCCCGTACCGCGTCCTCGTCCAGCGGAAGCACCTTCGTGCCCTTCTGGACGTACCAGGCGTCGATCTGCGGCTCGCGGAAGACGAGGCCGCCGGGCAGGACGCGCCCGCCCTGTTCCGCGTAACGGATCTCGTCGTCGCCGGTGGCGATGTTGACCACCTGCCAGCCGCCCGCCCGCCGCACCGTCCACAGCGAGGCCTTCTGCCCGTCCGATGAGACGGCCCGGCTGGCTCGGAACTCGACCTCGGCGACCGGGACCCCGGGCTTCCCGGCGACGAAGTCCGGGGACAGGATCCGTACCGGCACGGACCTGCCCACGACGCGCGGCGCGGCCGCCGAGCGGGCGACGGCGCCGTCCCGGGCGAAGAACCGGGACAGGGTGTCGAGGGTCCCCGGCGCGGAGGCGGCCCGCTCGGGGGTGGGCGCGGGCGGCGGGCCCTCGGCGGCGGCCGCCTCCGGGAGCGCGCCGAGGACGACGAGGGCCGTGACGGTGAGGAGTCCGGCTGCCGTGGCACGTGCGGTCATCGTCGTCACACCCCTATCCGGTAGAGCGAGTGGGTCCAGGAGAAGGTGTCGTTGTCGACGTACCAGGCGTGGGAGGCCCAGTTGTAGCGGTTGCTCGAGGGCCAGGGGTCGCCCCAGTAGACCCAGCTGTTCGCGTCGTCGTACCCGTAGATCACGTGCATGTGGCCGCCGCCGCTCGACCACTGGATGCGGGTCTCGACGGGCCGGTCGGCGTTGATCTCGGTCTGCACGGTCGAGTAGCGCAGCCAGCCGTCGACGTACGAGCCGGGCCTGATGCCGGCCCACGAGAGGCCGGTCTGGACGTTGCCGAGGGTGGCCTGCCAGTTGGGGCAGTCGTAGCCCTGCTGGCGGTTGAAGGCGGCGTTGCAGAACTGGTTCTGGCTGTAGCTCCGGCCGAACCAGGTGGCGATGGTGTTGCCGCCCGCCGCCCAGCACCAGTTGGTCTTCTGCTGGGCCTGCATGGTGATGTTCAGCCGCTTGGAGCCGAGGGCGGCGGCGTCCTCGGTGGCGGGCGCGGCGGACGCCGAGGTGGTGGGGACGAGGAAGAGGGCGGCAGCGGCGAGTGCCGCGAGGTTCAGCTTTCTTCTGCGCATCGCGTTCCTCCCTGAGGCGGGGGGTGTGGGGATGTGGGGGTGGAGGAGCGCGTCCGGACGCTGGTCAGGAGCATCTGCCGTTGTCGGGAGCAGGTCAACACGCTTCAATGCGGGGTGACATCGGACTGTGAACGGTGTGACCCGGGTGTGAACGGACTCCCTCGGCCCACCAGCCCGCCCACCCCCCGCGGCGCGACGGTCCGCATCCCCGTCGTGAATGTTCACCGAGGAGTCCTCGTGAGCCACACCGAGGCAGATCTGACGCAGCTGCTGCGGACCGGCCCCTTCCATCTGGCGCTGCGCACCGCGCTCGCCGTGCGCGGGTTGCCGCTCCAGCGGGTCCAGCACCATCTCGCGCACCGGGGCGTCAAGGTCGGGGTGACGAGCCTGAGTTACTGGCAGCAGGGCGCCCGCCGCCCGCAGCGACCGGAGTCGTTGAAGGCCGTCCGCGCCTTGGAGGAGGTGCTCCAGCTGCCGGCGCACTCGCTGCTGCGGCTGCTCGCCGGGGACGCGGCCGCGCGGTCCGACGTGGAGCGCCCGGCGGCCCGCTCGTACCGCTCACTGGTGGAGGTGTCCGGCTCCGTCGAGGAGCTGCTCGCGGACCTGGAGTCGCCGACGGACGGCGGGCTGCACACGGTGGGGCACCACGAGCGGGTGCGGATCGGGGCCGGGCGGGAGCTGGTGGGGCGCGAGTCGCAGCACGTGGTGCGGGCGCACCGGGACGGCGTGGACCGCTATCTCGCCATCCACCACGGGGATCCCGGCTGCGATCCGTCGCGGGTGGCGGTGCGGGCGGTGGAGAACTGCCGGACCGGGCGGGTGCGGTGGCACGCGGCGACGGGGGTGCTGATCGCGGAGCTGCTCTTCGACGCGCGGCTGCGGGCCGGGGACACGTACCTCTTCTCGTACGGCTTCGAGGACGGTACGGCGGGGCCGAGCGGGGAGTACGTGCGCGGGTTCAGCTTCGCGGGCGGGCAGTACGTGCTTCAGGTGCGCTTCGACGAGGCGGCGCTCCCGGTGCGGTGCCGGAGGTTCGCGCAGGCCTCGGCGGGGGCACCGCGCGGGGGCCGCGCGGAGCTGACCCTGAGCGGCCGGCACCGCACGGTGCACACCGTGGAGCAGGGGGTGCGCCCGGGGATCCTGGGGATCGACTGGGACTGGGAGTGAGGCGAGTACGGGGGTGGGGGCCGGGGACCGGGCCTCGGGCCCGGCGTCAGGCCGTGGGTGCGGTCTTGGGCGTGGCGTCAGGCCGTGGGTGCGGTCTTGGGCGTGGCGTCGGGGCCCGCGACCAGTTTGCCGTTCTCGACGCGGACCGGGACCTCGGGGAGCGGCACGGTGGCCGGGCCCTTGAGCGCCTTGCCCGTCGTCACGTCGAAGCGGCTGCCGTGGCAGGGGCAGTTGCCCTCGTTGTTCTCGATCTTGTCGAGGACGCAGCCGGCGTGGGTGCACTGGGCGCTGAACGCCTTGTACTGGCCCTTGGCCGGGCAGCTCACCAGGACCCGCTGCTCGCGGTAGAGCTTGGCGCCGCCGACCGGGACCTCGTCCGGGGCGCCGAGGGCGACCGGGGCGGTCGGGGTCGGGACCTCGGCGTGGCCGAGCTTGGACTCGGTGGAGCAGGCGGCGACTCCCAGCCCGGCGGCACCGGCGAGGGCGGCGCCTTTCAGGACGGTGCGGCGGCTGGACTGGCCGGACATGGGCGCTCCACGGTGGATCGGGGCAAGGCGTGACCGAACCGACGATACCGGCGGCGAGGCAGGGCCCCCGGGGTGGGGGCCCTGCCTCGGACGTCAGGCCTTGCGGGCCCGGGTCGTCGCCTTCTTGGCGGCGGCCTTGGTGGCCGTCGCCTTCGTGGCGGTCGCCTTCGTGGCCGTCTTCCTCGCCGGAGCGGCGGCCTTGGTGGCGGTCGCCTTCTTCGCCGGGGCCGGGGCCTTCTTCGCCGCCGCCTTCTTCGCCCCGCGGGCCGCCGGAACGGTCCCGCCCGCGTCGCTGATCCGGTCCGCGCCGAGGATCTCGCGGAGGAACTTCCCGGTGTGGCTGGTGGACACCGAGGCGACCTCCTCGGGGGTTCCCTCGGCGACGACGATGCCGCCGCCGCTGCCGCCCTCGGGGCCCATGTCGATGAGCCAGTCCGCGGTCTTGATCACATCCATGTTGTGCTCGATGACGATCACCGAGTTGCCCTTGTCGACCAGTCCGGACAGGACCGTGATCAGCTTCGAGATGTCCTCGAAGTGCAGACCCGTGGTCGGCTCGTCCAGGACGTAGACCGTGCGGCCGGTCGAGCGCTTCTGGAGCTCGGAGGCGAGCTTGACGCGCTGCGCCTCGCCGCCGGAGAGCGTCGGCGCCGACTGCCCGAGCCTGACGTACCCGAGGCCGACCTCGTTGAGCGTGCGCAGATGGCGCGCGATGGTCGGGACGGCCTCGAAGAAGTCGAGGGCCTCCTCGATCGGCATGTTCAGGACTTCGGCGATGGACTTGCCCTTGTAGTGGACCTCCAGGGTCTCCCGGTTGTACCGGTCGCCGTGGCAGACCTCGCACGGGACGTAGACGTCCGGGAGGAAGTTCATCTCGATCTTGATCGTGCCGTCGCCGGAGCAGTTCTCGCAGCGGCCGCCCTTGACGTTGAAGGAGAACCGGCCGGGCAGGTAGCCCCGGACCTTGGCCTCCATCGTCTCGGCGAAGAGCTTGCGGACGTGGTCGAAGACGCCGGTGTACGTCGCCGGGTTCGACCGCGGGGTGCGGCCGATCGGGGACTGGTCGACGTGCACGACCTTGTCGACGAGGTCGTCGCCGTCCACGCGCGTGTGCCGTCCGGGCACCGACTTGGCGCCGTTCAGCTCGCGCGCCAGGTGGGTGTAGAGGATGTCGTTGACCAGGGTCGACTTGCCGGAGCCCGAGACGCCGGTCACCGCGGTGAGGACGCCGAGCGGGAAGGAGACGTCGATGTCCCGCAGGTTGTTCTCACGGGCCCCGTGCACGGTGAGCCGGCGCCCGGGGTCCACCGGGCGGCGGATGTCCGGGGTGGGGATCGCCCGGCGGCCGGACAGGTACTGCCCGGTCATCGACTCCTTGTTGGCGAGGAGCTCCTTCAGGGGGCCGGAGTGGACGACCTTGCCGCCGTGCTCACCGGCGCCGGGGCCGATGTCGACGACCCAGTCCGCGACCTTGATGGTGTCCTCGTCGTGCTCGACGACGATGAGCGTGTTGCCCATGTCCCGGAGCCGTACGAGGGTCTCGATGAGCCGGTGGTTGTCGCGCTGGTGGAGGCCGATGGACGGCTCGTCGAGCACGTAGAGCACGCCGACCAGGCCCGAGCCGATCTGGGTGGCGAGCCGGATGCGCTGGGCCTCGCCGCCGGAGAGGGTGCCCGCGGCCCGGTTGAGCGAGAGGTAGTCGAGGCCGACGTCGACGAGGAAGCGCAGCCGCTCGTTGACCTCCTTGAGGACCCGCTCGGCGATCTTCTTGTCGCGCGCGTTGAGCGTCAGCCGACCGAGGAACTCGGCGCAGTCGCTGATCGACATCGCGGAGACCTCGGCGATGGACTTCTCCATGACCGTGACCGCGAGGACGATCGGCTTGAGGCGGGTGCCCTCGCAGGTGGGGCAGGGCACCTCGCGCATGTAGCCCTCGAAGCGCTCCCGGCTGGAGTCGCTCTCGGCCTCGGTGTGGCGCCGCTTGACGAAGGAGACGGCGCCCTCGAAGGCCGGGGTGGTGTACGCCCGCTCCCGCCCGTAGCGGTTGCGGTAGCGGACCTCGACCTGGGTCTTGTGGCCGTGCATCAGCGCCTTCTTGGCGCGCTGCGGCAGTGCGGCGTACGGCAGGTCCGTGCGGAAGCCGAGGGCCTGGGAGAGGCCGCCGATGAGCCGGCCGAAGTACTCCTTGGTGTGGCCGTGCGACCAGGGGTGGATGGCGCCCTCGTCGAGGGACTTGTCCTCGTCGGGGACGATCAGCTCGGGGTCCACCTCCATGCGGGTGCCGATGCCGGTGCAGTCCGGGCAGGCGCCGAAGGGCGAGTTGAAGGAGAAGGAGCGCGGCTCCAGCTCCTCGAAGGACAGGTCGTCGTACGGGCAGTAGAGGTGCTCCGAGTACATCCGCTCGCGCTCGGGGTCGTCCTCCGCGAGGTCGACGAAGTCGAGCACGACCATGCCGCCGGAGAGTCCGAGCGCGGTCTCGACCGAGTCGGTGAGGCGGCGCTTGGCGCTGTCCTTCACGGTGAGGCGGTCGACGACTACCTCGATCGTGTGCTTTTCCTGCTTCTTCAGCGTCGGCGGTTCGCTCAGCTGAACGGTCTCGCCGTCGACCCGGGCGCGGCTGTAGCCCTTGGTCTGGAGGTCGGCGAAGAGGTCGACGAACTCGCCCTTCCGCTCGCGGACGAGCGGCGAGAGCACCTGGAAGCGGCTGCCCTCGGGCAGCTCCAGGACCCTGTCGACGATGGCCTGCGGCGACTGGCGGGAAATGGGCCGCCGGCACTCGGGACAGTGCGGCTTGCCGATGCGGGCGAAGAGCAGGCGGAGGTAGTCGTAGACCTCCGTGATGGTGCCGACCGTTGAGCGCGGGTTGCGCGAGGTCGACTTCTGGTCGATGGAGACGGCGGGCGACAGACCTTCGATGAAGTCGACGTCCGGCTTGTCCATCTGACCGAGGAACTGCCGGGCATAGGAGGAGAGCGACTCGACGTAGCGGCGCTGCCCCTCGGCGAAGATCGTGTCGAACGCGAGGGAGGACTTGCCCGACCCCGAGAGCCCGGTGAAGACGATCAGGGAGTCGCGCGGGAGGTCGAGCGAGACGTTCTTGAGGTTGTGCTCACGAGCGCCACGGACGATGAGACGGTCGGCCACGCCGGTCCGCACCTTTCTTCAGAGAGCGGATGTGCCTGAACACCCAACAACCAAGGATGCCGGATGCTTCCTCCGAGCGTATAGCACGCACATTCGATTTCCGGCCTCGCCGGGACCTCTTCACCCGAACGAGTGGCGGCGCCCCTGCTGGCACTAGGGTCGGCGCCATGATCGACCACGAACGCGACCTCGCTCACGTCCGCGAAGCGACCGAAAGGCTGCTGACAGCGGCCGCCTCCCTGGACAACGCGGCGACGGCCGGGCCGTCACGGCTGCCCGGCTGGAGCCGGGGCCATGTGCTCGCCCACGTAGCCCGTAACGCCGACGCCCTGGTGAACGTCCTCCAGGGCCGCCCCATGTACCCCGACGCGGCCACCCGGGACGCCGACATCGAGCGCGACTCCGGCCGCCCGCCGGCCGCCCACCTCGCCGACCTGCGCGAGACCGCCGACCGCTTCCAGGCCGTGGGCGCCGAGCCCGCCGACTGGAGCCGGGCGGTCGAGCTCCGCAACGGCGTCATGGACAGCGCGTCCCGGATCCCCTTCCGCCGCTGGGTGGAGGTGGATCTGCACCACGTCGACCTGGGCACCGGCTACGAGCTCGAAGATCTGTCCGAGGAGTTCACGACGCGCGAGATCGAGTTCCTCGCCGAGCGCTTCACCGGCCTGGAGAGCGTGCCCGCGACGGTCCTCAGGTCCGACGACGGCCGGACGTGGACCACCGGCGGCCCGACCGGCGCCGTCACCGTCACGGGCCCGGCTCCCGACCTCCTCGGCTGGCTCGCCGGCCGCCGCGACGGCTCGGCCCTGAAGACCGACGGCGGGCCGCTGCCGAAGCTCCCGGCGCTCTAGGACGGAGTCCGCCCGCCGCTGTCGGTGGGCGGAGCTAGGCTGAGCGCATGACGTACAGCGGAGTGGTGAAGGTCGGCGGACCCGCGGACGTTCACGAGCTGACGGACCTGATGATCTCGAAGGTCGCGGTCGGCCCGATGGACAACAACGCGTATCTGCTGCGCTGCCGGGCCACCGACGAGCAGCTCCTGATCGACGCGGCCAACGACGCCGGCACGCTCCTCACACTGATCGGTGACGACGGCGTCAAGGCCGTCGTCACCACCCACCGCCACGGCGACCACTGGCAGGCGCTCGCCGAGGTGGTCGCCGCGACCGGCGCCGTGACGTACGCGGGCGCGTACGACACGGAGGGCATCCCGGTCGCGACCGACGTGCCCGTCGAGGACGGCGACACGATCCGGGTCGGGCGGGTGGAGCTGACCGCGCGCCACCTGGTCGGGCACACCCCGGGCTCCATCGCCCTCGTCTACGACGACCCGCACGGCCACCCGCACGTCTTCACCGGCGACTGCCTCTTCCCCGGCGGCGTGGGCAACACGCGGAAGGACCCCGAGGCCTTCGCGAGCCTCCTCCACGACGTGGAGACCAAGCTGTTCGCGGTCCTCCCCGACGAGTCCTGGATCTACCCGGGCCACGGCAAGGACACCACGCTCGGTGACGAGCGCCCGTCCCTCCCGAAGTGGCGCGAGCGCGGCTGGTGACCCGGGCGGTACCGAGAGCGCGCGTTCGAGCAGTGACGCGCTCCCGTACGCCCCCGTAACCGGGACGCACGCCGGGTAGTTGGCGCCACATGCGCCTCAGTCACTCTCCGTCGCCGCCCGCTCCCCCGGCCGCCCCCGGCGCGCCGTCGATGGGCCGGATCGCCGCCGCCTCGCTCGTCGGCACCGCCATCGAGTTCTTCGACTTCTTCGTGTACGGGACCGCCGCCGCCCTCGTCCTGGGGCCGCTCTTCTTCCCGACCTTCTCCCCGCTCGCCGGGACCCTGGCCGCCTTCGGCACCTTCGCCGTCGGCTTCGTGGCCCGTCCGCTCGGCTCGGTCCTCTTCGGCCATGTCGGCGACCGGTACGGCCGGCGTCCGGTCCTCATGGTCTCGCTGCTCCTGACCGGCTGCGCCACAGTCGCGGTCGGCTGCGTCCCCTCGTACGCGACGCTCGGCATCGCCGCTCCCGTGCTGCTCCTCGTCCTGCGCTTCCTCCAGGGCCTCGGGCTCGGCGGGGAGTGGGGCGGGGCCGTACTGCTCACCGCCGAGCACGCCCCGGCGCACCGGCGCGCGCTCTGGTCGAGCTTCCCCCAGATCGGTCCGGCGATCGGCTTCCTCCTGGCGAACGGGGTGATGCTGGCGCTCTCTGCGGGCCTCAGCGAGGCGGAGTTCCGGTCCTGGGGCTGGCGGGTGCCGTTCTGGGCGGCGGGCCTGCTCGCGGCGGTCGGGCTGCTGCTGCGCTCCTCGCTCAGGGAGACCCCGCAGTTCGAGGAGCTGTCGGCGGCCGGGAAGCGCTCGGGCGCCCCGCTTGCCGAGGTCGCCCGCGACCACTGGCGGCTCGTCCTGCTGACAGCCGGTGCCCTCGCGGTCGGGTACGCCACCTTCTACACGGTGTCCACCTGGGCCCTGGCCTACGGCACCAAGCACCTCGGGGTGAGCAGCACCGTGATGCTGACCTGCGTCATGGCGGCGGTGGCGATCAAGGGCGCGGCCACCCCGTTCGTGGCCCTCCTCGCCGATCGCTGGGGCCGCCGGCCGCTCTGTCTCGCGGGGTGCGCGGCCTCCGCGCTCTGGATGTTCCCGATGGTGGCCCTGCTGCACACGGCCCGGCCGTTCCTGATGTTCCTCGGCTTCCTGGGCGCGCTGCTCGCCTTCATCACCATGTTCGCGGTGGTCGCCGCGTACCTCCCGGAGCTGTACGAGCCCCGGGTGCGCTGCACCGGCGCGGCCGTCGGCTACAACCTCGCCGGGGTCCTCGGCGGCGCCCTCACCCCGCTGGTGGCGACCGCCCTCTCCGACGGCGGTTCCGGGCCGCCCTGGGGCGTCGCCGCGTATCTGACCGTGGTCGCTCTGGTCAGCCTGGGCTGCTTCGCCCTGCTCCCGGAGACCCTGCCGGCCGAGCTGGTCCCCGAGCCCGCGCCTGACCTCGACCCCGTGTAGGGGGCGGAGAGACGGCGACGGCCGGCCGGGGAGAACCCCGGCCGGCCGTCGCCGTACGTACTGCTGTGCTGCTCTGTACCGCTGTACCGCGTCAGGCGCCGATGCTGTCCTTCTCGGTGTCGCCGGCGTCGGCCACGTTCTCGGCGGCCTCACGCTCCGCCTGCCTCTTGGAGGCGATCAGGCTGGTGATCGTGGTGATGATCAGGACACCGCAGATGACCGCGAGCGAGAACGGGATGGAGATCTCCGGGACGTGCACCCCGGACTCGTGCAGGGCGTGCAGCACGAGCTTGACGCCGATGAAGCCGAGGATCACCGACAGGCCGTAGCTGAGGTGGACCAGCTTCTTGAGCAGGCCGCCGATGAGGAAGTACAGCTGCCGCAGACCCATCAGGGCGAAGGCGTTGGCGGTGAAGACGATGTACGGGTCCTGGGTGAGGCCGAAGATCGCCGGGATCGAGTCGAGGGCGAAGAGGATGTCCGTGGTGCCGATGGCGAGCATGACGACCATCAGCGGGGTCAGGACCCGCTTGCCGTTGCTCTGGATGAACAGCTTGGTGCCGTGGTACCGGTCGGCGACGCCGAACCTCTTCTCGACGGCCTTGAGGAGGCGGTTCTCCTCCCAGTCGTCCTCGTCCTCGTCGGCCCGCGCCTCCTGGATGAGCTTCCAGGCGGTGTAGATCAGGAACGCGCCGAAGATGTAGAAGACCCACGAGAAGCTCGCGATGATCGTGGCGCCTGCGGCGATGAAGATCGTGCGGAGCACCAGAGCTATCACCACACCCACGAGCAGCACGCGCTGCTGGAGGTGGGAGGGCACCGCGAACTTCGCCATGATCAGGACGAAGACGAAGAGGTTGTCGACGCTGAGCGACTTCTCGGTGATGTAGCCGGCGAAGAACTCGCCAGCCGCCTGGCTGTTCCCGAAGAACAGCAGGCCGAGTCCGAAGAGCCCGGCGAGGACGATCCAGACGACCGTCCAGATTCCGGCTTCCTTGACCGAGACGTCATGGGGCTTGCGCCCGATGAAGAAGTCGGCACCGATCAGGGCACCCAGACCGAGAATGGTGAGTACCCAAAGGGTCATTGAAACGTCCACTGCGCCTCCGGCGTCGTACGGCTACTGATCAGCGTCGTCGCTGCCGGAGGTCTCTTCCACCCGGGCGACAGGCGATCGCCGCCGGGCCGACGCCCCGGGATCGGATCCATGATGATCCGTCCGTACTGACGGGCACGCCGCGCTTGGGGAGTACTCCCCTCCGCACCAAGAAGACTACCCGAATAACCAAGAAAAGGTAAAGGGCAGGGTAAAGAGCCCTCAAAAGAGCAGGTCAGGGCCGCTTTCCATGGCGAGCCTCCGCGACCCGCGCGAGCACCTGGCGGAGCACCGCACTGCCCGGCGGAAGGAGCGGCGGCTCGTACGACCAGGCGTGGCCGACCCAGGGATCGGCGAGGTGGTCGTCCGGGACGGGGGTGAGCCGCAGCAGCGAACGCCACAGCGGGTCGAGCAGCGGCCCGTACGCGGAGGCGTCCTCCCGGTCCGCGACCATCAGCAGATGGACGCCGACCGAAGGCCCCTCGTCGGCGAGGTACCGGAGCCGGGTGACCGCCCGGTCGTCGAAACCGTGCGGGAAGTCGTGCACGAGCAGCAGCTGCCGGGCCGCGTCCAGACCGGGCGGCAGGGCGTCCGAGGCCCCCGCCCGTACCGCCATCTGCAGCAGGTCCACCCGCTCGGTGAGCTGCTCCAGGACCGCCGAGACCCCGGCGGCGCCCCGGGCCGGCGGCGCCGCGAGGACACCCGAATCCACGAGCGGCGCCAGTGGAGCGGCGCCCGCCCCGGCCGGATCGACGACATGGACGGTGAAGGCGCCGGCCGGGTGCGCCGCGAGCAGCCGGGCCGCGTGCGCCACCGCGCAGTCCAGGGCGAGCCGCCGCAGTTCGGTCTCGTCGAGCAGACCGGCCGCCTCCGAGCGGCCGCGGCCGCTGTCCACCCAGAGCCCGCGCTCGAGGGGCAGCCGGACCAGCATGGGGATCCGCAGCTCCGCCCGCTCGGGGAGGTGGAGGTCACCCAGACGGACGGCCATCGGCTCCTCGGCCGGGACGCGGTAGGCCCCCCAGACGGGGTTGTCCCAGCGGGCGAACGCGGCGGGCAGGGCCGGTTCGACGACCTCGGACTCGGCCGCGAGCTGTCCGAGGTCCCGGTCCAGGACCACCTGGGCCCGCTCCACCAGCTCATCGTGCCGGGCCCGGGCGGCCGCGCGGGCGGCGTCGTTGGCGCCGTCGGCCCGGGCGCGGTAGTCGGAGAGCGTCTGGTCGAGCTCCCGGTCGAGCCGGGACTCCGCGAAGTCGCAGGCGCTGCGGTAGGCGGCGGCGGTACGGGCGAGGTCCTCGAACATGCCCCACACCTGGTTGTACAGGCGCTCGTCCATGGACCAGCCCGACGCGTCCCCGGCGACCGGCACGGGCGGGTCCTGCCGGGGCTCGGACGCGGGGGCCGCCGACTGACGGCTGGGGTGGGCGTAGTCGATGGGACCGCCGGTGCGGGTGCCTGCCGGGGGCGTGGGCGCGACCGGGGGCGTGGCGGGCTGTGGCGACGGCGGTGTCACCGGGGTGGTCGGGGCCGGGTCCGAGGCCGGCACCGGTGCCGTGTGGCGTACGAGCTCCGCCTCGGGGGCGTGCTGGGGCGGAGCGGTCACCGGGGCGGGACGGGGCGCGACCGTCTCCAGGATCGACGCGGCCAGATCGGCGGGGCGCTCCAGGCCCTGGTCGCCGAGGAGGGCGGCGAGCCCGCCCTCGTACCCCTGGCCCATGGCGCGGACCTTCCAGGCGCCCTGGCGCCGGTACAGCTCCAGGGCGACGACGGCGGACTCGCTGGCGAGGCCGGTGATCGTGTAGCTGGCGATCTCGGCGCCGTCTGCGCCTGCGACGGTGACGAAGGGAGCGGCGACGGCTCCGAACCTGGCGGCGCCGCCGGGGAGCGCCAGGAGGACCGAGACGCGGTGGACGGCTTCGGGGACCGCCGCCAGGTCGACGGTGAGCCGGTGGTCGGCGGCGGTCTGTCCGGGGACGTCGACGCCGGGGAGGGAGGGGGAGCCGGGGTGGGCGATCCACTCCACACCCGGGACCCTGCCCCGCTCGTCGCCGAGGGTGGCTCCGGCAAGGACGGGGTGACCGGCCGACACCCGGATCTCAAGGCGGGTGTCGGGCAGGGGGTGGTTCTGCCCCCGGACCAGCTCGGCCGTCATCGACTCTGTCCCCTCAGCGTTACCGGGCTCGGCGTGAAGCGCTCGTGTGTTCACGTGTTCATGCGGGACAGCTCCCGGTGGCCTGCAGCCTCCGGGAGCTGTGGTGTGTGCCGCGCGGGCCGCCTACAGGTGCGGCAGGATCGCGGGCATCAGGTCCTGGAAGGTGCGCCCGTTGGCCGGGTTGCCCAGGGCGGTCATCTGCCAGCCGGTGCCGACCCGGTGGACCTTCGCCATGATCTGGGCGGTGTAGTTGCCGCCGCCGTCGAGGGTGTAGCGCGCGAGCTCCTGCCCGGTCGTCTCGTCGACGATGCGGCAGAACGCGTTCTGCACCTCCTGGAACGTCTGGCCGGTGAAGGAGTTCACCGTGAAGACGATCTGGTCGATGTGGACCGGGACCCGCTCCAGGTCGACGAGGACCGCCTCGTCGTCGCCGCCCTGGCCCGCGCCGCCCACGAGGTTGTCACCGGTGTGCTTGACGGAGCCGTCGTCGCTGACCAGGTGACGGAAGAAGACCACGTCGACCGGCTGCTTGTCGGCGAAGAGGACGGCCGAGGCGTCCAGGTCGATCTCCTGCGTGCGCTTGCCGAAGAGACCGCGGCGCGGCGCGGCCTGCCAGCCGAGGCCCATCCGGACCTGGGTGAGGTTGCCCCCGCCCTTCTTCTCCAGGCTGATGGCCTGACCCTTGGTCATGTTGACCGACACGCGTATGCCCCTCTCGTTAGCGTTCCCCGCGCCCGCTGTTCCGGTGCGTGCGGTTGTCGGTCACCCTACGCAGCGCCACTGACACCGAGGAGGCGCGGTCCGGTTTTGTGTCGGTCTTGCAACACACCGGACCGCCGCCCGGTCAGGCGAGTCCCGCCTCCTTCATCTGGCGCAACTCCTTCTTCAGCTCTCCCACTTCGTCGCGGAGCCGGGCGGCCACCTCGAACTGCAGCTCGGCGGCGGCGGCGCGCATCCGGTCGGTCATCTCCTCGATGATCGCGGCCAGTTGCGTGGCGGGCCGGTCGCCGAGCTCCATGGTGGAGCCGGACTTGCCCTTGCCCTTGACGCCGTGCGCGGCGAGGGAGGGGACGGGGGCCTTGGCGCCCTTGCCCTCCTTCGCCTGGCGGTAGCCGCTGCCGAGCAGTTCCTCGGTGTCGACCTCCTCGCGCGCGATGGTCGCGACGATGTCGTTGATCTTCTTCCGGAGCGGCTGCGGGTCGATGCCGTGCTCCGTGTTGTACGCGACCTGCTTCTCGCGGCGGCGGTTGGTCTCGTCGATGGCCTGCTCCATCGCCGGGGTGATCCGGTCCGCGTACATGTGGACCTGGCCCGAGACGTTTCGCGCGGCGCGGCCGATCGTCTGGATCAGGGAGGTCCCCGACCGCAGGAAGCCCTGCTTGTCCGCGTCGAGGATCGCCACGAGGGACACCTCGGGCAGGTCGAGGCCCTCGCGGAGGAGGTTGATGCCGACGAGGACGTCGTACTCACCGGCGCGCAGCTCACGGAGGAGCTCGATGCGGCGCAGGGTGTCGACGTCGCTGTGGAGGTAGCGGACCTGGATGCCGAGCTCCAGGAAGTAGTCGGTGAGGTCCTCGGCCATCTTCTTGGTGAGGGTGGTGACGAGGACCCGCTCGTCCCGCTCGGTGCGCAGCCGGATCTCGTGGACCAGGTCGTCGATCTGGCCCTCGGTGGGCTTGACGACGACCTCGGGGTCGACCAGGCCGGTGGGGCGGATGATCTGCTCGACGAAGCCGTCGCCCCGGGAGAGCTCGTACGTCCCGGGGGTCGCGGAGAGGTAGACGGTCTGGCCGATCCGCTCCTGGAACTCCTCCCACTTCAGCGGGCGGTTGTCGAGGGCGGACGGCAGCCGGAAGCCGTGGTCGACCAGGGTCCGCTTGCGGGAGGCGTCGCCCTCGTACATGGCGCCGATCTGCGGCACGGTGACGTGCGACTCGTCGATGACGAGCAGGAAGTCCTCGGGGAAGTAGTCCAGGAGGGTGTTGGGCGCGGTGCCGGGGTCGCGTCCGTCGAAGTGCATCGAGTAGTTCTCGATGCCGGAGCACGAGCCGATCTGGCGCATCATCTCGATGTCGTACGTGGTCCGCATGCGCAGCCGCTGGGACTCCAGGTGCTTGCCCTGCTTGTCGAGCTCGGCGAGACGGCCCTCCAGCTCGCGCTCGATGTCGTTGACCGCGCGCTCCATGCGCTCGGGTCCCGCGACGTAGTGGCTGGCGGGGAACACGTACAGCTCGCGGTCCTCGCTGATGATCTCGCCGGTGAGCGGGTGGAGGGTGGAGAGGGCCTCGATCTCGTCGCCGAACATCTCGATGCGGACGGCCAGCTCCTCGTACACCGGGAAGATCTCGATGGTGTCGCCGCGGACGCGGAAGGTGCCGCGGGTGAACGCCAGGTCGTTCCGCGTGTACTGGATGTCGACGAAGCGGCGGAGCAGCTGGTCGCGGTCGATCTCCTCGCCGACCTTGAGCGGGACCATCCGGTCCACGTACTCCTGGGGCGTGCCGAGGCCGTAGATGCAGGAGACGGAGGCGACCACGATGACGTCCCTGCGGGTGAGCAGGGAGTTCGTCGCGGAGTGCCGGAGCCGCTCCACCTCCTCGTTGATCGAGGAGTCCTTCTCGATGTACGTGTCCGACTGCGGCACGTACGCCTCGGGCTGGTAGTAGTCGTAGTACGAGACGAAGTACTCCACCGCGTTGTTCGGCAGGAGCTCGCGGAACTCGTTCGCCAGCTGGGCGGCCAGCGTCTTGTTCGGCGCCATCACCAGGGTGGGGCGCTGGAGCTTCTCGATCATCCACGCGGTGGTGGCCGACTTTCCGGTGCCGGTGGCACCGAGGAGCACGATGTCCTTCTCACCCGCGCGGACGCGCCGCTCGAGGTCGGCGATGGCCGTGGGCTGGTCGCCGCTGGGCTGGTAGGAGCTGACGACCTCGAAGGGCGCCACCGAACGTTCGATCTTGGAAACGGGCCGCATGCAACCACCGTACGACCCGGCACTGACAGTCGGGCGGTGATCACCAGTCCTGGGAGCGGTGGCCGCCCCTGGCGGCGGTCCCGCGGGCGGTGCGGCCGGCGGGCCGGGACGTCCAGTTGGCGGGCTCGCCGTAGGACGGGACGTGGCGCGGGGCGGGCACGCCGGGGCGGTGCGGGGCCCGGGCCGCGGACCCCTGCCAGTCCGGGTCTCCCATCACGAGCAGCGGGTCGAACATGACGACGACGGCGGCGAGGATCAGGAAGACGGCCGGGCCGAGCAGCATCGGCAGCAGGAGCGAGGTGGCCGCGTCACCGGTGTCGGTGGCGGGCCCGGTGCCGTGCAGGTGGACGCTGACCGCGGCCATGGCGGTGTAGTGCATACCACTGACGGCGACGCCCATCACCAGGCTGGCGCCGAGGCTGGCCAGAAATCCACGTACGGAGACGGCCGCCCAGAGGGCCACGGTGGCCGCCACGACGGCGATGACCACGGAGAGGGCGACGGTGGGCGTGTCGTACTCGATCCGCCCCTGGAGACGCATCCCGGCCATGCCCAGGTAGTGCATGGTGGCCACGCCCAGACCGGTGATGGTGCCGCCGGTGACCAGGGTGAGGGCGGTGGCCCCGCGGTATCCCACGATGAAGATGCCGATCCCGACCATGAGGACGGCGACGCCCAGGCTGGCGAAGGTGATCGGGCGGTCGTAGTCGATCGGCGCCTGGTGGACGGAGAAGCCCATCATGGCGATGAAGTGCATGGTCCAGATGCCGGTGCCGATCGAGGTGGCGCCGAGGGCGAGCCAGCCCGCCTTGAAGCTGTCGCGGTTGCGGAGCGATCTCGTGGTGCACCTGAGGCCGAGGGCTCCGCCCAGGCACGCCATGAGAAAGGAGGCCACCGGCGTGACGAGGCCGTAACTGAATCCGTCGACCGTGCCCTGCATGAGCGTGAGTCCTCCACCCCTGGTGCCACGTCGTCCGAAAACAGTCGGTACCGCTGGGTACTACCGGGGCGAGATTATGGCGTGGGAGTGGCGACGGCGGGAAGTCGCTCCTTTTCGACCGGTCCGGTCGTTCCCCACCTGGCTGTCAGTGGCGGGTCGTACCGTGGGCGGCATGGACATCGAAGCGGGGCCGACGGGCGGCGGGCGGGCCGTCCCGGCGGAGTGGACGGTCATGGAGAGCGCCATCGGGCCGCTCTTCCTCGCCGCGACCGGCCGGGGGCTCGTGCGGGTGGAGTTCCACGCCGACGCGGCGCGCAGGGAGCGGATGCTCACCCGGCTGGCGGGGCAGCTCGGCGCGGAGCCGGTGGAGCGCGCCTCGGGGCTGCTCGCGGGCGCGATACGGCGGCTCGACCGGTACTTCGCGGGTGAGCCGGGCGATGTCGGGCTGCCTCTGGACTGGAGCCTGACGACCGGCTTCAACCGGCAGGTGCTGCGCGAGCTGACGACCGTCCCGTACGGCACGGTCGTCGGGTACGGGGAGCTGGCGCGGCGCGTGGGCCAGCCGGGGGCCGCGCAGGCGGTCGGGGTGGCGATGGGCTCCAATCCGCTGCCGGTGGTGGTGCCGTGCCACCGGGTGGTGGAGAGCGACGGAGGGCTCGGCGGTTTCGGGGGCGGTCTGGAGACCAAGAGACAGCTGCTCGCCCTTGAGGGCGTGCTGCCCGCGCCGCTGTTCTGAGCGGGGGCGATCCGGCCCGTCGGCGGCGTGTCCCCCGGGTGGGGCGGCTGGCACACTCGTGCCAGTGACCAGCACCCCCGGCGCCCCTGACGTACCTGACGCGCCTGACGCCGTCCTGCCCGAGCACCTCTCCGCCACCGGCGCCGGGCTGCCCGCCCTCCGCCGCCGTATCCAGGCCGTGCTCATCGCCACCCAGATCCTCGGGGGCCTCGGCATCGCCACCGGCATCGCCCTGTCCGCCGTCCTGGCCAAGGACGTCAGCGGCTCCGAGGCCCTCTCCGGTCTGGCGTCGACGGCGACCGTGGCCGGTCCCGCACTGCTCGCGATGCCGCTGGCCGCTCTGATGGCCTCGCGGGGCCGTAGGGCCGGGCTCGTCCTCGCGTACCTCATCGGCGCGCTCGGGGCGGGGGTGACGGTGCTCGGGGCGGTCGTCGGCAGCTTCCCCCTGCTGCTCGTCGGGCTCGTCGGCTTCGGCGCCGGGTCCTCGGCGAACCTGGCGGCCCGCTTCGCCGCCGCCGACCTCGCCGCACCGGACCGCAGGGCGCGAGCCATCTCCACGGTGGTGTGGGCGACCACGATCGGGGCGGTGCTCGGCCCGAACATCGCCGCGCCCGCCGGGAAGAGCGTCTCCGGCCTGGGCATACCGGCCACCGCCGGGCCCTTCGTCTGGGCCGCCGCCATCTTCGTGGTCGCGGCGGCCGTGGTGGCACTGCTGCTGCGCCCGGATCCGCTCCTCACCGCCCGCGCGCTGACCGAGCCCGGGGCGGGCGAGGGCGCGGAGGGGCGCTCGCTCCGGGCCGGTATGCGGGTGGTGCGGGAATCTCCGCGGGCCCGCCTCGCCCTGGTCACCGTCGCCGGCTCGCACACCGCGATGGTGTCGATCATGTCGATGACCCCGGTGGCACTCACCCACCACGGTGCGGACATCCAGCTGGTCGGGCTCGTGATCAGCGGGCACATCGCCGGCATGTACGCCTTCTCGCCCCTGATGGGCTGGCTGTCCGACCGGCTCGGAAGCCTGTCGGTGATCGGGCTCGCGGTCGGGCTGATCGGCGTGGCGGCGCTCGTCGCGGGTACGGCGGGACCCAGCCACGGCCGGACCGCCCTGGGGCTCTTCGTCCTCGGTCTGGGGTGGTCGGCGGGTCTGGTGGCCGGCTCGGCGCTGCTCACGGACTCGGTGCCGCAGGCCGCACGGCCCGCGGTCCAGGGGCTCTCCGACTTCATCATGAACACCTGCGCCGGTGTCGGCGGTCTGGCGGCGGGTCTGATCGTCGCGAAGGCGGGCTACGGGCCGCTGAACGCGATCGCCGCGTGCCTGCTGCTGCCGATGGCGGCGCTGGCGCTCCGCGGCTCGCTACGGAAGGCCTGATTCCGGGGGCGGGACCGGTCGGCCCGCATGCGGGGGCCCACATGCGGCGCGGGTCCGCTCGGTAGGCCCGCATGCGGGGTCCGCGCGAAATCACTTGGCTAATGGTCAAGAAACGTTGACCATTGCCCGCATGCCTACCGATGATCTTCCCGAGACGTTCCACGTCACCACGGACGAGCAACTGCGCGCCGTCTCCAATCTCACCCGCCACCGGATCATGGCGGTGCTCCGCTTCGAGCCCGCGACGATCACGCAGATCGCCGAGCGGGTGGGCCTCGCGAAGGGGAGTTCCAGCTATCACGTGCGGCTCCTTGAACGGGCCGGGCTGGTGAAGGTGGTGCGGACGCGGAAGGTGCGGGGTGTCACCGAGCGGTACTACGCGATGGCCGCGCGGTCGATCGAGCTGCCGGATCCGGGCGAGGGAGGGCCGGATGTGCTGATGCGTCACGCGGTGGCTGACCTGGAGGCGTCGCCGGCGGACGGCGAGCGGCACGTCCGGATGGCGCATCTGCGGCTCACCGAGGAGCAGTTCGCGCAGCTGGGGGCGCGGCTGCAGGCACTGGCGGACGAGTACCGGGAGCTGTCCGATCCGTCGCTGCCGGACGCCTCCCTCGTCTTCGCCCTGTTCCACCCGGCACCTCGCGCGCAGGCCGAAGGAGACGCCAAGTGACCTCGGACGTACGGAAGATGCCGACCGGGTTCGGACGACTGTGGACCGCGCAGACGGTGTCCTCGCTCGGTGACGGGGTGTCCCATGCCGCGCTGCCGCTGCTCGCGTTGACGTTGACGCGGGATCCGATGGCGCTCGCCGTCGTCACGGCCGCCGGGACGCTGCCGTGGCTGCTCTTCGGGGTGCTCGGCGGGGCGCTGGTGGACCGCTGGGACCGCCGGCGCACGATGTGGGTCATGGACGCCGCGCGTGCGGTGGTGCTCGCGATACCGGTGGCAGCGGCCGCGCTCGACGGCTTGAGCATCCCGCTGCTCGCGGCCGTCGCCTTCCTGCTCGGCCTCGGCGGACTCTTCTTCGACACGGCCGCCACGGCCTATCTGCCGGATCTGCTCGGCCGCGACCCCGCACTCCTTGAGCGAGCCAACTCCCGCCTGCGCGGGGCCCAGACCGCCATGTCCGGTTTCGCGGGGCCGCCCGCGGGCAGTGCGCTGCTCGCGCTCGGGCGGGCGGTTCCGCTGCTCGCCGACGCGGTGTCGTTCCTGCTCTCCGCACTGCTCGTACGGTCGCTTCCCGCCGTACCCCGGCCCGTACCCGAGATTCGCGAGTCGCTGCTCCGGCAGGCGCGGGCCGGGGCCTCGTACGTCTTCCGGGACCGGTTGCTCCTCGGGCTCGCGCTCCGCCCGGCGGTCGGGAACGTCGCCTTCCTCGCCGTGGAGACCGTCCTCGCCCTGTTCGCGCACGACCGCCTCGGCATCGACACATACGGCTTCGGCCTGCTCCTCACGGCCGAGGCCGCCGGCGGTCTGCTCGGTGCGGGCATCGCCTCCTCCCTCGGCCGACGACTCGGCACCGGCACGGCACTGACCTGCACGGCCGCCGTCGAAGGGCTTGCCATCCTGGGCCTTGCCGCTGCCCCGAACCCGTACGCGGCCGGGCTGGCGCTCGCCGTCTGCGGGGCCGGCATGGGCGCCACGATGGTGCTCGCGCCCTCCCTCCGGCAGGCGATCGTCCCGGCCCACCTCATGGGCCGGGTCGCCTCCACCTCCCGCATGCTGGCCATGTGCGCCGCTCCCCTCGGGGCCTTCCTCGGCGGCTGGCTGGCCACCGCCTACGACATCCGCACCCCGCTCTACGCCGCCGCCGTCCTCCTCCTGGCGATGACGGCCGTCACGGCGTCCATGACCAGCAACCGCCGGGTCGAAGCGGCGCTGCGTGCCGCCGCACCGGCCGACCGTCCGGATCACCCGGCATCCAAGGACCCCGCCCAGGAGAGCGCCCCCGACGTGGGGGCGTGACCCCGTCGGGTACGTCGGCCCTCACCCCCCGGCAAGGCCCGGGTCCGCAACCCTCCGCACAATTCACGCACTCCGAGGGAACGTTTCGCGCGGACGGCTCCTCAACAGGGCGACGGAATCCCCTCTCCGACGCAGGAGGCCCCATGCTGTACCGACCCCGCACCCCCGCACCCACCCGCGCCGCCGCGCTCGTCGCCTCGGTGCTCACGGCGGACGCCGCGCTCCATCTGTACTGGACTACGGGAGCCACCTGGCCCGCGGCCGACGGCAGAAGCCTGTCCTACGCCGTTCTCGGTACGGACGTGCCGTTCACACCACCGGTCCTGCTCCCTCTCGCCGCCCTGCTCCTCACGGCCGCCGCTCTCGTCCTCGCCCACGCCCGCCGACCCGGCAACCTGCTACTCCGCGCCGGCACCCTGGCCGTGGCCGCGGGCCTCTCGCTGCGCGCTCTGGCCGGAATCTACTGGCTGTTCGCCAAGGAGACCGGCACGGCCTTCCACTGGCTCAACCTCCTGCTCTACACCCCGCTGTGCGCCGTCCTGGCCGTCGCCGCACTGCGCGTGGCGCGGTGGAAGGACGCGGCACGTGCCCGCTGAACGATCCGATGACCGGACGGTCCGGCTCGTGCGGTCCGCCCAGCGGGGCGACACCCTCGCCATGGCCGAACTCCTGGACGTCCTCGCCCCGTACGTGGGGCGCGTCTGCGCGCCCATAGCCCTGAGCCAGGGCGCGGACGCCGCGCAGGAGACCCTGGTGGCGGTCTTCAAGTCGCTCCGCACCCTCAAGGACCCCGCCGCACTGCACGGCTGGGTCCGTGCCATCGCCGTACGGGAGGCGATCCGTACCGCCCATCGCGCCGCCCGCAGCGTACCGGCCGATCTCACCGCCCTCCCCGCCCTCGGCGACCCCCAACTCTCCGCCGACATCAGGGACGTACTGGACCGGCTCTCCCCCGAGCACCGCGCGGTGCTGATGCTGCGTGACGTCGAGGGCCTGGACGAGCGCACCGCCGCCGCCCTGCTGGGCGTCCGCACGGGCACCGTCAAGTCGCGGCTGCACCGGGCCCGCGGCATCTTCCGGAAGGCGTGGACGTCATGAACGAGCCCTGGCCCATCACCGACCTCGACCCCGTACGCCGCCTGCACGCCCTGGCCGGCGGCATCCGCGGCGCCCACGTGACCGAGGCGTATATCGACGCCCCCTTCGAACGGGTCTGGGCCCTGCTGGGCGACCTGGAGGGCGGCTTCGGGCAGGTCGTGCCCGACATGGAGCGGCTGCGCGTCCTCCGCCGGCAGGGCGAACGCGTGGAGGTACTGGCACGCAGCAGGTACGGAATGCGGGCACGACTGCGCGGCGTGCAGCGGCCCGGCTGGTGCTGGCTGCAGAGCCGGTTCCTGCTGCTCGGCGTGGCCGCGACCCCGGAAGGCCCGGGCACCCGGGTGGCGTTCACCGGCGGCGTGCGCCTGCCGACCCACGCCGCCCTGATCCCTCTGGGCGTACGCCGTGAGGGCAGCCGCAGCGTCCAACGCCTGACCGCCCTGCTGCGACCGGGAGGGCACTGATCTCCGTACGGTCAGCGCGGCGCCGCCGGGGAGGAGGCCGCGCGGGCGAGGCGGCGCGGGGCTCCCGTACCGTCGGCGGGTACCGTCCAGACCTCTCCCCCGTATCCGTACGCGAGGGTCCCGCGGTCCGTCCACAGGGCCTGGTCGTCGATGCCACGCCGCTCGGCGGTCGCGTGTTCGCGCCCGGTGGCCAGCTCGTACACGTACAGGCGCCACGGCTCGCGCGGGCCGTCGGAGACCCGCTTCTTGAAGGCGATCCGGGTGCCGTCCGGGGAGAGCGACGGGCATTCGACGTTCTCCCGCAGTGCCCGCGCCGACCAGTTCCGCAGGTCGCCCTCGACGAGGTGGGTGCGGCCGGCCGTCGACACGGTGGCGTAGAAGCGGTTGTCGTCCGCCGCGAAGCTGACGCCCCAGTAGTTGACGTCGGGGGCGTGGTACCGGCGGCCTTCGAGGGTGAGGGGGATCTGCTCCATGTTCTTCACCAGGTAGCCGGTGCGCAGGTCGAGGATCGAGGTGCGGGTGGAGAAGGACGAGCGCGCGTAGGAGTCGCCGGTCGCGAACATCGTCCAGGAGAGCAGGTTCCCCGAGGCCGAGACCCGGGCCCGGCTGGGGATGCCCGGCAGGCCGACGCGGCGCACCTCGCGCAGTCGGCGGTCGAGCACGAGGGCGTACGAGCGGGCCGGGACGCCCGGCCTCCGCTGGAGGCAGAGGGCGGTCCCGCCGGCCGCGTGGAATCGGTCGCAGGAGGGTCCGCCCGCGACCCGGCCGCCGGGCGCGGCCGGGTCCACGCGCGCGACGCGCCCGCTCGCGGTGTCCCGGGCGTAGAGCGCGCCGGTGCCGGCGTCGAGGGTGAACCCGGGGTCGGCGGTGCCGGTGGCCGCGGCCTCCCGTCCCGAGGCCGCCCGCAGGGTGTAGGCGGTGGCTCCGCCGCCGAGCAGCAGGAGGGCGAGTACGAGGATCCACACGCGCGTGCGGGTGGTCGGGCGGGCTCCGGTCGGGGCGGGCATGGTCAGTCGGTCCTCTCGGCGGGCTCGGTGGGGGTAGGGGTGGCGCCTTGGCCTCGCGTGGTGGCGCCCTGGTCCGTGGGGGTGGCGGGCAGCAGGCGCGCGGCGCAGCAGAGGGCCGCCGTGAGGGCGAGGAGGGCCGTGACGAGGGCGGTCTCCGGCCCGCTCGCGGTCCAGACAGCGCCGAAGCCGACGGCGGCCGCCAGCCGGGCGAGTGCCTGGGCGGTCTGGACGAGCGCGAGGCCGCCCGCCTGTCGGCCCTCGGCCAGGAAGGGGCCGGTCAGGGCCATCAGGACGCCGTCGGTGGCGGCGTAGAAGATCCCGAGCAGGGCGAGGACGCCGAGGAGGACCGCGGTGTCGGGCAGCGGGGTCAGGAGCAGCCCGTAGGCGAGGAGCAGGGCCCCGTGCCCGTACAGGAGCGGCCCGCGCCGCCCGATCCGGTCGGCGAGGCGTCCGGCGGGGACCGCGAGCAGCAGATAGACGCCGGCCGCGCCGAGCGGCAGGAACGGGAACCAGGTGGCGTCGAACGCCAGCCGCCGCTGGAGCAGCAGGTACAGGAAGGCGTCCCCGACGGTGGCGGCGCCGAGGAGTGCGGCGCAGAGCACGATCCGCCGGTAGGCGGGTGAGCGCAGCCCGGCGAAGAGGCTTCCACGCGCGCGTGGCGCCGCCGGGCCGGTCGGCCGCGCCGCGTTCGCGTTCGCGTCCGTATCCCGTCGCCCGGGGACGAGCAGCAGCCACAGCAGGACGCCGAACGCCCCGACGCAGAAGCTGACGGCGAACACGGCGTCGTACGCGTCGGCCGTCGCCCACAGCAGGGCGAAGGCGGCCAGGGGCCCGAGGAGCGCGCCGGTGGTGTCCATGGCGCGATGCGTGCCGAAGGCGCGGCCCAGGTCCTCGGATGGGGTGTGCAGGGTGATGAGGGCGTCGCGGGGAGCGGTCCTGACGCCCTTGCCGAGCCGGTCAGCGGCGAGGGCGGTGGCGATCCAGCCGGTCGCACCGCCGGCGAGGAGGAGGCCGAGCCGGGAGCAGGCGGAGAGGGCGTAGCCGAGTCCGCCGACCTGTTTGTGGCGGCCGCCGCGGTCGGCTGCGGCGCCGCCGAGGAGCCGTACGAGCGCGGTGGCGCCGGTGGAGAGGCCGTCGAGCAGGCCGAACTGGAGCGGGGAGAGGCCGAGTCCGAGGACCAGGTAGAGCGGCAGGACGGCGGTCACCATCTCCGAGGAGACGTCGGTGACCAGGCTGACCGCGCCGAGGGCGAGGACGGTGCCGGGGACGCGCCGCCGGACCCCCGAGGGGGCCGGCGGCGCGTCGCGGCGACCGGTGGTCGCGAGGTACATCAGTGACAGGTGTAGGTCGGGGCGGAGTCCTTGACCTGGTTGTCGACGCCGACGTACTGCCAGGTGTAGGTGGTGTCGGTGAGGTCGAGCTTCAGGACGCCGTACGGACCGCTGATCCGCTTCTGGCTGTGCGGCTGGACCGTCTCGATGTCGTAGGGTTCGGCGCCGCCCATGCCGCCGACGATCTCGACGATGCCGTCGGCCGCGGCCTGCCCGTTCGCGTTCTGCCGGGCGAACCGCTCGTAGTGGTGGTCGTGGCCGTTGAGCACGAGGTCGGCCTTGGCCCCGTAGAGGATCTGCCAGACGGGCTTGGAGACGGGGTCGTTGCCGTGGCCGCCGGAGGAGTACAGCGGGTGGTGGAAGTAGGCGGCGACGCAGCCCTTGGTGTTCCGCGCGAGGTCGTCCTTGAGCCACTGGATCTGCGCGGCGTCGTCGAAGGAGTTGGAGTCGAGGGCGATGAAGTGCCAGTTGCCCTGGTCGTAGCTGTAGTACGCCTTGCCCTGCGGATAGGCGAGGGCGCCGAAGTACGACTTGTAGCCGGAGAACGCGCCGGCGGGGTCGTAGGACTCGTGGTTGCCGGGGACGGGCCGGGTCTTCGCCTTGAAGGCGCCCCAGCTCTTGTCGTAGTAGTTCCGGAAGTCGGAGAGCCGGGCGTCGTCGTACTGGTTGTCGCCCATCGTCAGGTAGAACGACGGCGCTATGCGCTGGGCGAGGGCGGCGGTCTTGGGGTGGGCGCAGGAGCTGCTGGAGGCCGTGCACTGGGCGGCGATGTCACCGGCCGCGACGACCGTGAAGGAGCCGGTGGGCGGGGGTGTGGTGCCGGTGGTGCCGTAGACCTCCACCGTGTAGAGGGAGTAGCCGTACGAGGTGCCGCGCGCGGTCCCGTAGACGCGCAGGTGGCGGCCGGTGCCGGTGAGTCCGGTCCAGTCGTCCGTGCCGCCGTTGCCCGCGCTCTCGGTGGCGAGGCGGGTCCAGGTGGTGCCGTCGGCGGAGATCTCGACGCGGTAGGCCTTCGCGTAGGCCGCCTCCCAGACGAGTTTGACGCGGGAGACGGTGGCCGAGGGGCCGAGGTCGACCCGGATCCACTGCGGGTCGACGCCTTCGGCGCTGGCCCAGCGGGTGGTGGAGACGCCGTCGAAGGCCTTCTCCGGGCCGAACGTGCTGTCCTCGACGGAGGAGGACGTTGCCGGCCGGCCCTGGGAGATCAGGACGTCGGCGGCGGCTCCGGCCCGGTCCGGGAGGGCGAGCAGGAGCCCGCCGACGAGCAGCAGGACGGCGGTGAGGACGAGGGGAAGTCGGTCGGTGGTGCGACGGGGTGGGGCGGAGGCGTTCAGGCGCATACCTGGCTCCCTGGCCTGTGGGGTGGCGAGAGCTGGACACCGGTGCGGCGCACCACGGACCGGCCGCGCGGCACGGACCGCGCGACGGGGTGGTGCTCGGCGGCCGGGTCAGAGCTCTCACTGAGCGCGTCACGCCCCCGGGGTGGGGGCGCCGCGCCGAGCCGCTGCCCGGGAGGCTAGCCGATAGGAAGGTTTCCTACCAGACTCTCGACCGCCCGAGTGGTCACAGGACTTCGGGCCCCTCAGAGGCTGATGTGGTACGCCTTGCGCAGGGTCTCGTGCACGGTCCAGGTCGTACGGTCGCCCTCGCGCAGCACACAGGCGTCACCGGGCCCGATCTCCAGGGTGTCCCCGCCCTCGACGGCCACGGTCGCCCGGCCGGAGACCACCACGAAGAGCTCGTCGGCCTCGGTGTCGGTGACGACGCCGGGCGTGATCTGCCAGATGCCGCGCACCTGCTTGCCGTCGGCCGACTCCCACAGCACCTTGCCCGTCACCTCGGGCGTGCCGGAGACGATCTGGCCGGGGTCGAGCGGCTCCGCTTCGAGCTCCTCGTCGGGGATGTGCACGGCGAAGGAGGGCTGGTCATGTGTCGTCATGGGCGGTGACTGTAGCGGGGGTCCGGGGCCGCCCCGAGGCCGGGACCTGGTGGACCGAACCCCTCCGCTTCGCCTCCCACCAGGCGTGATGCCCGACGCGCGCGACGGCGACGAAATCCGTACCGGCCCTTCGGCACAGCGTCCTGGGGGCGGGGAGGCCGGCTCGGACGTCGGCGGCGGGCCCGCCGTGACGGATTCCGCAGGCTCCGGATCCCGCGTGGCCGGTGCTCGCCAACGAGGTTTGCGGGGCCCGTGGTCGCGCCAGGAATGGGACATGTCCACACAGGTGTCCGAAGAGGTACGGGAAGCGCTCCACGAGGGGCGTCCCGTCGTCGCGCTGGAATCGACGATCATCGCCCACGGCCTGCCGCGCCCGCGCAACCTGGCCGTGGCCCTGGAGCTGGAGGAGCTGGTACGGGCCGGGGGCGCCGTCCCCGCCACCGTCGCCGTGGTCGACGGCACGGCCAGGGTCGGCCTGGACCGGGCGGCCCTGACCCGGATCGCCGAGGACCCCGCCGTGCGCAAGCTCGGTCACCGCGACCTGGCCCCCGCCCTGGCGACCGGCGCGACCGGGGCGACGACGGTCTCGGCGACGGCCCGGCTCGCGGACGCGGCCGGCATACGGGTGTTCGCGACCGGCGGCCTCGGGGGCGTGCACCGCGAGTGGACCGACACTCAGGACGAGTCCGCCGACCTGCGCCTGCTCGCCCGCGTCGGGATCACCGTCGTGTGCGCCGGGGTCAAGTCGATCCTCGACGTGCCCGCGACGCTCCAGCGCCTGGAGACCCTGGGGGTGACGGTCGTCGGGTACGGCACGGAGCACTTCCCCGGCTTCTACCTCTCCTCGTCGGGCGAGCCCGTGGACTGGACTCTGCGGACGCCGGAGGAGGTGGCCGGGGTGATACGGGCGCAGGACCGGCTCGGCGAGCCTCGGGCGGCGCTCGTCGTCGCCAACCCGGTCCCGGTGACGGAGCAGTTGGACCCCGCGCTCCACGACCGCGTGCTCGCGGGCGGCCTGGCGGCGGCGAAGGAGAAGGGGATCACGGGGCAGGGGGTGACCCCGTTCCTGCTGGAATACCTGACGGTGCACACGGAAGGGGCGTCCCTGGAGGCCAATCTGGCGGCGGTACGGGGCAATGTGCGGCTCGCGGCGAGAATCGCGGGGGCGTACGGGGCGGGGGACGGCTCGGGCGCGGCGGCGCCCCGCCCCGGAGCGGCGGCGCCCGACCCGGTCCGTCGGTGAGACGGGTGGCGGGTGCCCTGCTCGTCGTCGGGGACGTGGTCACGGACGTCGTCGCCCGGCACCGTACCCCGCTCGCTCCCGCCACGGACACGGCAGCGGCGATCCGGACCCTGCCGGGCGGCGCCGGGGCCAACGCGGCCTGCTGGGCCTCGCGTTCCGGCTGCGGGGAGGTACGGCTCCTCGGCCGGGTCGGGACGGACGCGGCGGCCTGGCACGACCGGGCGCTGCGGCGCGCGGGCGTGCGCCCCCTGCTCGTGCGGGACCCGGAGGCCCCGACGGCCACCGTGATCGCGCTCGTGGACTCCTCGGCGGAGCGCACCTTCCTCACCGACAGCGGCGCCGCCCTGCGCCTCTCCCCCGGTGACTGGTCCGCCGCCCTCCTCGACGGAGTGGCCCGGCTCCACCTGTCGGGCTACCTGTTCTTCGCCGCACCGAGCCGCGAGGCGGCGACGCGCGCACTGCGGGACGCGCGGGACGCGGGCGTTCCGGTGAGCGTGGACCCTGCCTCGGCGGGGTTCCTCAGGGAGCTGGGCGCGGACCGGTTCCTGGCGTCGGTGGCGGGCGCCGAGATCCTGCTGCCCAACGCCGACGAGGCCCGGGCGCTCACCGGGTGCGGTGAACCGGAGGCGGCCGCCGCCGAGTTGAGCCGTCTCTTCCCGCTGGTCGCGGTCACCCTCGGGGCGGCGGGCGCACTGGTCGCGGAGGACGGCGCGGTCACCACGCGGGTGGCGGCGCCCCCGGTGCGGCCGGTGGACTCGACGGGCGCGGGCGACGCGTTCACCGGGGCGTTCCTGGCGGCGCGGCTCGCGGGCGCGGACCCGGCGAAGGCCGCCGAGGCGGGCTGCCGCGCGGGCGCGGAAGCGGTCACGCTGGTGGGCGGCCGTCCACCGGGCAGGAGGGGGACCGCCTGACGGGGGCCGGTGCGGCTACCGCCCGAGGCCCGTCCAGGCCGGGTGCCGGGGGTCGTCGGCGCGTACGACGGCGTCGGCGGTCGTGCCGGGGTCGACCTCGGAGTCGTACCGGGCGAAGGCGGGCAGGGTCCAGGACTCCTCGGTGCGCCGGGCGAGGGCGGCGGCCGAGAGCCGCAGGTGGACGGTGAGGTCGAAGGGGAACCAGTGGCCGAGCAGGAAGGGGCCGTGCACCACGAGGATCCCGTCCGGCGGCAGCGTGACGTACGGGCTGCGGGTCGCGCGGTCCCGCACCGGGTCCCACAGGTCGGGCAGGACACGCCCGGTGCCGCCGGGTTCCAGCGGGCCGAACACCTCCCGCCACAGGGCCCCGGTGTCGGTCCACCCGTCGTAGTACGCGTCGGGGTCCTGCTTCCCGTACTCGAAGCGAAGGGACGCGGGCCGCAGGAAGCCGCCGGTCCCCACGACATGGACGGCCCGCCCGCGCGTGCGCAGTGCCTCGGCGAGCAGCCCGGCGAGCTCGCCGCCGGGCGCGGCGGGCGGCCCGTCGATGCCGACCTTGAGCCACTGGCCGCCGTCGCCGGGCGTGGACGTGTGGAGGTGCCCGGCGAGCGTCTCCGCCAGCCGTTCCCAGGTGATCGCCTCGTATCGCGTCCCGCTCATCCCCCTCATCCTGCCCGCAGCTCGACCGGTCCGTCGCCGCCGGGTCTGCGCGAGGGGGACCCCGCCACGGCTTGACCTTGTCACTGGCGTCATTGTTCGACCATCGGATTCATGGACACCACCACACCCACCAGGGTCGTTGTCGTCACCGGCGCGGGCACCGGCATCGGTCGCGCCACCGCTCGCGCCTTCGCCGGGCAGGGAGCGACGGTCGTCGCCGTCGGCCGCAGGGAGGCGCCGCTGCGGGAGACGGCCGAGGGGCACCCCGGGATCCGCCCGTACGTCGCCGACGTCACCGCGGACGGCGCGGCCGAGGAGATCGTCCGCGCCGCCCTCACCGGCCACGGCCGCCTCGACGTGCTCGTCAACAACGCGGGGATCTCCGCCGGCGGCCCGCTGGGCACCCTCGACCGCTCCGTGATCACCCCGCTCCTGGAGACCAATCTCGTCGCCCCGGTCCTGCTCACCCAGGCCGCCGTCCCCGCGCTCCGGGCGTCCCGGGGCGTGGTCGTGAACGTGACGACGACGATCGGGCAGCGCGGCTGGCCTGCCAACTCCGTCTATCCGGCGACGAAGAGCGCCCTGGAGACGCTGACCCGCTGCTGGGCGGTGGAGCTCGCGCCCGACGGCGTCCGGGTGGTGGCGGTCGCCCCCGGCCCGATCGAGACCCCGATCGGTGACCACATGGGCCTCTCCCCCGAACAGCTGGCGGCGGTACGGGCGTGGCAGCTCGCGCACACCCCGCTGGGCCGGATCGGCAGGCCGGAGGAGGTCGCCTGGGCGATCACCGCGCTCGCCGCGCCGGACGCCTCCTTCCTGACCGGCACCGTGCTGCCCGTCGACGGGGGTGCGCTGGTCGCGTGATACCACTGCGTGAGGAGGTGGCGCCCTTGCGCATCGGTGAACTGGCCCGGCGGACCGGGGTGTCGCCCCGCGCGCTGCGCCACTACGAGACGGCGGGACTGATCACGTCGGACCGCGCGGCCAACGGATACCGGGTGTACGGGGAGAACGCGGTCGCGCGGGTGGCGAACATCCGGTACCTGCTCGACGCGGGGCTCACCCTGGACGACGTGTCCGCGTTCCGTTCCTGCCTCGACGGGGACCTGGCGTCGGCCCGGCCGTCCGCCCGTGGTCTGGAGATCGCCCGCGAGCGCCTCGCCGTGCTCGACGCGCGGATCGCGGCGCAGACCGAGGCCCGGGACCGCCTCGCGCGTTCCCTGGCCGCGGGGTCCGCCCGCACCTGAACCCGGCCGGAGGGGTCAGCGGGCCCCGGCGGCCGCCGTGGCCGGTTCGAGGGTGGCGCGGCCCGTTTCGACCGCCTCGGCGAGCGTCAGCTCCCCGCCCGCCAGGGCCCGGCAGGTCGCCGCGTCGGTCCGCAGCCGCGCGTCCGGCACCGCCGCCGTACCGGCGCCGTACACCCCGTCCCCGTACGAGACACTCCCGTCGCCCCCGACCCGTACGTGGAACTCGCCCTCGTCCAGGGTCACCTGGACGACGCCCTCGCCCAGCCCGGCGAGCACCCCGAGGAGCGGGATCGCGTACCAGTGCGCGCGGACGGCGTCGGTGGGCCGCGGCTCGCCGAGCTCCGGCGCCCCCCAGGCGGCGAGGGCGCGCAGCACGGGCAGCAGCTCGCGTCCGCGCGGGGTGAGCTCGTACACGAACGCCGAGGCGGGCGGGGGCAGTCGGTGGCGGGTGACGAGCTCGGCGCCCTCCATGTCCTTGAGGCGGCCGGCGAGCATGTCCGTGCTGACGCCCGGCAGGTCGGCGTGGAGGTCGGTGTAGCGGCGCGGCCCGGCGAGGAGTTCGCGGACGACGAGCAGGGTCCAGCGGTCGCCGACGAGGTCGAGGGCGCGCGCGGCGGCGCAGTGCTGGTCGTAGCTGCGGCGGCGTGGCTGACGTGGCATGCGACGCAGTCTAGACATGTTGTTGGACTTTCCAAGCTCGAACTTGGTAAAACCAAGTAACACTGATTCCGGGGACTTGGGGAGGTCGGACATGGAGTTCCGGCAGTCGAGCAAGCTGAGCGAGGTCTGCTACGAGATCCGGGGCCCGGTCATCGAGCACGCCAACGCGCTGGAGGAGGCGGGCCACAGCGTCCTGCGCCTCAACACCGGCAACCCGGCGCTCTTCGGCTTCGAGGCGCCCGAGGAGATCGTCCAGGACATGATCCGGATGCTCCCGAAGGCCCATGGGTACACCGATTCCCGCGGCATCCTCTCCGCCCGCCGCGCCGTGGCCCAGCGCTACCAGGGCATGGGACTTCCGGAGGTCGACGTCGACGACGTCTTCCTCGGCAACGGCGTCTCTGAGCTCGTCTCCATGGCCGTGCAGGCCCTCCTGGAGGACGGCGACGAGGTGCTGATCCCCGCCCCGGACTTCCCGCTGTGGACGGCGGTCACCACCCTGGCGGGCGGCAAGGCCGTGCACTACCTGTGCGACGAGTCCGCGGACTGGTACCCGGACCTCGACGACATGGCGTCGAAGATCACCGACCGGACCCGGGCCGTCGTCATCATCAACCCCAACAACCCCACCGGCGCGGTCTACCCGAAGGAGATCGTCGAGGGCATCCTCGACCTCGCCCGCCGCCACGGCCTGATGGTCTTCGCCGACGAGATCTACGACCAGATCGTCTACGACGAGGCCGTCCACTACCCCGCCGCCTCCCTCGCCCCCGACCTCGTCGTCCTCACCTTCGGCGGGCTCTCCAAGACGTACCGGGTGGCGGGCTTCCGCTCCGGCTGGCTGGTCGTCACCGGCCCCAAGCAGCACGCCAAGAGCTATCTGGAGGGCCTCACCATGCTCGCCTCCATGCGGCTCTGCCCCAACGCCCCCGCCCAGTACGCCATCCAGGCCGCGCTCGGCGGCCGCCAGTCGATCCACGAGCTGACCGCCCCCGGCGGCCGGCTGCGCGAACAGCGCGACCGGGCCTGGGAGAAGCTCAACGAGATCCCCGGCGTCTCCTGCGTGAAGCCGAAGGGAGCGCTGTACGCCTTCCCGCGCCTCGATCCGGCCGTGCACAGGATCCACGACGACGAGAAGTTCGTCCTCGACCTGCTCCTGCGGGAGAAGATCCAGGTCGTCCAGGGCACCGGCTTCAACTGGCCGCGCCCGGACCACTTCCGCATCCTGACCCTGCCGTACGCCGACGACCTCGACGCCGCGATCAGCCGGATCGGCCGCTTCCTGAGCGGCTACCGGCAGTGACGTCCCGCCCCGTCGGCTGTCATGATCTGAGGGTCTGAAGGATCTTCGGACCCGACGAGGGAAGCGGCCGCGGAGACGGCCGGGGAGACGGGGGCGGCCGGTCATGGATGTGGCGCTGATAGCGGTGGCGGGAACCCTGTTGGGTGTCATCGCCACCCACTGGTTCCAGGCGCGGTCCACCGAGCGCATGGCCTCGCTCGCCCGTACCGAACAGCTCCGCCAGGAGCGGATCGCGACCTACAGCGCCTACGCGGGCGCGGTCGTCGACTACCTCCACAGCCAGAACGACCGCTGGTTCCGGGCGGCCAAGGAGCCCGGATCCGAGGAGGCGGAGGAGTCCCGCCACGCCTCCTACCGGCAGCGCACCGCCGCGCGACAGGCGCTCTTCCGCGTCCAGTTGGTGTGCGACGACGCCCACATCCGCCGACTGGCCGAGGCCGCCTTCGACGAGACCCACTGCATGCACGAGGCGGTGGGCGAGGCGGAGCGGGCCCGCCGCTCCGAGCAGGCGAAGGAGGCGCTCGCCCTGTTCGTCTCCGCCGCCGCGCCCGGCGTCCGCTGAGCGGGGCGGCGGACATGGACCTCGTCGCACCCGTCGTCGTCGAACCGCTCAGGCGCCGCCGCTGCTCGGAGTGCCGGCAGGGGCCGCTGGAACGGATGATCGTCGAGTTCAACGCGCCGGTCTGCCTGGACTGCGCCGACCTCGGGCACCTGGTCTTCCTGCGCCGGGGCGACACGGCGCTCACCCGCCGCGCCCGGGAGGGCAGTGCGCTGTGGGCGGTGGTGGTACGGCACAACCGGCGCCGTACCCGGTACGAGCGTCAGGGCCTCCTCGTGGAGGAGGCGGCGCTGGCGGAGGCGGAGCTGGCCTGCCTGGCCGACGCGGACGCACGGGCCAGGCGCCGGGCCAGGGACGCGGCGCGGCGCGCGGCACTGGACGCGGAGATCACCGAGGTCCTCCGGGCGGAGATCCTGCGGCTCTTCCCCTCCTGCCCGGCGGACCGGGCCACGGAGATCGCCGTCCACGCCTCGGCGAAGGGCAGTGGACGGGTGGGGCGCACGGCCGCGGGCCGCTCGCTCGACCGCGGCGCCGTCACGGCCGCGGTGCGTGCCTCCGTACGGCATGTCGACACGCCGTACGACACGCTGCTGATGCGGGGGGTTCCTCGGCACCAGGCCCGGACGAGCATCGCTCCCGCCATCGAGGCGGTGCTCCGGGCCTGGCGTCGCGGCGGCGAGGGCGCCCCTGGCCGGGGACACGACTGACGGCTCGGGTGTCAGCGCGCCTCGGCCTGACCGCGAGGTCGGGGACCGTCAGGCCTGGTCTCCGGCGCGGCGCGCGCGACGGTACAGAAGGGCGCCGCCGAGCAGCAGCGCGGCACTCGCCGAGGCGGCGTAGCCGATGGTGTCCGCACCCGTCTCGGCCAGCGCGACCGGGCCCGTCTCACCCTGCGGCGCGGGGGCGGGAGCGGGCTTCTCCGTCTCCGTCCCGGTCTCCGTCTCGGTCTGCGGGACCGGCACGTTCCGGACGGGGGTCTGCGGGCGCGGCGTCGGCTTCTCGATCGGCTGCGCCGGCTTCGAGGGTCCGTTGACCGACGTGTTGCCGAAGACCGGGTTGAGCAGACCGACGACGTTGACCGAGTTCCCGCTGACGTTCACGGGGAGGTCGACCGGCAGCTGGATCGCGTTGCCGGAGAGGATGCCGGGAGAGCCCGCGGCGACGCCCTCGGCCGTGGACCCGCCGCCGTTGGAGGTGCCGCCCTGCGAACCGCCCTGCGAGCCCCCGCCGTGGGAGCCGCCGGCCTGCTCGCCGCCGCGGGGGGTGCCGGGCAGGTCCTTGTGGGCCCGGCCGCCGCCCTCGTCCGATCCGTAGCCCTTGGGCTCGGGGGCGGACGAATGGTTGGCGCAGCTGTTGCCGAAGGCCGGGTTGAGCAGACCGACGACGCTGACCGTGTTCCCGCAGACGTTGACCGGCACGTGCACCGGCAGCTGAACCGTGTTGCCGGAGCCGACGCCCGGCGAACCGACCGCGGCGCTCTGTGCGCCGGAGTCGGCGTGCGCGGCGCCCGCCGAGAGCGCGAGCGCCCCACCCGTGACCAACAGTGTGGCCAGACCACTTCGGCGAATCTGCCTCATGGCTTCCTGCCTTCCGGAGGTGTGCGGGCAAGTGCCCGTACCCGAATCAACGCGGCAAACGCACGTGCCGGATCCGGCCGTTGACCGGATTCACTCCATCGAGTGGGACTCCGTTCGAGTGTCGGTCAGCGTCCCAGGAGGTCGGTGAGGGCTCCGACCGGGTCCGGATCGGGGGTGCCGCGCGGCCACCAGTCCTCACGGCCGGCGTCCGACTCGTATCCGTACCAGAGGCCGTCACGGCCGAGGCGGAGCTGGAGGGACTCGGTGGAGAGCCGGTTGCGCCAGGGTCTGAAGGCGGGGAAGTCGGCGGCGATCAGCGCGGGCCTGGCGCGGTCGAACGGACCCGCCGGCGGATCCCAGGGCTCTTCGAGTACGGCGAGGCCCGCCGCTCCGCCCTGCCGCCAGGCTGCGACGGCGCGGGCGAGGTCCGTCGGGGTGCGGTCGAGGGCGTACGCCAGGTCGCGGTAGAGGGCGCGGGTCGAGGCGGTGAGCCCGGAACCGGGGTGCGCGGCGGCGAGCCGGACGGCGTCCTGCCAGGGGGTGAGGGCGGCGACCGGGTCGTGTCCGGTGCCGAGGAACACGTGGGCGCGGGCGGCGGCTTCGGTGGCGAGGAGGTCGAGGGCGAGCGGGTCGGGCGCGTCGGGGTCGGGCGGGAAGACGGCGGGGCGCCCCGGCCGGTCCGGCAGGGGCAGCGGCGGGGGCAGCGGCAGCCCGGGCCTGTCCATCGCGTCGAGCACGGCACGGGCGGGAACGGTGGGCATCGGGGGCGCGGCGGCGATCGTCTCGGCGGCGGACCGGGCCGCGTTGCGCCGGGTGAGTTCGGCGAGGAGCTCCTGCTCCCCGCGGCCGCGCATCAGGAAGAGGACGAACGGGTCCTCGTCGAGGAGCCGCGCGGCCTGGTAGCAGAGGGCGGCGGCGTGCTTGCAGGGGTAACCGTCGTCCGGGCAGGTGCAGTCGGGGACGAGGTCGCCCGGCGCGGGCAGCAGTCCGGTGACCGCTTCCAGGGCGTGCGGCACGTCCTTGTCGAGGAGGGCGGCGATGTGGTCGGGGCGGGCGGTGGCCTCGTCGAGGAAGCGCTCCCAGCCGTCGTCGCCGAGCGTCCGCATCCGGATCTCGGCGCGGTACGGGCGGGCGCGGCTGCCGTGGACGTAGGCGACGACCCGGCCGGGGGTGACGGTGATCGCGTCGACATGGCCGCGTCCCGCGTACGCCTTGCCGCGGGCGAGACGGGCCGGGTCGAGGGCGGTGTCCTCGAGGGCCTCGACCCAGGCGTTGCCCCACCAGGTGGCGGCGAACCGGCCGTCGGGGGCCTCGCGGGGCGCGACCTGCGGGAAGCTGCGGCGGCGGTCGTCGTGGCGGGGGGCGGCTCCGCGGCCGCCCCTGGCGATGGTCACGAGGACCTCCTCAGGGACACCAGGTCGGCGAGCTCCCGGTCGGTCAGTTCGGTGAGGGCCGCCTCGCCGGTGCCGAGGACGGCGTCGGCCAGGGCCCGCTTGGCGCGGAGCATCTCGGCGATCCGGTCCTCGACCGTGCCCTCGGCGACGAGCCGGTGGACCTGGACCGGCTGGGTCTGCCCGATGCGGTAGGCCCGGTCGGTGGCCTGCTCCTCGACGGCCGGGTTCCACCAGCGGTCGTAGTGGACGACGTGGCCGGCCCGGGTCAGGTTGAGGCCGGTGCCCGCGGCCTTGAGGGAGAGCAGGAAGACCGGGACCTCGCCGTCCTGGAACCGGTCGACCATCCGCTCCCGCTCGGCCACCGGGGTGCCGCCGTGGAGGAGTTGGGCCTGGATCCCGCGCGCGGCCAGATGGTCGGCCAGGAGTCGCGCCATCGACACGTACTGGGTGAAGACGAGCACCGACCCGTCCTCCGCGAGGATCGTGTCGAGGAGCTCGTCGAGCAGGGCGAGCTTCCCCGAGCGGCCGGCGAGCCGCGCGGTGCCCACGCCGGACGGCGCCTGTTCCTTCAGGTACTGCGCGGGGTGGTTGCAGATCTGCTTGAGGGAGGTCAGCAGCTTCATGACGAGGCCCCGGCGGGCCATGCCCCGGGCCTCCTCGATCCGCGCCATGGTCTCGCGGACGACCGCCTCGTAGAGCGAGGCCTGTTCCCGGGTGAGGGCGACGGGATGGTCGGACTCCGTCTTGGGCGGCAGCTCGGGGACGATGCCGGGGTCGGACTTGCGGCGGCGCAGCAGGAAGGGCCGTACGAGCCGGGCGAGCCGCTCGACCGCCTCCTCGTGCTCGATCTCCTCGTGGTTCTCCACGGCGCGGGCGTGCCGCGAGCGGAAGGCCTTGAGCGGGCCGAGGAGACCCGGGGTGGTCCAGTCGAGGAGCGCCCAGAGCTCGGAGAGGTTGTTCTCCACGGGGGTGCCGGTGAGGGCGACCCTGGCGGGTGCGGGGATCTCGCGCAGCGCCCGCGCGGTCGCGGAGAACGGGTTCTTGACGTGCTGGGCCTCGTCGGCGACGACCATTCCCCACTCCTGCTCGGCCAGTTGGGCGGCGCTGGTGCGCAGGGTGCCGTACGTGGTGAGGACGAATCCGCCCTCGGCGCCTTCGAGGTCGCGGTCGGCTCCGTGGAAACGCCGTACGGGCACGCCGGGGGCGAACTTCTCCACCTCCCGCTGCCAGTTGCCGAGCAGGGACGCCGGGCAGACGACGAGGGTCGGGGCGCGGCGGGCGCGGCGCAGGTGGAGGGCGATGAGGGTGACGGTCTTGCCGAGGCCCATGTCGTCGGCGAGGCAGCCGCCGAGACCGAGCGAGGTCATCAGGTCGAGCCAGGCGAGGCCGCGCAACTGGTAGTCGCGGAGGGTGGCGGTGAGACCGGGCGGTGCCTGCACGTCCTCGGGGCCGGCCAGGAGCCGGTCGCGGAGCGCGGCGAGCGCCCCGACGGGGACGGCGGGCACGGTCTCGCCGTCCACCTCGGCGGTACCGGTGAGGGCGACGGCGAGGGCGTCGACCGGTTCGAGCAGGCCCAGTTCCCGCTTGCGCGCCTTGCGCACGAGGTCGGGGTCGACGACGACCCACTGGTCACGGAGGCGCACGATGGGCCGGTGCGCCTCGGCGAGCTGGTCCATCTCGCGGTCGGTGAGCGGATCGCCGTCGAGGGCCAGCTGCCAGTTGAACCGGAGGAGTTCCTCGCTGTCGAAGAAGGCGGTGCCGTCGGTCGCGGAGCCGGGCGCGACCCGGTCGGCCCGGACGACGGCGGAGGCGCTGAGCGAGCGGGCCAGCTCGCGGGGCCAGTGGACGGCGACCCCGGCGTCGGCGAGCCGGGCGGCGGCGGGGCCGAGCAGCTCGTACAGCTCGTCCTCGGTGACGGCGAGGACATCGGGCACGTCCCGCTCCAGGAGCCGGCCGAGCGGGGGCCAGACGCGGGCGGCCCGGCGCAGCGCGAGGACGGCGTCGATCCGGGCGCGGGGCCCGAAGTGCTCGCCCTCCCCCGCCCACAGGGCCGTGGCGTCGATGACGAGGGTCGGGTCGGCGAGGCTGTGGACCTGGAGGAGCGCGCCGGCCGCGTGGCGCTCACCGCGGTGCCCCTCTCCCCCGTCCTCGGCGGGGTCGCCTCCGGCGGCCGTGTCGAAGAGGTCGTACGGCGAGAGGTCCAGGCGGAGCGAGACCCGGACGCCCGCGTCCATCCCCGCCGCCGCCTCGGCGGCCCAGGCCCGCGCGCGGGGCAGGTGCTGGGGCGCGCGGGAGGCGAACGGCGCCCCGACCGCGTGGGCGGCGGCCGGGGTACGGGGCAGCACGTCGGCGACCGCGTCGAGGAAGGCGCGCACGAGGGCTTCGGGATCGGGCAGCCGCAGCGGCCCCGGCCCGGGGACGGGCACGGCGTGCGCCTCGTACGGCAGGGCCGCGGCGACGGCCCGCAGGTGGGCGATGTCGTCGGCGTCCAGGGGCCCGGCGCGCCAGGCGTCCAGGTCGTCGGCGGTCAGGCCCGGCAACATCCGGCCGCGGGCCACCAGGTGGAGGGCGTGGAGAGCGGCGGCGCCCCAGCCGGCGGTGGCGGGATGGGCGGCCGGGTGGTGGCGGGCCGCGACGAGGTGCGGCAGGGCTGCGTCGACGGGGAGGCTCAGGGCGGGCACGGCACGGCCCCGGGCGCCGCCGCCGTACCGCCTGGCGACGGTCAGCTCGACGGGCTCCGCCCCGCTGCCCGCCTGGTCCGGCAGCGCCCCGCCGTCGGGGGCCCAGAAGGCGACCCGGCCCTCCCGGGGCAGGGCGGCCGGCAGGAAGACCGCGGCGCTGGTGATCCAGGTGTGTGTCACGGCTCCGCGCTCCTTCCACCGGGTGACGATGCCGAGACGGCATCGGGACGATGTCGACTGGTCTCCGACCTTACGGGTGGGGTCTGACAACGGCCGTCGGGCACGCTCCCCCGGGCGGCCCAGCAGCGGATGACACCCGGCTCCGGGGGCGGGAGGGTGGCCTGGAACGCCTCCACGACAGGTCACAGGCTTCATTCATGACAGAAGAGGATCCGCCATGTCCGTTCGCCGGCGTCTCACGACCGCCACCGGGGCCGTGCTGCTCTCCCTCGCCGTCGCCGGTTGCTCGGGCCTGGGCCGCAGCGCCGTGGGCACGATCTCGTACGAGACGGAACGAGAGGTGGCGGTCATGGTCACCAGCCCCCTGGTGAAGGGCTGCCACCACCTCGCGCCGGCCGGCGCCACCAAGGTCGAGAACAACACTTTGGTCGACATCGTGCTGTACCCGACGCGCGACTGTAAGGGCAAGGACTCCACGTACCTCCCGAGCAACAGCGGCGACGGGATCGTGCCGGGCACGCTGCCCTGGCGCAGCTACAGCGTCATCCACTAGGCGCGCGTCCGACCGCACTCAAGGTCAGGCCACGTCCGGCCCGGGCGCCGGTTCCCTTCCCCCTTCCCAGGGTCCATCCTGGAAGTGCCTCCAGAGGCCCCGACGGGGAGGGGGTGACCCTCATGCGTACCGGCAGCGAGCCGGCGACCGCGCGCAGCGCCCTGCGGTTGCGGTTCTGGCTGAGCGTGTGGGGCCTGCTCTGGGCCGCCTTCGGTACGACCGCGTTCTCGCTGGTGGGCCGCCCCGGCTGGGCCGCGGCCTGCGGCGTGCTGTTCCTCGTCGTCACGTTCGACCTGGCGATGGTGCTGCGCCACCTCCACCAGGGCCCGCACTGGCAGCCCGGCCGGAACATCCCGCCGTACGAACCCGATCACGGCGGCACAGGACGCTGACCGCCCCGGCCTGCCCCGCCGGACGCTGACCGCCCCGGCCCGCCCTACTTCTCCGTGTCGAACCCCGCCGCCTGGAGGTACTCCGGCTTCGGGTCGAGCGCGGCGGCAAGGCGGAAGTGCCGGGTGGCCTGGGCCGTCTGGCCCGAGCGCTCGAAGGTGCGGGCGAGCGCGAAGTGCGCGAACGCGTTGTCCGGCTCGCGCTCCAGGACCAGCTCGAACTCCAGCTGCGCCGGCCGCAGCTGCGCGGCGGCGAAGAACGCACGGGCACGCAGCAGACGCGCCGCCGTGTTCTCGGGATGCGCGGCGATCACCGAGTCGAGGAGCTTCACGGCACCCTGGGGATCCCGCGCGGCCAGCAGGTGCTCGGCGGCGCGGAAGTCGATGACGTGCGTTTCCGGGTTTCTGTCGGCCACCATGGCATCCTTCCCCTCGATCCGGTGGTTGAACACCGGACCCGGCAGCCGCATTCCTCCCGGAGGGGGGGCGCCACGGCCACGGCGGCCCCCCACCTGCCGCCCGGCGTCACCGTCGGCCGGGCCCTAGGCGGCTCCCGCCGCCCTGCGCTCCAGCTCGTCCCAGACCTTCCGCACCTGCGGTTCGAGGGCGTCGAGCGGTCCGTCGTTGTCGATCACGAGATCCGCGACGGCCAGCCGCTGCGCGCGCGTGGCCTGGGCCGCCATCCGGGCCGTCGCCTCGGACTCGGCCATGCCGCGGAGCCGTACGAGCCGGTCGAGCTGGGTCTCCGGGGACGCGTCCACGACCACGACGAGCTCGTACAGCGGCGCGAGGCCGTTCTCGGTGAGCAGGGGTACGTCGTGGACGACCACGTCTCCGGTCCCGGCGCGGCTCTCCAGCTCCGCCGACCGGGCCCCGACCAGGGGGTGGACGATGGCGTTGAGGGCGGCCAGACGGCCGGCGTCGGCGAAGACGATGGAGCCGAGCTTCGGCCGGTCGAGCGTCCCCTCAGCGGTGAGGACGCCGTCCCCGAAGGCCTCGACGACGGCCGCGAGCCCCGGCGTGCCGGGCTCGACGACCTCGCGGGCGATCCGGTCCGCGTCGATCAGCACGGCCCCGTAGGAGACGAGCAGCCGTGACACTTCGCTCTTGCCGGCGCCGATCCCGCCGGTCAGGCCCACCTTCAGCATGAGCGGCAGCTTAGGGCCTGGCCCGGCGGGGCTAGGAGTCGCCCTCCCGCTCGGCGAGGAAGCGCTCGAACTCGCGGCCCAGCTCGTCCGCCGACGGCAGGTCGACCGGCTCGGCGACCAGGCTGCCGCGGCTCTCGGCTCCGGCCACCGCGTCGTACTGGTGCTCAAGGCCCTGCACGAGCGCGACCAGTTCCTCGTCGCCCTCGCCGATCTGGCGGTCGATCTCGGTCTGGGTGCGGCGGGCTTCCGTCCGCAGGGAGTGGGCGACGGCGGGGAGGACGAGGCCGGTGGCGGCCGTGATGGCCTCGAGTGCGGTGAGGGCCGCGTCCGGGTACGGGGAGCGGGCGACGTAGTGCGGCACGTGCGCGGCGACACCGAGGGTGTCGTGCCCGGACTCGGTGAGCCGGTACTCGACGAGCGCTTCGGCGCTGCCGGGTACCTGGGCCTCGTCGAAGGGGCTGCGGTGGCCGGGCATGAGGTCGGTGCGGCTGCCGTGCGGGGTGAGTCCGACGGGGCGGGTGTGCGGCACGCCCATGGGGATGCCGTGGAAGTTGACGGAGAGGCGCACGCCGAGGCGCTCGATGATCTGCCGGACGGCGGCGGCGAACCGCTCCCACTCCACGTCCGGCTCGGGGCCGGAGAGGACGAGGAAGGGCGCCCCGGTGGCGTCCTGGACGAGGCGGACCTCGATGGACGGCGTCTCGTACGCGGTCCAGCGGTCGCGCCGGAAGGTCAGCAGCGGGCGGCGGGCGCGGTAGTCCACGAGCCGGTCGTGGTCGAAGCGGGCCACCAGCTGGTGCGGCAGCGTGTCCAGCAGTCGCTCGATGATCTGCTCACCGGTCTCGCCCGCGTCGATGTAGCCGTCGAAGTGGTAGAGCATGACAAGACCGGCCGACTCCTGCGCCAGGGCCAGGTCGACGACGGCCAGGCCCTTCGGGTCCCATTCGTACAAATCCTGGGGATCAAGCACGGTTACCGCTCCTCCTCGTGTTCTCTCTGGGAACGTCTCGTGCGGCACCACCATTCCCGCGCCGAGCGATCACCTTGGCCCGGCTCAGGAAGGCACCTTGGTCCCGTTCAAGGCCCGGAGAACGACCGAGGCCCGCTCCCCCGAAGGGGAGCGGGCCTCGGTTCGCTAGCGGCTAGCGCTCAGCGGAGAGCCTGTTCAGCTCTGGCCGCCGGCCAGCTTCTCGCGCAGGGCGGCAAGCGCCTCGTCCGACGCCAGGGCGCCGGAGTTGTCGTCCGACTCCGAGGAGTACGAACCACCCGAGATGCCCGCACCGGCGTTGCCACCGGCGGCCGGGGCGGCAGCGCCCTCGGCAGCGGCGGCCTCGTCGGCCTCGCGGGACTTGATGACCTGGGCCTGGTGCTGCTCGAAGCGGGACTGCGCCTCGGCGTACTGGGTCTCCCAGACCTCGCGCTGGGTCTCGAAGCCCTCGAGCCAGTCGTTGGTCTCGGGGTCGAAGCCCTCGGGGTAGATGTAGTTGCCCTGGTCGTCGTACGACGCGGCCATGCCGTACAGGGTCGGGTCGAACTCGACCGAGGCCGGGTCGGCACCGAAGGACTCGTTGGCCTGCTTCAGCGAGAGGCTGATGCGACGACGCTCGAGGTCGATGTCGATGACCTTGACGAAGATCTCGTCGTTGACCTGGACGACCTGCTCCGGGATCTCCACGTGGCGCTCGGCCAGCTCGGAGATGTGGACCAGACCCTCGATGCCCTCGTCCACGCGGACGAACGCACCGAACGGAACCAGCTTGGTGACCTTACCCGGGACGACCTGGCCGATCTGGTGCGTACGGGCGAACTGCTGCCACGGGTCCTCCTGCGTCGCCTTCAGCGACAGGGAGACACGCTCGCGGTCCATGTCCACGTCGAGAACCTCGACGGTGACCTCCTGGCCGACCTCGACAACCTCGGACGGGTGGTCGATGTGCTTCCAGGACAGCTCGGAGACGTGCACGAGGCCGTCGACGCCACCCAGGTCCACGAAGGCACCGAAGTTGACGATCGAGGAGACGACGCCGGAGCGGACCTGACCCTTCTGCAGGGTGGTGAGGAACGTCTGGCGAACCTCGGACTGGGTCTGCTCGAGCCAGGCACGGCGGGACAGGACCACGTTGTTGCGGTTCTTGTCCAGCTCGATGATCTTCGCCTCGAGCTCCTTGCCCACGTAGGGCTGGAGGTCGCGGACACGACGCATCTCGACGAGAGAGGCCGGCAGGAAGCCGCGGAGGCCGATGTCGAGGATGAGACCACCCTTGACGACCTCGATGACGGTACCGGTGACGATGCCGTCTTCTTCCTTGATCTTCTCGATGGTGCCCCAGGCGCGCTCGTACTGGGCGCGCTTCTTCGAGAGGATCAGGCGGCCTTCCTTGTCCTCCTTCTGGAGAACCAGGGCCTCGATCTCGTCGCCGACCTTGACGACCTCGTTCGGGTCGACGTCGTGCTTGATCGAGAGCTCGCGGCTCGGGATCACGCCTTCGGTCTTGTAACCGATGTCGAGCAGGACCTCGTCCCGGTCGACCTTCACGATGACGCCGTCGACGATGTCGCCGTCGTTGAAGTACTTGATCGTCTCGTCGATCGCGGCGAGGAAGGCTTCCTCGTTACCGATGTCGTTGACCGCAACCTGCGGGGTGGTGCTGGTGGCGGTGGTCTCGGTGCTGCTCGTCATGTGGGAAAGGGCTCCGGTTACGGACAGAAAGTCGTAGGTACTGCTACGCCGTGAGCCCGTATCGCACCAAGAAGCCGGACAGCCAATGAGGCACCTTCCGCGAACGGCAGGAGCCTCGAGAACCGAGGGGACATACAACAGGTACGAGCGCGGCCTGCTCCGTCTGAGGCGCGCAGGCCCGCAGCGCAACCTTTAGCATACGGGGGCGGCCGGACAGGGTCAATGCGCGAAGCGCGCACCCGGGGCAGATCCGCTCAACTCCGGCACCACTCATGTCTTTACGCGTGTTTCCACGCGCCGCACACGGCGGGGTCCGCCGCACGGCGGCACTGAGCGCAAACTACATCGGCGGGCGAGATGAACCAAGAGTACGAACACGAAGTTGCCCAGGACTCGGCCGAGGACGAGGCGGAGGCGACCCGGCGTGACGCGGGGGACGCGGAGAGCAGCCGGGCCAGCCGGGGCTGGTGGGACAGGAACGCCGACGAGTACCAGAGCGACCACGGCTCCTTCCTCGGCGACGACCGGTTCGTGTGGGGGCCGGAGGGGCTCGACGAGGCCGAGGCGGGGCTCCTGGGGCCCGCCTCCTCCCTCAAGGGCCTGGACGTCCTGGAGATCGGCGCGGGCGCGGCGCAGTGCTCGCGGTGGCTGGCGGCGCAGGGGGCGCGGCCGGTGGCCCTCGACCTCTCGCACCGGCAGCTCCAGCACGCGCTGCGGATCGGCGGGGACGTGCCGCTGGTGGAGGCCGACGCCGGGGCGCTGCCCTTCCGGGACGGCTCCTTCGACCTGGCGTGCTCGGCGTACGGCGCGGTGCCGTTCGTCGCCGACCCGGTGAAGGTGTTCCGGGAGGTGCGGCGGGTGCTGCGGCCCGGCGGCCGGTGGGTCTTCTCGGTGTCGCATCCGATCCGCTGGGCGTTCCCCGACGAGCCGGGCCCCGAGGGCCTGTCGATCGCGGCCTCCTATTTCGACCGCACCCCTTATGTGGAGCAGGACGAGCAGGGGCGGGCCGTGTACGTGGAGCACCACCGGACGATCGGGGACCGGGTGCGGGACGTGGTGGCCGGCGGTTTCCGCCTGGTGGACCTCGTCGAGCCGGAGTGGCCGGAGTGGAACAGCCAGGAGTGGGGTGGCTGGTCCCCGCTGCGGGGGAACCTGATCCCGGGGACGGCGATCTTCGTCTGCGAGCGCGCGGAGTAAGTCGGCGGTGCGCTTGTCGTACTTATAGGTGGGCCCTGTGGACAACGGGGCCCACCTTTTCGCGAGGCGTACGAGACTGAGTGCGTGATCCGAAACGACGCACTCGACCGTCTTCCCGTCCGCCATGCCGTCCCCGAGCTACTCACCGCGCTCGACCGGCGCGGTACGGCCGTGTTGTCCGCGCCCCCCGGCACGGGCAAGACCACGCTGGTGCCGCTCGCGCTCGCGGGGCTCATAGGGGACGGACCGCGGCGGCGGGTCCTGGTGGCCGAGCCGCGGCGGATGGCGGTGCGGGCGGCGGCCCGGCGGATGGCGTGGCTGCTCGGCGAGGAGGTCGGCGGCACGGTCGGCTTCTCCGTGCGCGGCGAGCGGCGGGCCGGCCCCTCGACCAGGGTCGAGGTGGTGACCACGGGCATCCTGCTCCAGCGGCTGCAGCGCGACCCGGAGCTGGCGGGCGTGGACGTGGTCCTGCTCGACGAGTGCCATGAGCGGCACCTGGACGCCGATACGGCGATGGCCTTCCTCGTGGACGTACGGGCCACCCTGCGCCCGGAGCTGAAGCTGATCGCCGCGTCGGCGACGAGCGACGCGGCGGCATGGGCGGATCTCCTCACGGTCCTGGACGGGGGCGGGCCCGCGCCGGTGGTGTGGAGCAAGGGCGAGGGCCACGGGTGCCGGGTCCACTTCGCGGCGCCGCCTTCGGGGATCCGGCCGGCGCACGGCACCTGGGTGGATCCCGCGCTGCTGCGGCACGTCGCCGCGACGGTCCGGCTGGCGATGGAGCGGCACGAGGGGGACGTCCTCTGCTTCCTGCCGGGTACGGGGGAGATCGCGCGGACGGCCGGGCTGCTGGGCGGCGTCGACGCGGAGGTGCTCCAGCTCCACGGGCGGGCCCCCGCCGCGGTGCAGGACGCCGTGCTGCGCGGTACGGAGCCCGGTGGGCGGCGCAGAGTGGTCCTCGCGACCTCGGTGGCGGAGTCCAGCCTGACGGTGCCGGGGGTGCGGATCGTCGTGGACTCGGGGCTCGCCCGGGAGCCCCGTACGGACCACGCCCGGGGTCTTGGCTCGCTGGCGACGGTGGCGGTCTCCGAGGCGACGGCGACCCAGCGGCTCGGCCGGGCCGGCCGGGAGGCCTTCGGGTTCGTGTACCGCTGCTGGGCGGAGGCGGGCGACGGGGGCAGGCCCCGCTTCCCGTCCCCGGAGATCAAGGTCGCCGATCTGGCGGACTTCGCCCTGCGGGTCGCCTGCTGGGGCGACCCGACGGCGGAGGGGCTCGCGCTGCTCGACGCGCCGCCGGCCGGTGCGCTGGCGGCGGCCCGGTCGGTCCTCGCGTCGATCGGAGCCGTGGACGCGGCCGGCCGGGCCACGGAGCGGGGGGTACGGATGTCCCGGCTCGGGCTCCATCCCCGGCTCGGCCGCGCTCTCCTGGACGGCGCGCCGGAGGTCGGGGCGCGGCGGGCGGCGGAGGTGGTGGCGCTGCTCAGCGAGGAGCCGCCGCGCGAGTACGGCGACGATCTGGCGGCGGCCTGGCGTGCGGCACGCCGGGGCTCGGACGGGTACGGCGCCCGCTGGAAGACGGAGGCCCGCCGTTTGGAGAGGTCGGCCGTCGAGGCGGCGGTGCCGAGTGCCGGGGGTGGCTCGGCGGACGGTGAGGACGCCGTGGCCGGGCTCGTGACGGCGCTGGCCTTTCCCGAGCGGGTGGCCAGGGCCCGGGAGCAGGGGGGCTATCTGATGGTGTCGGGCAGCGGGGCCCGGCTCGCCGAGGGCTCCGCGCTGGGCACCACGCCGTGGCTCGCCGTGGCGGTGGCGGACCGTACGGCGCGGGACGCCACGGCCCGGGTGCGGCTGGCGGCCGTGGTGGACGAGGAGATGGCGCGGCGGGCGGCCGGGCATCTGCGGTCCACGGGTGAGGAGGTCCACTGGGAGGACGGGGACGTGGTCGCGCGCTCGGTGGACCGTCTCGGCGCGGTCGAGCTGACGGTCCGGCCGCTGGGGTCCGGGGCGGCGCCCGCGCTGGTGCGGGCGGCGCTGCTCGACGGTCTGCGGCGGGAGGGGCTCGGCCTTCTGCGGTGGAGCCGGGAGGCCGGGGAACTGCGCGAGCGGCTGGCCTTCCTGCACCGGGAGCTGGGGAGTCCATGGCCGGACATGGCGGACGAGGCGCTGGTCGACCGGGCCGGGGAGTGGCTGGAGCCGGAGCTGTCCCGGGCCGCGCGCCGCTCGGACCTGGGGCGGATCGACGCCGGTGAGGCCCTGCGGCGGTTGCTGCCGTGGGCGTCGGGCGAGGCGGGCCGGCTGGGAGAGCTGGCTCCCGAGCGGATCGAGGTGCCGAGCGGTTCCCGGATCCGGGTCGAGTACGGGGGTGAGCGGCCGGTCCTCGCGGTGAAGCTCCAGGAGATGTTCGGGCTTGCCGAGACGCCTCGGGTGGCGGGGGTCCCGGTGCTCGTCCATCTCCTCTCCCCCGCCGGGCGGCCGGCGGCCGTGACCGCCGACCTGGCGTCGTTCTGGCGGGACGGTTACCGGGCGGTGCGGGCGGAGCTGAGGGGGCGGTATCCGAAGCATCCGTGGCCGGAGGACCCGTCGGTGGCGGAGGCGACCCGGTACACGAGCGCGCGGCTCAGACGGGAGGGGTGACCGGGGTGGTGGCCGGTTCCGGTGCCGGGCGGCGGGAGCGGGCCTCCAGCCAGAGGGCGAGTCCGAGGAGGAGCAGTGCCAGGAGGGTGAGACTCCAGGGGAGGTAGGAGACGAGCATGAGGACCATGAGGCGGTTGGAGGAGACCATCTCGCCGACGCTCTCGATGTAGTCCTCGCGCATCTTCACGTGCCCCTCGAAGACGGTGAGGGTGTCCTGCCCCATCAGCGCCCTGGCGTTGCGGAGCTCCTCCTTGTGGATCTCCTCGCCGTTGACCGGGGCGCCGGTGACCGGCTCGATCCAGAACATCCGCTTGGTCGTGTACCAGCGGGTGAGGCCGGAGTCGGCGAGGAGCTTCGGGGTGATGCCCTCGACCGGCATGGTCTTGGGCATGGGGACCTTGGTCCAGGGGATGGTCTGCTCGAAGTAGTAGACCTCCGTGCCGCGGAAGGTGCGGGTGCCCTTGTAGTGGATGGGGGCCGAGGTGCGGGTCTGGGCGTCGAAGTACTGGTAGTCCCGCTTCTCGGTGAGGAAGGGCCACTTGAACTCGATGCCCTCGCGCCGGACGGGGTCGCCGTCGACCATCTCGCCGGTGGCGTGGACGGGGTCCTGGGTGTGGGCGTCGAAGATGTACCGCTCGGGGACCTTGGAGACCATCTTGCCGTCGGGGCCCGTGATGTAGGCGAGGGCGTCCCAGACGACGACGTCGCGCCCGGCGTCGCGTTCGATCCGCCGTGACTCCTCCACGTTGCCCTTGAGGGTCTGGATGATCGTGATCTTGTCGACCTTCTCGGCCTTGAGGGTGGAGTAGTTGAGGAGGGTCGCGGGCTTCGCCTCCAGGACGGTCTCCTGGTACTGGTTCGGCGGGATCTTCGCCAGCCGGGGGAAGGCGTACCAGCGCAGGGTGGGGGCCATCGCGGCGCAGAAGACGGCGAGGGCGAGGAGGACGAGGCTGGCTCGGCGGCGCACGGTCGCTCCCCTACCGCTTGGGGCCGGGATCGGCGGTCAGCAGGGGCTTGGGCGAGGTGGGGCCGTCGGGCGGCAGATCGACCACGGAGACGAGGAGGACGAAGAGGAGGACTGGGGCGAGTCCGATGGCGGCGGCGACGAGGGCGCGCATGGTCGGCCTCCCGGGATGCGATCTGATGGGTCGTCAGGGCTGGGGCACCGTAGCAACGCGACCGCGAGATGAGAACACGTCGCACCACACGACGCCACACCTCACCGTCGCTTCCGGGGAACGCGAAGCGCCGCTCCTCCGTCCGGTGGGACGGAGGAGCGGCGCGGAGGGACGCGGCGCGGAGGCGCGGTCGGGGTCAGGCCGAAGGAGAGCCCGAGGGGGAGGTCGACGCGGAGGGGGAGGCCTCGGGCGAGCCGGTGCCGGTGGGCGTCGGGTCCGGCGTCGGGTCCGGGGTGGGGGTCGCGGGCGCGGTGACCGTCAGCTTGACCGACGTGTCGCCGCCGCCGGGCGCGGTGAAGCGGATCACGTACTCCCCGGCCTTGTCGCCCGCGAAGAGCTGCGGGAGCAGGATCGTCCCGTCCGCCCCGGTCTTGATGGCGAGCGTACGGACGCCGTCCTTGAAGGACGGGCCGTCGGCGCTCTCCTCGGTGGCCGTCGAGGAGGCGACGATCATGACGGTGACGAGCACACCGGGAGCCAGGGCGCCCTTGTCGGTGGCCTTGACCTGCACCGGCTGGGTGAAGGCGGTGCCGGTGGTGGCCGACAGGGGGTCACCGGCGACACGGGTGAGGGTGTCCGCCACGCGGGCGGTGACCGTCGCGCCGAACTCGGTCGCGGCCACGGTGCTGTTGCCCACGACGGTGGCCCTGACCTTGAACGACCCGGTCTTCTCGCCCGCCCGCAGCGTGGGGGACTTGGCCATACCGGCGGAACCGACGGTGACGGTGACGGTCGTCGCGCCGCCGGCGAAGTGGGCGTCGGTCGCGCCGGTGATCTCGAAGCGGATGGTCGACCCGATGACCGGCGCGCCCGTGGAGTCGAGCGCGGCGACCGTCGGAGCGTGGGCGAAGGCGCTCTCGGTGGTCGCCGTCAGCTCGCCGGTCGAGACGGGCGCGAGCCGCACGACCTTCACGGCGGGCGGCACGGTGGGCGGCTTCGTCGGCGGAGTGACCGGCGGCTTCGGCGGGTTGGTGGGCGTCGGCTTCGGCGGCGGCGGGGTGGCCGGCGGCTCGGACGGATCCGCCGGGGTGGGCGTGATCGGCACGGTGGGCTGCGGAGCGGGCGCCGTCGGGAGGGGCGGGAGCGGCGAGACCGGACGGTTGCCCTGCCCCAGGCCGTCACTCCGGTCGACCGGCAGCACGCCCGTGCCGTCCGGGACCTGGTGGGTGCCGCGCTGGTAGTACTCGAACCAGGAGAGGACCGTGTTCAGGTACTCCCTGGAGCGGTTGTAGCTGAGGACCGCGCGGTCGAGGTCGGCCTTGAGCGCGAGGTTGCGGTCGTCGGCGCAGAGGTAGAGACCGGCGGCCTGCGCGGCGTCGTAGATGTTGTTCGGGTCCTTCTTCCCGTCGCTGTTGGCGTCCTGGCCCCAGGTGGCCCAGGTGGACGGGATGAACTGCATCGGACCGACGGCACGGTCATGGGTCCTGTCGCCGTCGTAGGCGCCCTGGTCGGTGTCGGTGATCTTGGCGAATCCGACGCCGTTGAGGGCGGGGCCGAGGATCGGGGTGAAGGTCGTGCCGTTGGCGTCGACCTGGCCGCCGCGCGCCTGCCCGGACTCGACCTTGCCGATACCGGCGAGCAGCTGCCAGGGCAGGTTGCAGCCGGGGTTGGTCGAACGTATCGACTGCTCGGCGCGCTGGTAGGCGGAGAACACGGTCGCGGGTATGCCGGCTTCGGCGGGGCCGGTGATCACCGGGAGGTTGGTGGGCGCCCCGGGCTTGTTCGGCGTGTTCAGCGGCGGGAGTGCGGTGTAGTACGGCGAATCACCCGTGGCGGAGCCGTCGCCGGACGGCGACGCCGTGTCCCCGGCGCCGATGGCGCGGTCACCGCCGGCGTTGTCCGCGGACGGCGGCGCCGTCTCCGGTGCCTGGGAGGCGGCGAGCGCGGCGACCGCCGCCGCCACCACCGCCCCGCTGGTGGCTCCCTTGCGCAGCCTGCGGCCCAAGTGCGCTGACATGTCGGTGGTCCCTTCCCCCTCGACTGCGGCCCCACGCTCCCCGCGTCCGACCTCCGGCGACCCTATGTCAACTGCGGCGTGCCCGGCACCGGCGCCTGACCCTGTTTCACGCTTTCGTCACCTCTCGGCCGCCTGGCGTCCCGGCGGGGACGGGAACCGGACGGGGTGGCTGGCCCCTCTTGCACAGCGGCCGATGTCACACTGCGGCCGTCACCACCGGAACCTGGGGGAACTCCCGTTGCCGTTCACGCTCAGCCATGCCGCTGCCGTGCTGCCCGGATTGCGCCGGAACGGGACCGCGCGCGGCCCGTTGGTCGCGTCCGCTCTCGTCGCGGGCTCCTTCGCGCCCGACATGACCTATTTCGCCGCCACGGCGGTCCCCGGGGCGATGACCCTCGGGGACGTCACGCACTCCCCCGTCGGGATCGTCACCGCCGACGTCCTGATCACCGCCGCGCTCGTGGCCATGTGGCTGACCGTACGTGAGCCGCTCGTGGCGCTGCTGCCCGCCCAGTGGCGCGGACGGGTGTACGGGCTCGTGCGGGGCCGTCCCTGGCGCGAGCGGCATCCGGTCGTGCTCGCCGGGTGGTTCGCTCTCTCCGCGATCCTCGGCGCGACGACCCATGTGGTGTGGGACTCCTTCACCCACCTCGACCGCTGGGGCACCCGGATGTTCCCGTTCCTCGGTGACGTCGTGGCCGGTTTCCCGGTCTACACCTACACCCAGTACGGGAGTTCGGCGCTGGCCCTGGGGTTCCTCGGCTGGTTCGTCGCGCGGGCGCTACGCTCCGCCGACCCGGGCGTGGAGCTGCCGGCCCGGGTGCCGGTGCCGGGGCGGCGCGGTCGGCTGCTCGCGGCCGGGGTCATCGGCGGCTGTGTCCTCGCCGGGATCGCCCACCGGGTGCTGCGCTGGGCCGCGTACTGGGGCTGGGGGCGGATCGAGACGCCCCTGGACGTCATTCCGACGGCCTGCTTCGGGGCCGGGGCGGGGCTCGCCGTCGGGCTGGTGCTGTACGGGGTGGGGGCGCGGCTGCGTGGGGCGCCGGCGGGTGCGGGGTCGGTGGAGGTCCCGGCCGCCCCGCTGCCGGAGCCGGACGCGGAGGGCCGGGCAACGACCCGCACCGGTGGTGCGGGCCCAGGCCCTGGAGCCTAGGCCCGGCAAGGGGCGCCGTCCCGTTGTGCCCACCCTCCCCCAGACTCCGTCCGGGGGGACCCCCACGTTCCAGCGGGACGTTGCCCACACGGGGGGAGCCGTCAGTGCGCGGCGGAGTCCCAGTCGTGGCCTACGCCTACCGAGACGTCCAGGGGGGCGCGGAGGTCGGCGGCGGCGGACATCTGCTCGCGGACCAGGGCCTCGACCTGCTCGCGCTCGCCCGGGGCGAGTTCGAGCACGATTTCGTCGTGGACCTGGAGGAGCATCCGGGAGGCGAGGCCCGCCTCGGTCAGGGCCCGGTCGACGCCCAGCATGGCGACCTTCACGATGTCCGCGGCCGTGCCTTGGATGGGCGCGTTGAGCGCCATCCGCTCGGCGGACTCGCGGCGCTGCCGGTTGTCGCTGTTGAGGTCGGGCAGGTAGCGGCGGCGGCCCAGCATCGTCTCGGTGTACCCGGTGGCGCGGGCCTCGTCGACGACCCGGTGCAGGTAGTCCCGTACCCCGCCGAAGCGCTCGAAGTAGGTGTCCATCAGGCCGCGGGCCTCGCCCGGGTCGATGTTCAGCTGCTGCGAGAGGCCGAAGGCGGACAGACCGTAGGCCAGGCCGTACGACATGGCCTTGATCTTGCGGCGCATCTCGGCGTCGACGGCGGACCGCTCGACGCCGAAGACCTGGGAGGCGACGGTGGTGTGCAGGTCCTCGCCGGAGGTGAAGGCCTCGATGAGGCCCTCGTCCTCGGAGAGGTGGGCCATCACGCGCAGCTCGATCTGGCTGTAGTCGGCGGTCATGAGGGCTTCGAAGCCCTCGCCGACGACGAAGCCGTGCCGGATGGCCCGGCCCTCGTCCGTCCGCACCGGCACGTTCTGCAGGTTCGGGTCGGTGGAGGAGAGGCGCCCGGTGGCGGCGACGGTCTGGCTGAACGTGGTGTGGATCCGGCCGTCGGCGGCGATCGTCTTGATCAGACCCTCGACCGTGGAGCGCAGGCGCGCCTGCTCGCGGTGGCGGAGCATGATCACCGGGAGTTCGTGCTCGGTCTGGGCGGCCAGCCAGGCCAGCGCGTCCGCGTCCGTCGTGTAGCCGGTCTTCGTCTTCTTCGTCTTCGGCAGGTTCAGCTCGCCGAAGAAGACCTCCTGGAGCTGCTTGGGCGAGCCGAGGTTGAACTCGTGGCCCACGGAGGCGTGCGCCTCCTTCACCGCCTGCTGCACGGCGCCGGCGAACTGCTGCTCCATGGCCTCCAGATGGTCCCGGTCGGCGGCGATGCCGTGCCGCTCCAGGCGCGCGAGGAGGGCGGAGGTGGGCAGTTCCACCTCGTGGAGGAGCTCGCGGGCGCCGACCTCGCCGAGCCGCTCGTCGAACGCGCCGGCGAGGTCGAGGACGGCCCGCGCCTGCGTCATGAGGGCCTCGGCCTCCGCGGTGTCGTCGGCGCCGAAGGCGAGCTGCCCGTCGGTGGCGGCCGCGGGGGCGAGCTCACGGTGGAGGTACTCGACGGAGAGCGCGTCGAGGGCGAAGGAGCGCCGGCCGGGCTTGACGAGGTAGGCGGCGAGGGCGGTGTCCATGGTGACGCCCGCGATGCTCCAGCCGTGCTCCGGGAAGACCCGCAGGGCACCCTTGGCGTTGTGCATGACCTTCGGGCGGGCGGGGTCGGAGATCCACGCGGACCAGGCCCGCTCGTCGGCCTCGTCGAGAGAGCTGGGCTCGAACCAGGCGGCGGCACCTCCGGCGGCGGCGAGGGCGATCTCGCTCACGTTCCCCGTGCCGAGGGCCCAGCTGTCGACGGTGGCGATACCGAGGGGCTCGGTGCCGTGCTCGGCGAGCCAGGGGGCGAGCTCGCCGGAGCCGATGACGGTGCCGTCGAGCTCGACACCCGCGGCGGGGGCCGGGGCGGCCTCCTCCGAGGCGCCCGGGTCGACGGCGAGGAGCCGCTCGCGCAGCGAGGGGTTGCGGATCTCCAGGGTGTCGAGGACGAGCGCGACGGCCCCGCGGTCGTAGGGCTCGCGGGCGAGGTCCGCGACGGTCCTCGGCAGCTCGACGTCCCGGACCATCTCGGTCAGCCGGCGGTTGAGCCTGACCGACTCCAGGTGGTCGCGGAAGTTCTGCCCGGCCTTGCCCTTGACCTCCTCGGCGCGCTCGACGAGCTCGGCGAAGGAGCCGAACTGGTTGATCCACTTCGCGGCGGTCTTCTCGCCGACGCCGGGGATACCGGGCAGGTTGTCGGACGGGTCGCCGCGCAGGGCGGCGAAGTCGGGGTACTGCGAGGGGGTGAGGCCGTACTTCTCCTGGACCTTCTCCGGGGTGAAGCGGGTCAGCTCCGAGACGCCCTTGGTGGGGTAGAGCACAGTGGTGCGGTCGCTGACCAGCTGGAACGAGTCCCGGTCGCCGGTGACGATCAGCACGTCGAAGCCCTCGGCCTCGGCCTGGGTGACGAGGGTCGCGATGACGTCGTCCGCCTCGAAGCCGTCGATGGCGAACCGCGGCGCGTTCATCGCGTCGAGGAGCTCGCCGATCAGCTCGACCTGGCCCTTGAACTCGTCGGGGGTCTTCGAGCGGTTCGCCTTGTACTCCGGGAACTCCTCGGACCGCCACGTCTTGCGGGACACGTCGAAGGCGACCGCGAAGTGCGTGGGGGCCTCGTCGCGGAGCGTGTTCGCCAGCATCGAGGCGAACCCGTAGATCGCGTTCGTCGGCTGCCCGGTCGCGGTGGTGAAGTTCTCCGCGGGCAGCGCGAAGAACGCCCGGTACGCGAGCGAGTGCCCGTCCATGAGGAGCAGGCGGGGGCGGGTGTCTGCGGGGTTCTTCGATGCTGTCTCGGCCACATGACGATCCTGCCACGGACCACTGACAATCCCGTCCACACGGCGGAGGCGCCCTGCTGTCGGTGCCGCGTGACAGGATCGGAGACGTACGCCACAGGATTACCGCTCAAGGGAGAGCGCGATGGTCAGCAAGCCGCCGGTCGGTGACCCGGTCCAGGACGCACCGCAGGTCACGCCGCCGCAGCACTCCGCCGCGGGCCTGCCCGCCATCGGGCACACGCTGCGGATGGCCCAGGAGCAGATGGGGTCGGTGCGGACCGCGCGGACCCTGCTGAAGGTCAACCAGAAGGACGGCTTCGACTGTCCCGGCTGCGCCTGGCCCGAGGCCGACAAGCGGCACGTGGCGGAGTTCTGCGAGAACGGGGCGAAGGCCGTCGCCGAGGAGGCGACGCTGCGCCGGGTGACCCCGGAGTTCTTCGCCGCGCACCCGCTGGCGGACCTGGCGACCCGCAGCGGGTACTGGCTGGGGCAGCAGGGCCGGATCACGCAGCCGATGCTCCTCGCGGAGGGCGGCGAGCGGTACGAGCCGGTGACCTGGGAGCGGGCCTTCGCGATCATCGCCGAGGAGCTCCGGGCGCTCGGCTCCCCGGACGAGGCACTCTTCTACACCTCGGGCCGGACGAGCAACGAGGCGGCGTTCCTGCTCCAGCTCTTCGCCCGCGAGTTCGGCACGAACAACCTGCCGGACTGCTCCAACATGTGCCACGAGTCCTCGGGCTCGGCCCTCAACGAGACCATCGGCATCGGCAAGGGCAGCGTCTCCCTGGAGGACCTGCACCGGGCGGACCTGATCATCGTGGCCGGGCAGAACCCGGGCACGAACCATCCGCGGATGCTCTCGGCCCTGGAGAAGGCGAAGGAGGCGGGCGCCCGGATCATCTCGGTGAACCCGCTGCCGGAGGCGGGCCTGGAGCGGTTCAAGAACCCGCAGACGCCGCAGGGCATGGTCAAGGGCACCGCACTGACCGACCTCTTCCTCCAGATCCGGATCGGCGGCGACCAGGCCCTGTTCCGCCTCCTCAACAAACTGGTCCTGGAGACGGCCGGCGCGGTCGACGAGGAGTTCGTACGGCAGCACACCCATGGGTACGAGGAGTTCGTCGAGGCGGCCAAGGCGGCCGACTGGGACGAGACGCTCGCCGCGACCGGACTCGACCGGGCCGAGATCGAGCGGGCCCTGGCGATGGTGCTCGCCTCGGAGCGGACCGTCGTCTGCTGGGCGATGGGCCTCACCCAGCACAAGCACTCCGTGCCCACCATCCGCGAGGTGGTCAACTTCCTCCTCCTCCGGGGCAACATCGGCCGGCCGGGCGCCGGGGTGTGCCCGGTCCGCGGCCATTCGAACGTGCAGGGCGACCGCACCATGGGCATCTTCGAGCGGCCCGCGCCCGCGTTCCTCGACGCCCTGGACAAGGAGTTCGGGATCGTCTCGCCGCGCCACCACGGCTTCGACGTGGTCCGCTCCATCCAGGCGCTGCGCGACGGCGAGGCGAAGGTGTTCTTCGCGATGGGCGGCAACTTCGTGGCGGCGACCCCCGACACGGAGGTGACGGAGGCGGCGATGCGCAACGCCCGCCTGACCGTCCACGTCTCGACGAAGCTGAACCGCTCGCACGCCGTCACGGGCACGCGCGCGCTGATCCTGCCGACCCTCGGCCGTACCGACAAGGACGTGCAGAGAAGCGGCAAGCAGGTCGTGACCGTCGAGGACTCGATGAGCCTGGTGCACGCCTCGCGCGGCAACCTGTCGCCCGCGAGCCCGCACCTGCTGTCCGAACCGGCGATCGTGGCGCGCATGGCCCGCGCCGTGCTCGGCGCCGGATCGGCCACGCCCTGGGAGGAGTTCGAGGCGGACTACGCCACGATCCGGGACCGCATCGCGCGCGTGGTCCCCGGTTTCCACGACTTCAACGCGCGTCTGGCGGCGAACCCCGGCGGCTTCGCGCTGCCGCACGGCCCGCGGGACGAGCGCCGCTTCCCCACGAAGACCGGAAAGGCGAACTTCACGGCGGCGCCCGTCGAGTACCCGAGGGTGCCGGAGGGACGGCTGCTGCTGCAGACGCTGCGCTCGCACGACCAGTACAACACCACGATCTACGGCCTCGACGACCGCTACCGGGGCATCAAGGGCGGCCGCCGGGTCGTCCTCGTCCACCCCGAGGACGCGGCGGAGCTCGGCTTCGCCGACGGGGCGTACACGGATCTGGTGAGCGAGTGGACCGACGGCAGCGAGCGGCGGGCGCCCGGCTTCCGGGTCGTGCACTACCCGACGCCCCGGGGGTGCGCGGCGGCCTACTACCCCGAGACGAACGTCCTCGTACCGCTGGAGTCGACGGCGGACATCAGCAACACCCCCGCGAGCAAGTCCGTCATCGTCCGTCTGGAACAATCGCACTCCGCCTAAGCGTTTGCTCAGGCAGAGTCGGATGATCATGCGTCGCGTGATCACGCGATCAGCAGCCGTACGAAGACGAACGGAGCCGGGCCATGGGTGAACAGCAGCACGTGAAGTTCCCGCAGGAGGTCATCGAGGAGTACGCGGCGCTCGGCGTCGACCTCCCGGCGCTGTTCTCGGCCGGACACCTCGGGAACCGGATGGGCGTCCAGATCCTGGAGGCGTCGGCCGAGCGGGTCGTCGGCACGATGCCGGTGGAGGGCAACACGCAGCCGTACGGCCTCCTGCACGGCGGGGCCTCGGCGGTGCTCGCCGAGACGCTGGGCTCCATCGGCTCGATGCTGCACGGCGGCGTCTCGAAGATCGCGGTCGGCGTCGACCTGAACTGCACCCACCACCGCGGGGCGCGCAGCGGCCTGGTCACCGGCGTGGCGACGCCGGTGCACCGCGGCCGGTCCACCGCCACGTACGAGATCGTGATCACCGACGAGCAGGACAAGCGGGTCTGCACGGCGCGGCTCACCTGCATGCTGCGCGAGATCACCGCCAAGGACGCGGGCGACCTGCCGGAGGCGGGCCGGACCGAGAACGCCTGAGGCGGAAACGCCGACCGACACGAACGGCGCGGCGCGGGACGGGGCGACCCTCCCGTGCCGCGCCGCTCTCATACCCTCAACTCCCTTACCCTCACTCCCTCTTGCCCCACACGGCTACAGCCGCTTCACTGGCGAACCTCCCCCACAGGAGAACATCCGCTCACACACCGAGGGGTTCTTCGTGACCGTCGTCCGCACCACTTACGCGATGACCGCCGTCACCGCCGCCGCCTGCGCCGCCGTCCTCGCCACCGCGATCCCGGCCTCGGCGATCAACTCGTACAACGCGGCCCCCGCCCCCGAGCGCACCGAGGTCGGCGCGCTCGTCGCGACCTGGGACGCCGACGGGGATCCCGCGACTCCCGACCGGGTCGACTGGGTCTGCTCCGGCACCATGATCGACGCGAACACCTTCCTGACGGCCGCCCACTGCACCACGGACTGGCCGGCGAACGTCCGCTTCCACGTCTCGCTCGACCAGGACGTCCAGGCCGGCCTCGACCGGGCGGCCGCCGAGCACCCGGGCGACCCGGCGGCCCAAGCCCGGAGCGTCGCCGTCGAGGGCACCGCCCGCAACCACCCGTCCTACCCCGGCCCGGCCTCCGACACCCACGACATCTCGGTGATCGAAGTGCCCGCGTCCGCCATGAAGGCCCGGTGGTCCTTCACCCCGGCGGTCCTCCCCGAGGCGGGCGCCCTCGACGCGCTCGGCCCGCAGGGCCTGAACGACGCCTCCTTCACGGTCGCCGGTTACGGCACCGAGGAGGCGAAGCGCGGCCCCGGCGGGCACACCCACCCGGGCGGCGGGATCCGCATGAAGGCGCCGGTCGCCTTCAACGCGCTCAACGACGCCTGGATCCGGCTCGCCATGACCGCGCCCCAGGGAAACGGCGGAGCCTGTTACGGCGATTCCGGCGGCCCCAACTTCGCCACCCTCAACGGCACGCGCACTCTCGTGTCCACCACGATCACCGGCGATACGCCGTGCTACGCCACCAATGTGACCTATCGGCTGGACAGTCCCGGTGCGCGTGCGTTCCTGTCGCCGTACGTCCAGCTCCCTTGACCTCATCCGTCACCCTGAGTGACGGGCGCACAGAGCGGAACGGACCGGGGCGGAGGAGCTCTTTCGTCCGCTGAGGTTTCTGCCACTGTCCGATATCCGGAGAGTCGGCCGAGCGCTCAGACAGGAGCAAGATTCACTCAAGCCCCTTAGCGGAACTGCACGTTCTCACGATGTGAACACTGCATTACAGACCGCTATGCCCCGGTTTACCCACCCGTCACGCACACCATTTCCCCGTCGGCATAACAAGACAGTCACATCCTGACCTCGGCGCTCCCCGACCCTCCCCACCTGCGCCTAGAGTCACCGCCAGTTACCGCGCCGCCGGGCGCGTTCTACTGCACGGCCCTGTACCAACCCCAGTACGGCCCGGCGTTCCAAAACGGCACCCCTCGCTCCGCAGCTTCACGGCACCGCCTCGATCCGAGGGGGCCGCGCCAGGGAAAGGACCCTTCGTGCGAAACCGTTCGTTGCTCATACTCACCACCGCGGTCACCGCGGGAGCGCTCACCCTCACCGCGTGTGGTTCGCGCGACGACAAGGGCGGCGCCGCCGAGAACGGCGACGGCGGCAACGTCACCGTGACCATCGGTCTGGACGCCCCCCTCACGGGCGAGCTCTCCGCCCTCGGTCTCGGCATCAAGAACTCGGCCGACCTCGCGGTCAAGACGGCCAACAAGAAGGCCTACGTCAAGGGCGTGACCTTCAAACTGGAGTCCCTGGACGACCAGGCCCAGCCCTCCGCCGGCCAGCAGAACGCGACCAAGTTCGTCGCCGACAAGACCGTCCTCGGCGTCGTCGGCCCGCTGAACTCCGGCGTCGCCGAGGCCATGCAGAAGGTCTTCGACGACGCGAAGCTGGCGCAGGTCTCCCCGGCCAACACCAACCCGGCCCTGAGCCAGGGCGTCAAGTGGGCCTCCGGCGACAAGAAGCGCGGCTACAAGTCGTACTTCCGTACCGCCACCACGGACGCCATCCAGGGGCCGTTCGCCGCCCAGTACGTCTTCAACGAGGCCAAGAAGACCAAGGCCTTCATCATCGACGACAAGAAGACCTACGGCGCCGGCCTCGCGGGCACCTTCAAGGGCGAGTTCGAGAAGCTCGGCGGCAAGGTCCTCGGCACCGAGCACATCAACCCGGACACCAAGGACTTCTCCGCGGTCGCCACCAAGGTGAAGACCTCCGGCGCCGACGTCGTCTACTACGGTGGCGAGTACCCGGCCGCCGGCCCGCTGGCCAAGCAGATCAAGGAAGCCGGCGCCAAGGTCGTCGTCGTCGGCGGCGACGCGCTCTTCAGCCCGGAGTACGTGAAGCTCGCGGGCGCCACGGCGGCCGAGGGTGACTTCGCCACCTCCGTCGGCGCGCCGATCGAGTCCCTCGCCTCGGCCAAGGACTTCCTGGCCGACTACAAGACCGGTGGCTACAAGGAGGCCTACGAGGCCTACGGCGGCTACTCGTACGACTCGACCTGGGCCATCATCGAGGCCGTCAAGAAGGTCGTCGACGGCAACGGCGGCAAGCTCCCGGACGACGCCCGCGCCAAGGTCGTCGAGGCCGTCCAGGGTGTCTCCTTCGAGGGCGTGAGCGGCAAGGTCTCCTTCGACGAGTTCGGTGACACCACCAACAAGCAGCTCACCGTCTACAAGGTCGAGGGCGGCGCCTTCAAGCCGGTCAAGTCCGGCACCTTCGGCGGCTGATCAACCCCACCACTCAGCACCACCTTCACCGCGCGGGGGGCCGCACCTGGCTCCCCGCGCGGTGTCACATCCGTCGAAAGTCTCGGAGGACAATGCGGTGAACGAACTGCCGCAGCAGCTGGTCAACGGCCTGCTACTGGGATCCATGTACGGGCTCGTCGCCGTCGGCTACACGATGGTCTACGGCATCGTCCAGCTCATCAACTTCGCCCATGGCGAGATCTTCATGACCGGCGGCTTCGGGGCCCTCACGGTCTGGCTCATCCTGCCCGGCGGCACCAGCATGTGGGTGGCACTGCCCATCATGATCATCGGTGCCGTGGTCGTCGCGACGACCATAGCCATCGGAGCGGAACGGTTCGCCTACCGTCCGCTCCGCGGTGGCCCCCGCCTCGCCCCGCTCATCACGGCCATCGGTCTCTCGCTCGCCCTGCAGTACGCCGTATGGGTCTGGTACCCGGAGGCCAAGTCCGCCCGGACCTTCCCGCAGATCCCCGGCGGCGCCATCGAGATCGGCCCGGTCACCATCCAGACCGGCGACGTCTTCCTCCTGATCGCCGCCCCGATCTGCATGGCCTTCCTCGCCTTCTTCGTCATGCGCACCCGTGTCGGTCGCGGCATGCAGGCCACGGCGCAGGACCCGGACACCGCCAAGCTCATGGGCGTCAACACCGACCGCATCATCGTGATCGCGTTCGCCCTCGGTGCCGCGATGGCCGCCATCGGCGCCGTCGCCTTCGGCCTCAAGTACGGCGTGGTCGACTACAAGATGGGCTTCCTCCTCGGCCTCAAGGCCTTCACGGCCGCTGTCCTCGGCGGAATCGGCAACATCTACGGGGCCATGATCGGCGGAGTCGTCCTCGGTGTCGCCGAGACCATGGCGACGGCGTACATCAGCCACATCCCCGGTATGGAGCAGCTCGGCGGCCAGTCCTGGGCCGACGTCTGGGCCTTCGTACTCCTCATCGTCGTACTCCTCGCCCGGCCACAAGGCCTCCTCGGCGAGCGCGTCGCGGACAGGGCGTGAGCACCATGACCACCATCTCCGAGAACCCCAAGGCAGGCGCGGCCCCCGAGCCCGCCGCCGAGGCCACCGGCCTCATCGGCTTCATCCCGGCCACGGCCGCCCGCGCCCTCGTCCTGGGCGGCGGCGTCCTCACCGTCGCCAGCTGCTTCCTCGCCTGGACCTGGACCCCCCGCTTCCCCGGCGACCTCACGTACTACGGCTCCCCGGCCGGCCTCCAGATGCAGGTCCTGGTCACCGGCCTCCTCACCGCCCTCTTCGCCCTCTCCTCGTACGGCGTCAAGGGCACCCGCTGGCTGACCCCGGCCGGCGGCGACGCGGCCCTCAAACTCGCCACCCTCGCCAACTTCGCCATCGCCTGGTTCACCATCGGCGCCATCAGCATCCAGCTCGGCGGCCCGGTCAACCTGGAGCCCGGCGGCGCCGTCGTCGCACTCGCCAGCCTCCTCGCCCTGCTCGGCGCCCTCGCCCTCCCCTACGAGCGGCCGAAGGTGCTGCCCGTGGACCCCGAGGACACCTCCTGGGACCAGTTCAAGCACCGCGCCGGCAACGGCTGGACCTCCTTCAAGGCCGCCTTCGCCTCCACCGGCACCGCGCGCAGGCTCCCGACGATGCACTCCTCCGTCGAGATCCTGATCATCGCGGGCGTCCTCGCCATCGCCCTCGGCGTCTTCACCTACGGTGTCGGCACCGAGTACGACGAACTGTTCCTCGGCTTCCTGATCACGGCCGGCATCGGCTTCGCCGCCGTCAGCAAGTCGGGCCTCGTGACGCAGGCCACGCAGCTCACCGGCAAGCACCAGAACCTGTCCATCGCGGGCGCGTTCACCGCCGCGGCGCTCTTCCCCTTCACCCAGACCGACGACCAGTACGCGACGCTCGGCGTCTACATCCTGATCTTCGCCACGGTCGCCCTGGGCCTGAACATCGTCGTCGGCCTCGCCGGTCTGCTCGACCTCGGATACGTCGCCTTCCTCGGCGTCGGCGCCTACGCGGCCGCCCTCGTCTCGGGCGCCCCGTCCTCCCCGTTCGGCGTCCACTTCCCCTTCTGGGCCGCCATCCTGGTCGGCGCGGGAGCCTCGCTGGTCTTCGGTGTCCTCATCGGCGCCCCGACCCTGCGACTGCGCGGCGACTACCTCGCCATCGTGACGCTCGGCTTCGGCGAGATCTTCCGTATCTCGGTGATGAACACCGACGGCACCTCCGGTCCCGACATCACCAACGGCTCCAACGGCATCTCGTCCATCCCGAACCTCAACATGTTCGGGTTCGACTTCGGCGCCGCGCACTCGATCGCCGGCTTCACCATCGGACGCTTCGCCAACTACTTCTTCCTGATGCTGCTGATCATGGCGGTCGTCGTGCTGGTCTTCCGACGCAGCGGCGACTCCCGCATCGGCCGCGCCTGGGTCGCCATCCGCGAGGACGAGACCGCCGCGCTCGCCATGGGCATCAACGGCTTCCGCGTCAAGCTCATCGCCTTCGCCCTCGGCGCCGCGCTCGCCGGCCTCGCCGGCACCGTGCAGGCCCACGTCACCTACACCGTGACCCCCGAGCAGTACCTCTTCGCCGGCCCCATCCCGCCCAACTCCGCCTTCCTGCTCGCGGCCGTCGTCCTCGGCGGCATGGGCACCATGAGCGGCCCCCTGGTCGGCGCGTCCCTCCTCTTCCTCATCCCGAACAAGCTCCAGTTCATGGGCGAGTACCAGCTCTTCGCCTTCGGCGTCGCGCTGATCCTGCTCATGCGCTTCCGCCCGGAGGGCATGATCGCCAACCGGCGCAACCAGCTGGAGTTCCACGAGAAGGACGAGACGCCCGCCACGCTCGCCAAGGCAGGTGCCTGAACCATGACGACTACCACCAAGACCGCCGGCGCGACCGCCGCGCCGACCGCGGGCGAGACCGTCCTCGACGCACGCGGGGTCACCATGCGCTTCGGCGGCCTCACCGCCGTCCGCGACGTGAACCTGACCGTCAACAGCGGCGAGATCGTCGGACTCATCGGCCCCAACGGCGCCGGCAAGACCACCTTCTTCAACTGCCTCACCGGCCTCTACGTCCCCACCGAGGGTGAGGTCCGGTACAAGGGCACGGTCCTGCCGCCCACGTCCTACAAGGTCACCGACGCCGGCATCGCCCGCACCTTCCAGAACATCCGCCTCTTCCACAACATGACCGTCCTGGAGAACGTCCTCGTCGGACGCCACACCCGGATGAAGCAGGGCCTCTGGTCCGCACTGCTCCGCCTCCCCGGCTTCAAGAAGGCCGAGGCGGAAGCCACGACGCGGGCGATGGAGCTCCTGGAGTTCATCGGCCTCCAGGACAAGGCGCAGCACCTCGCCAAGAACCTCCCGTACGGAGAGCAGCGCAAGCTGGAGATCGCCCGCGCCCTCGCGAGCGACCCCGGCCTCATCCTGCTCGACGAGCCCACCGCCGGCATGAACCCGCAGGAGACGCGGGCGGCGGAGGAGCTCATCTTCGCCATCCGGGACATGGGCATCGCCGTCCTCGTCATCGAGCACGACATGCGGTTCATCTTCAACCTCTGCGACCGGGTCGCCGTGCTCGTCCAGGGCCAGAAGCTGATCGAGGGCGACAGCCAGACCGTCCAGAGCGACGAGCGGGTCATCGCCGCGTACCTGGGCGAACCCGTCGAGGCGGACCCGGCCCCGGCCCCCGCCGCCGCTGCCGCTGCCGCCGCTCCGGCCGCGGAGGACACCCCGGAGACCGACGAGGCCCCGGACGCCGACGAGGCGGACGGGACCCCCGAGGCCCCGGCTTCCGACGAGGCGGACGAGGCCCCCGAGGCCCCGGCTTCCGACGACGCCTCGGAGGACACCCCGCACGACCCTGCTTCGGGCAAGGAGAACGACGCATGACCGCACTGCTCGAAGTCGAGGACCTGCGCGTCGCCTACGGAAAGATCGAGGCCGTCAAGGGCATCTCCTTCTCCGTCGAAGCCGGTGAGGTCGTCACCCTCATCGGCACCAACGGCGCCGGCAAGACCACCACCCTGCGGACCCTCTCCGGGCTCCTCAAGCCGGTCGGCGGCCAGATCAAGTTCGAGGGCAAGTCCCTCCGCAAGATCCCCGCCCACAAGATCGTCTCGCTTGGCCTCGCCCACTCCCCCGAGGGCCGGCACATCTTCCCCCGGATGACCATCGAGGAGAACCTCCTCCTCGGCGCCTTCCTCCGCAAGGACCCCGCGGGCATCGCCAAGGACGTCCAGCGCGCCTACGACCTCTTCCCCATCCTGGGCGAGCGTCGCAGGCAGGCGGCCGGCACGCTCTCCGGTGGTGAGCAGCAGATGCTCGCCATGGGCAGGGCGCTGATGTCCCAGCCGAAGCTGCTCATGCTCGACGAGCCCTCCATGGGCCTCTCCCCGATCATGATGCAGAAGATCATGGCGACGATCGCCGAGCTGAAGGCCCAGGGCACCACCATCCTGCTCGTCGAGCAGAACGCCCAGGCCGCGCTCGCCCTGGCGGACCACGGTCACGTCATGGAGATCGGCAAGGTCGTCCTGTCCGGCACCGGGCAGAACCTGCTCCACGACGAGTCCGTCCGCAAGGCGTACCTCGGCGAGGACTGACCCGCCCCCAGACAGAAGGCCCGCCCCACAGCGACGTGGGGCGGGCCTTCTTCGGTACGGGGGCGGGCGGGGCTACTGCCCCTTGGCCGCCTTCTTCTCCTCGGCGTCCTCGATGACGGCCTCGGCGACCTGCTGCATCGACATGCGGCGGTCCATCGACGTCTTCTGGATCCAGCGGAACGCGGCCGGCTCCGTCAGCCCGTACTGCGTCTGCAGGATCGACTTCGCGCGGTCCACCAGCTTGCGGGTCTCCAGACGGAGGGAGAGGTCGGCGACCTCCTTCTCCAAGGCGCGCAGCTCGGCGAACCGGGACACGGCCATCTCGATGGCCGGCACCACGTCGCTCTTGCTGAACGGCTTCACCAGGTACGCCATGGCGCCGGCGTCCCGGGCCCGCTCGACGAGCTCGCGCTGCGAGAAGGCGGTGAGCATGAGGACCGGGGCGATGGACTCACCAGCGATCTTCTCGGCGGCCGAGATGCCGTCCAGGACGGGCATCTTCACGTCGAGGATGACGAGGTCGGGCCGGTGCTCACGGGCGAGCTCGACGGCCGTGGCCCCGTCACCGGCCTCGCCGACGACCGTGTAGCCCTCTTCCTCCAGCATCTCTTTGAGGTCGAGGCGGATGAGGGCCTCGTCCTCGGCGATGACGACACGGGTCGTCAGCGGCGGGACGTGCGACGCCTCGGCGTCGTCGGCGGGCTGGGGCGACTCGGGGGCGGTCACTCGGGCTCCTCGTTCGATGGCCTCGTTCCGAGGCGGATACAGCTCCCCATGAGCCTACCTACCTCCTGTAAGGTAGGGACACGGCGGGTGATCACCCACCTTCGTTTCGAAGGATGCCCCGGTAGCCCAGCGGTAGAGGCAGTGGTCTCAAACACCATCCAGCGTGGGTTCGAATCCCACCCGGGGCACTTTACCTTTGATTCCAAGGTTTGAGACGAATGGTCCGTTCCGCTGGAACGCCGCCGGACGGCTCCCCTCCCGCCCAGCTCCACCTAGTTCAGGGCCTCTCCGATGTGATGCACCCGGACCAGGTTCGTCGAGCCCGCGACTCCCGGCGGGGAGCCCGCCGTGATCACCACGATGTCGCCCGGCCGGCAGCGGCCGATCCTCAGCAGCTCCTCGTCCACCTGCGCCACCATCGCGTCCGTCGAGTCCACGTGCGGGCCGAGGAACGTCTCCACACCCCAGGTGAGGTTGAGTTGGGAGCGGGTGGCCGGGTCCGGGGTGAAGGCCAGGAGGGGGATCGGGGAGCGGTAGCGGGAGAGGCGCTTGACCGTGTCGCCGGACTGGGTGAAGGCGACGAGGAACTTGGCGCCGAGGAAGTCGCCCATCTCGGCGGCGGCTCGGGCCACGGCGCCGCCCTGGGTGCGGGGCTTGTTGCGTTCGGTGAGGGGCGGGAGGCCCTTGGCGAGGACGTCTTCCTCCGCGGCCTCGACGATGCGGCTCATGGTGCGGACGGTCTCGATGGGGTAGCGGCCGACGCTGGTCTCGCCGGAGAGCATGACGGCGTCGGTGCCGTCGATGACGGCGTTCGCGACGTCGCTGGCCTCGGCGCGGGTGGGGCGGGAGTTGTCGATCATCGAGTCGAGCATCTGGGTGGCGACGATGACCGGCTTGGCGTTGCGCTTGGCGAGTTTGACCGCGCGCTTCTGGACGATCGGGACCTGTTCGAGGGGCATCTCGACGCCGAGGTCGCCGCGAGCGACCATGATGCCGTCGAAGGCGGCGACGATCTCGTCGATGTTGTCGACGGCCTGCGGCTTCTCAATCTTGGCGATGACGGGGAGCCGGCGCCCTTCTTCGTCCATGATCCGGTGGACGTCCACGATGTCGTGGGCGCTGCGGACGAAGGAAAGGGCGATGACGTCGGCGCCGGTGCGGAGTGCCCAGCGGAGGTCTTCGATGTCCTTGTCGGAGAGGGCGGGGACGGAGACGGCGACGCCGGGGAGGTTGAGGCCCTTGTGGTCGGAGACCATGCCGCCCTCGATGACGAGGGTGTTGACGCGGGGTCCTTCGACGGAGGTGACTTCCAGGGTGACGCGGCCGTCGTCGACGAGGATGCGTTCGCCGGTGGTGACGTCGGCGGCGAGGCCGGCGTAGGTCGTGCCGCAGCCGTGGCGGTCGCCTTCCATCGGTTCGACGGTGATGGCGAACTCGTCGCCGCGTTCAAGGAGTACCGGGCCTTCGCGGAAGCGGCCGAGGCGGATCTTCGGGCCTTGAAGGTCGGCGAGGACTCCGACGCTGCGGCCGGTCTCGTCGGAGGCTTTGCGTACGTGTCGGTAGCGCTCCTCGTGCTCGGCGTAGGTGCCGTGGCTGAGGTTGAAGCGGGCCACGTCCATTCCGGCCTCGATCAACGCCTTGATCTGGTCGTATGTGTCGGTGGCGGGCCCAAGGGTGCAAACGATTTTCGCTCGGCGCATGGATCGAGCCTAGGGCTTACCCACCAGTAGCGAGTTGGTGGGACATGACTACTCAACAACCTTTCCGTGAAAGGCTGTTGACAAGTCTTGAATCTGTGCGCGGGGGTGCTCCGATGAGCGATTTTCGCGCCGCGGAGCCACCCGTCTCAGAGTGCGGGCGGCCGCATCGTGAAGCGCGCGACGACCTCGGCCGTGACCGTCTGCCGCTGCGGTTCGAGGTCGAGCGGGGGCGTCTCGCCGACGCCTTCGGCCGCGAAGGCGACGGGCGCCCCTGCGAAGTCCCGGGGCATCGGGATTCCGGGTCGGGCGAGGCCCGCGTCCGAGAGTTCGAGGAGGGAGGCGAGGGAGGTGCCGAGGGCTTCGGCGTAGGCGCGCGCCCGTGCGACCGCTTCCGTCACGGCGAGCCGGCGTGCTTCCGCGTAGGCCGGGGAGTCGGGGCGCAGTGCCCACCACGGTCCGTCGACGCTGGTGAGTTCCAGGTCGGCGAGTCGGGTCACCAGTTCGCCGAGGACGGTGAAGTCGGTCAGTTCGGCGGTGACGCGGACGCGGCCCCGGTAGGCCTGGACGCGTTCGCCCCGGCCGCGTCGGCCGAGTTCGGGGGCGATCGAGAAGCTGCCGGTCTCCAGTGTGCTGACGGCGTCCCCTTGCGCCTTGAGCAGGTCGAGCACCTGGGCGTTGCGCCGGGTGAGGTCGGCGAGCGCCGCCGTCCGGTCGGTTCCCCGGGCCGTGACGGTCACGCCGATCCGGGCGAGTTCCGGGTCGACGTCGAGGCGGCCTTCGCCACGGACCGTCACCTGCGGCGCCTCGGGGGTGGCGTGGGCGTGTTCCTGTGTCACGGTCCTGTCTCCTCCGCGTGGGACGACTGCGTCTGCGAACACTTTCCCACTCCGTAACCCGGAAGGGCTGTTGCCCACGGGGAGGCCTGGGCCAGAATCTACGCGCGTCGTGCGCCAGTGGGCCGACGCCGAACGAACCAAGGAGAGCACATGCCGTTGAACCGCCGGACGTTCCTGGAGAGCTCCGTCGCCGTCGGGGCCGGAGCCGCCCTCACCGCCGGGGTCGCCGCTCCCGCCGAGGCACACGAGCGCCGTCCCAAGCCGGCCCGGCGGTACTCCTTCACCGTGATGGGCACCACCGACCTGCACGGGAACGTCTTCAACTGGGACTACTTCACGGACAAGGAGTTCGACGACAAGGCGCACAACGACGTCGGTCTCGCGAAGATCTCCACCCTGGTCGACCAGGTCCGCGCGGCGAAGGGCCGCCGCAACACCCTGCTCATCGACGCGGGCGACACCATCCAGGGCACCCAGCTGTCGTACTACTACGCCAAGGTCGACCCGATCACGAAGGCCGGCGGTCCGGTCCACCCGATGGCGCAGGCGATGAACGCCATCGGGTACGACGCCGCCGCGCTCGGCAACCACGAGTTCAACTACGGCATCCCAGTGCTGCGGAAGTTCGAGGAGCAGTGCGACTTCCCGCTGCTCGGTGCCAACGCGCTCGACGCGAAGACGCTGCGCCCGGCCTTCCCGCCGTACAGCATGCACCGGATGCGTACCCCGCACGGCAGGGACGTCAAGGTCGCGATACTCGGCCTGACCAACCCCGGCATCGCGATCTGGGACAAGGCGAACGTCAGCGGGAAGATGGTCTTCCCGGGTCTCGAGGAGCAGGCGGCGAAGTGGGTGCCGAAGCTGCGCTCGATGGGCGCGGACGTGGTGGTCGTCTCGGCGCATTCCGGTTCGAGCGGCACGTCCTCGTACGGTGACCAGCTTCCCCACATCGAGAACGCGGCCGGGCTCGTCGCCGAGCAAGTGCCGGGCATCGACGCGATCCTCGTGGGTCACGCGCACACCGAGATCCCGGAGTACCGGGTGAAGAACAAGGAGACCGGCAAGGACGTCGTCCTGTCCGAGCCGCTGAAGTGGGGCCAGCGGCTCACCCTCTTCGATTTCGACCTGGTGTGGGAGAAGGGCCGCTGGGTCGTCGAGAAGGTCGGCGCGCAGGTCCTGAACTCGAACACGGTGGCGGAGGACCCGGAGATCACGGGGCTGCTCGCGGACGAGCACACCAAGGTCGTCGCGTACGTCAACCAGGTCATCGGTACGTCGACCGTCGCGATGACCACGGCGGACGCGCCGTGGAAGGACGAGCCGATCATCGACCTGATCAACGTCGTGCAGGCGGAGACGGTGAAGGCGGCGCTGGCGGGTGGCGCGTACGGGGGCCTGCCGGTGCTCTCGCAGGCCTCCTGTTTCTCGCGTACGGCCCGGATCCCGGCCGGCCGGATCACCATCAAGGACGCGGCGGGCCTGTACCCCTTCGAGAACACCATGGAGGCCCGCCTGATGACGGGCGCCCAGCTGAAGGAGTACCTGGAGTACTCGGCGCGGTACTACGTCCAGACGCCGGCGGGTGCGCCGGTGGACCCCGCGAAGCTGACCAACGCGGGCGGTATCCCGGACTACAACTACGACGCCGTGTCGGGTCTCACGTACGAGATCGACATCGCCAAGCCGGCCGGTGCGCGGATCGTGGACCTGGCGTTCGGGGGCGTGCCGCTCGACCCGGCGGCGAAGTTCGTCCTGGCGGTGAACAACTACCGGGCGAGCGGCGGTGGCGCGTTCCCGCATGTGGCGAACGCCCCGCAGTTGTGGGCCAACTCGGACGAGATCCGTAACACGATCATCCAGTGGGTGCAGGCGAAGGGGACGGTCGACCCGGGTCTGTTCGCGTCCGTGGACTGGAAGCTGACCCGGGACGGCGTGCCGGTGTTCTAGTCCGTCCGGTCGTCATTGCTGTACGAGAGGCGTCAGCTTCTGGCCCTGGGCCGGGATGCTCGGCGCCTCTCGTGTCTCGAGGCCGAAGCTGGTGAAGGCGGTGCGGCGGGGCAGGGGGTACGGCTCCTTGCCGGTGATCGAGTTGAGGATGGTCGCGCTGCGCCAGGCGGCGAGTCCGAGGTCGGGGGCGCCGACGCCGTGGGTGTGCTTCTCGGCGTTCTGGACGTGGACGGCGCCGGTGACGGACGGGTCGAGGACGAGGCGGTACCGCTCGTCGATCCGGGCGCGGCCGGCGGAGTCGTGGCGGAGGTACGGGTCGAGGCCGGCGAGCATGCGGTCGACCGGGCGTTCGCGGTAGCCGGTGGCGAGGACGACGGCGTCGGTGGTGAGGCGGGAGCGGGTGCCCTGCTGGAGGTGTTCCAGGTGCAGTTCGACCTGGGTGGTGGCGACGCGGCCCGCGGTGCGGACGCGGACGCCGGGGGTGAGGACGGCGTCGGGCCAGCCGCCGTGCAGGGTGCGGCGGTAGAGCTCGTCGTGGATGGCGGCGATGGTGTCGGCGTCGATGCCCTTGTGGAGTTGCCACTGGCGGGGGACGAGGTCGCCGCGTACGGGCTCGGAGAGGGCGTGGAAGTAGCGGGTGTAGTCGGGGGTGAAGTGTTCGAGGCCCAGTTTGGAGTACTCCATGGGGGCGAAGGCCTCGGTGCGGGCGAGCCAGTGGATCTTCTCGGCTCCGGCGGGGCGGGCTCTGAGGAGGTCGAGGAAGATCTCGGCGCCGGACTGGCCGGAGCCGATGACGGTGACGTGTCCGGCGGCGAGGAGGGTCTCGCGGTGGGCGAGGTAGTCGGCGGAGTGGAAGACGGGGACGCCGGGGGCGTCGGCGAGCGGCTTGAGCGGCTCGGGGACATAGGGCTCGGTGCCGACGCCGAGGACGACGTTGCGGGTGTACGCGCGGCCGAGGGCCTCGGCCTCGCCGTCCGGGTCGAGCTGGGTGAAGTCGACTTCGAAGAGGCGCCGTTCGGGGTTCCAGCGGACGGAGTCGACCTGGTGGCCGAAGTGGAGTCCGGGGAGCCGCTCGCTGACCCAGCGGCAGTAGGCGTCGTACTCGGCGCGCTGGATGTGGAACTTCTCGGCGAAGTAGAAGGGGAAGAGGCGCTCGCGGCTCTTCAGGTAGTTGAGGAAGGTCCAGGGGCTGGCGGGGTCGGCGAGGGTCACCAGGTCGGCGAGGAAGGGGACCTGGAGGGTGGCGCCGTCGATGAGGAGGCCGGGGTGCCAGTGGAAGGCGGGGCGCTGCTCGTAGAAGGTGGCGGCGATGCCGCCGGGGACGCCCTGGGCGAGGGCGGCGAGGGAGAGGTTGAAGGGGCCGATGCCGACGCCCACCAGGTCGTGGGGCCGGTCGAGGTCGTCCTTGGGGGTGCTGCCGGTCATCGGTGCGTGCTGCCTTCCACGAGGGTGAGGATCTGGGCCAGGTCCGCGGGGGTGGTGTGGGGGTTGAGCAGGGTGGCCTTGAGCCAGAGGCGGCCGTCGGCCTCGGCGCGGCCGAGGACGGCGCGGCCCTCGGTGAGGAGGGTGCGGCGGATGTCGGCGACGGCCTGGTCGTCGGCGCCGGTGGGGCGGAAGAGGACGGTGGTGAGGGTGGGGCGGGCGCGGAGGTCGAGTCCCGGTGTCTTCTCGACCAGGTCGGCGAGGTTCTGGGCGAGGTCCATGCAGGTGTCGACGAGGGCGCCGAGGCCGGTGCGGCCGAGGGCGCGGAGGGTGACGGCCGTCTTGAGGACGTCGGGGCGGCGGGTGGTGCGCAGGGAGCGGCCGAGGAGGTCGGGGAGGCCGGCTTCGGTGTCGTCGTCGGCGTTGAGGTAGTCGGCGGTGTGGGCGAGGGCGGCGAGGTCGGTGGTGTCGCGTACGGCGAGGAGTCCGGCGGCGGCGGGCTGCCAGCCCAGTTTGTGCAGGTCGACCGTGACGGTACGGGCGCGGTCGAGGCCGTCGAGGAGGGGGCGGTGGGTGCGGCTGAGGAGGACGGGGCCGCCGTAGGCGGCGTCGACGTGGAGTTCGGCGGTGCCGTGGGCGGCGCAGGTGTCGGCGAGTGCGGGGAGTGGGTCGATCAGGCCTTCGTCGGTGGTGCCGGCGGTGGCGGCGACGAGGACGGGGCCTTGCGTGCGGGCCAGGGTCTCGGCGAGGGCGGCGGGGTCGATCGTGCCGTTCGGGGTGGGGACGGTGATCGGTTCGGGGAGGCCGAGGAGCCAGGCGGCGCGGTGGAGGGAGTGGTGGGCGTTGGCGCCGACGACGGTACGGAGGGACGTGCCGTGGCGTTCTCGCGCGAGGAGCAGGGCGAGCTGGTTGGACTCGGTGCCGCCGGTGGTGACGAGGGCGTCGGGGGTCGCCGCGTCGGGGAAGACCTCGGCGGCGAGGGCCGCCGTCACCTCGGCTTCGAGGGCGGAGGCGGCGGGTGCCTGGTCCCAGGAGTCCATGGACGGGTTGAGCGCGGAGGCGGCGAGGTCGGCGGCGGCGGCGAGCGCGAGGGGCGGGGTGTGGAGGTGGGCGGCGCAGAGGGGGTGGGCGGGGTCGGCGGCGCCGGCGGCGAGGGCGCGGACGAGGGTACGGAGGGCCTCGTCCGGGCCCGTGCCGCGGTCCGGCAGGGCCTCGCCCAGTGCCTCGCGGAGGCGGCGCGTCACGGCTTCCGGCCCGCCGGCGGGGAGGGGGCCGCCCCTGGCCTGCGCTCCTTCGCGGAGGGCGTCGAGGGCGGTGCCGAGGTAGCGGCTGAGGGGGGTGGGGTCGGCGGCGAGGGGTGGGGGTGCGGCACGCATGGACGACAGGGTGCCGGGCCGTGGTGGGGGCTGTCCGGGGAGTGGGGGGTTGTGACCCGAACGAGGGAACGGCGCCCCGGTGTCGGGGCGCCGTCCGGTGGGTCAGGAGGTGCGGACCGCGAGGGCGCGGCGGAGGTCGTCCAGTTGGTCGACCAGCTTGCGGCGGAGCGCCGGGATGAGGGTGTCGTCGTCGAGGTGGCGTTCGCCCAGGGACAGGGACTCCGGGTCGATGGCGTACGCGGGGAAGGCGTAGCGGCCCGCGGCCTCGGCCATGGCGGGGCCCCTGCGGGCGCCGAGGGCGGTCGCGGCCTCGTAGAAGCGGGGTACGTACTCGCGTACGAGGTCGGCCTGCTCGGGCTGCCAGAAGCCCTGGGCGGTGGCGGTGAAGAGGTAGTTGGAGAGGGCGTCGGAGTCGAAGAGGGCGGCCCAGGCTTCGGCTTTCGCGTCGGGGGTGGGGAGGGAGGCCCGGCAGCGGGCGGCGCCCTCCTGGCCGGTGGCGCTGGGGTCGCGTTCGAGTTCGGCGGCGATCACGGTCTCGTCGGTGGCGCCGAGGACGGCGAGGCGGGCCAGGATGCGCCAGCGCAGTTCGGGGTCGAGTTCGGGGCCGCCGTGGACGGTGCCGTCGTCGAGCCAGGAGGCGATCTTGGCGGGGGTGGTGGCGCTGTCGATGAAGGCGCGGACGGCGGTGAGGCGCAGTCCGGGAGCTTCGCCGTCCTCGGTGTGGCGGATCAGGTCGCGGGCGATCTCGCTGATCTTGGCGAGGGCGGCGGGGCGTTCGTCGTCGGCGACGTAGCGGTCGGCGATCTGGGTGCGGGCGAAGCCGAGGACGCCCTGGACGATGGCGAGTTCGGTCTCTTCGGTGAGGTGGGCGAGGGCGATCTCCAGGTAGGCGCCGGGTTCGAGGTCGCCGTCGCGGACCATGTCGCGGAGCGCGTTCCAGATGACGGCGCGGGTCAGCGGGTCGAGGATGCGGGAGAGGCCGCGGAGGGCGGTTTCCTCCGACTCCTCGTCGAAGCGGAGCTTGGTGTAGGTGAGGTCCTGGTCGTTGAGGACGACGAGGGCGGGGCGGCGGCCGGCGCGCGGGGCGGCCGCCCCTTCCTGGGGTACGTCGAGTTCGAAGCGCTCTCGCAGGACGAGGCGGCGGGCGTCGACCAGGTCGTGGTCGTAGGCGCCGACGGAGACGCGGTGGGGGCGGCTGCCGTCCTGGGCGACGGTCAGGTGCCATTGTCCGTCGGCCTCCTCGACGACGGGCGTCAGGGTGTCGACGCCCGTCGTCCGCAGCCACTGCTCGGCCCAGCCGTGGACGTCGCGGTCGGTGGCGGCGGCCAGGTTGTCGATGAAGTCGGCGAGGGTGGCGTTGCCGAACCGGTGGCGCTTGAAGTGGATGTTGATGCCGGCGAGGAAGTCCTTCTCGCCGAGCCAGGTGACGAGCTGGCGGAGGGCGGAGGCGCCCTTTGCGTAGGAGATGCCGTCGAAGTTGAGGAGCGCGGAGGCGGTGTCGGGGACGGCTTCCGGGTCGGGGGCGACGGGGTGGGTGGACGGCCGCTGGTCGGCCTCGTACCCCCAGGCCTTCCTGGCGACGCCGAAGTCGACCCAGGTGTCGGGGAAGAGGTCGCCGCAGGCCTCGTTGACGGTCTGGTAGCCCATGTACTCGGCGAAGGACTCGTTCAGCCAGATGTCGTCCCACCAGCGGAGGGTGACGAGGTCGCCGAACCACATGTGGGCCATCTCGTGGGCGATGACCATGGCGCGGGTCTGGCGTTCGGTGACGGTGACGGCGGAGCGGAAGACGAACTCGTCGCGGAAGGTGACGAGGCCGGGGTTCTCCATGGCGCCCGCGTTGAACTCGGGGACGAAGGCCTGGTCGTAGGAGTCGAAGGGGTACGGCTCCTCGAACTTCTCGTGGTACCGGTCGTAGCAGGCCTTGGTGACGGCGAGGATCTCGTCGGCGTCGGCGTCGAGGTGGGGGGCGAGGGAGCGGCGGCAGTGGATGCCGAAGGGCAGCCCGGCGTGCTCGGTGCGGACAGTGTGCCAGGGTCCGGCGGCGACGCAGACGAAGTAGGTGGAGAGCAGCGGGGTGGGGGTGGCCTTCCAGCTGCCGTCGGGCTGCTGCTCGGTGATGCTGTTGGAGAGGACGGTCCAGCCGTCGGGGGCGGTGGCGGTCAGTTCGAAGACGGCCTTCAGGTCGGGCTGGTCGAAGGCGGCGAAGACGCGCTGGACGTCCTCCATGAAGAGCTGGGTGTAGACGTACGACTCGCCGTCGGTGGGGTCCGTGAACCGGTGCATGCCCTCGCCGGTGCGGGAGTAGCGCATGGTGGTGGCGACGCGCAGCTCGTGCTCGCCCTCGGTGAGGCTCAGCGGGAGCCTGTTGCCGGTGAGGGAGGCCGGGTCGAGGGGCTCTCCGTCGAGGGTGGCGGAGTGCAGGGTGACGGGCTTGAGCTCGACGAAGGTGTCCCCGGTGGCGCGGGCGGTGAACCGGATGGTGCTGGTGGTCTCGAAGGTCTCTGCGCCGGTGGTGAGGTCGATGTCCACCAGGTAGCGGTGGACGTCGAGCAGCTGGGCACGGGTCTGCGCTTCGTCGCGCGTCAGTACGGACATGCGCCCTATGCTGCCCGATGGCCTTCTGCGGCGGTATGGGGGTGTGGAAAGAGGCAATTGCGCCTTTCCGCAGCTCGTGGCTATGCCACGCCGGTGCCGTTCAGGTGGGCGAAGGCCGCAGTGATGCGGGGGCGGTCGTAACCGTCGGGTCCTGCGGCGCCGCTGGAGAGCAGGGTGTGGAGCAGGATCCGGGCCTTGGCGGGGTCGAGGGGGCCGGCCGGGATCAGTCCGTGGTGCAGCAGGTCGTACTCGGAGCCGGGGCTGCGGTACGTGTCGGTGAGGGTCGTGCCGCCGCCCGTACGGGAGGCCAGGACGACCGGGATGCGGCGGGCGAGTTCGGCGAGCGGGTCGACGAGCCACGCGGGCGCGTGCCCGGCGCCGAAGGCGGCGACGACGAGGCCCTGGAAGCGGTCGTCGACGGCGTCGAGGAGTTCGCCGCGGTCGCCCAGGGAGAGGGTCACGAGCGCGACCCGGACGTCGGGGTCGAGCTTCAGCGGGCAGAGCGCGGCGGGGACGGCGGGGCGGAGCAGGATGCGGGGTTCGCCCTCGACGACGCTGCCGATCGGCCCCGCGCCGGGTGAGGCGAAGGTGGCGACGGAGGTGGTGTGGGTCTTGCGGGCGAGGCGGGCGGTGTGGATCTCGTCGGCGGCGACGACGAGGACGCCGAGGTCGCGGCAGGCCGGGGAGGCGGCGACGGCGAGTGCGGCGGCGAGGTTGGCGGGGCCGTCGGCGCCCGGCAGGTCGGGGCGGCGCATGGCGCCGGTGACGGCGATCGGCTGCTCGGTGGTGCAGAGCAGGTCGAGGAGGAAGGCGGTCTCCTCCAGGGTGTCGGTGCCCTGGACGACGACCACGCCGGAGCCGGCGGCGACGGTGGCGCGGACCTCGGCGGCGAGGGCGGCGAGGTCCGCGTGGGTGAGGGTGGAGCTGGGGATGCGGCGGAAGTCGTTCAGGACCACGTCATGGTCTCCGCCGAGCTCGGCGAGGACCTCCTGGCCGCTCATGCGGGCCGCGTCACCGCCTCGCGCGGAGATGGTCCCGCCGAGGGTGAAGACCGTGACGCGGGCCATCAGCGTGCTCCGTCCGCAATCGTCTCGTGGTGGCGGATGACCTCGGCGATGATGAAGTTCAGGAGTTTCTCCGCGAAGGCCGGGTCCAGTTTCGCGCTCTCGGCGAGTTCCCGCAGCCGGGCGATCTGGCGTGACTCGCGGGCGGGGTCGGCGGGCGGCAGCTGGTGCCGGGCTTTGAGGACACCGACCTGCTGGGTGCACTTGAAGCGCTCGGCGAGCATGTGCACGACCGCCGCGTCGATGTTGTCGATGCTTTCGCGCAGCCGGGTCAGTTCGGCCCGTACGGACTCGTCGATGGCGTGGGGATCGGTGGGGTCACTCATGATCTGCGAGCTTAGACGGATCTGGGGAGGATCGTGGGCGGGTGTTCGGGATCCGGAACGCGGTCGCTCCAGCCGCCGTGCACGGTCCGTCCCTGCTGCTCGCGGAAGCGGATGGGGGCGGTGCCGACGCGGCGGGTGAAGAGCCGGGAGAAGTAGGCCGGGTCGTCGTAGCCGACGCGGCGGGCGACGGCGGCGACGGGCAGTTCGGTGGCGGCGAGGAGTTCCTTGGCGCGGCCGAGGCGGACGGTGAGCAGGTAGTCCTTGGGGCTGCAGCCGGCGGCGCGGCGGACGGCGGTGCGCAGTTCGGCGGCGGTCATGCCGTGCCGGGCGGCGTGGTCGGCGACGGTGAGGGGCTGGAAGGCGTCGCGGGCGAGGGCGGCGAGGACGGGGTCGCCGTCGGCGTTGGTGTCGGCGCGGGCGCGGCGCAGCGCGACGAGGAGTTCGTGGACGGCGGCGCCGGTCTCGACTTCCAGGAGGGGGTTGCCGGGGCGGGCGGCGCGGGCGATCCGGCTGATGGCGGCGCGGGCGGGGGCGGCGTCGGAGAGGGGGACGACGGGCCGGTCGGGTTCGATGTAGCCGAGTTCGGTGTAGGTGGTGGTGGCGGGTCCGGCGAAGTCGACGAAGGCCTCGTCCCAGCCGGTGCCGGGGTCGGCGCCGTAGTGGTGGGGGACGCCGGGGGTCAGCCAAAGCAGGGCGGGTGCGGTGACGGTGCCGCGGCGGCCGTCGGCGGCCCGGTACCAGCCGCTGCCGGCGGAGACGACGACGGCGACGTGGTGGTCGAGGGTGCGAGGGCCGACGATGGGCAGGGTGCCGTGCTGGAGTCCGACGCCGAGGCAGACGAGGCCGAGGCGGTGGTGGACGGGGCTGGGCGTGAAGTAGCGCATCCAGGTGTGGTACATGCGGTGAGCCCCTCTGTGCCGAGCCGTGCGGTGCCGAGCCGTGCGGTGCCGAGTCGTGCGGTGCGAGTCGTGCCGAGCCGTGCGGTGCTGCCGTCCGGTCCGTAACGTCCAAACTGCGACGATCTTTGTCCATGGACCGGTCCGCCGCCAGGGGGTGAGGGTGAGGCCATGAGCACGTTCGCTGTGGGTGACGAGGACTTTCTGCTCGACGGGCGGCCGGTGCGGCTGCTTTCGGGGGCGCTGCACTACTTCCGGGTGCACGAGGAGCAGTGGGAGCACCGGCTCGGGATGCTGCGCGCGATGGGCCTCGGCTGTGTGGAGACGTACGTCCCCTGGAACCTGTACGCGCCGGAGACGGGGCGGTACGGGGACGTGGAGGCGCTCGGCCGGTTCCTGGACGCGGTGGAGCGGGCAGGGATGCGGGCGATCGTGCGCCCGGGGCCGTACATCTGCGCCGAGTGGGAGAACGGCGGTCTGCCGCACTGGCTGACCGGTCCGCTCGGGCGGCGGGTGCGGACCCTCGATCCGGAGTTCCTGGCGCCGGTGGAGGCCTGGTTCCGGCGGCTGCTGCCGCAGGTGGTCGAGCGGCAGGTCGACCGGGGCGGGCCGGTGGTCCTGGTCCAGGTGGAGAACGAGTACGGGAGTTACGGCAGCGACCGGGGCTATCTGGAGTGGATGGCGGCGCTGTTGCGGGACTGCGGGGTGAGTGTGCCGCTGTTCACCTCGGACGGTCCTGAGGACCACATGCTGACGGGTGGTTCGGTGCCGGGGGTGCTCGCGACGGCGAACTTCGGTTCGGGGGCGCGGGAGGGGTTCGCGACGCTGCGGCGCCATCAGCCGTCGGGGCCGCTGATGTGCATGGAGTTCTGGTGCGGCTGGTTCGACCACTGGGGTACGGAGCACGCGGTGCGGGGTGCGGAGGACGCGGCGGAGGCGCTGCGGGAGATCCTGGAGTGCGGGGCGTCGGTCAATGTGTACATGGCGCACGGGGGCACGAACTTCGGCGGCTGGGCGGGGGCGAACCGGGCCGGTGAGCTGCATGACGGGCCGTTGCGGGCGACGGTGACCTCGTACGACTACGACGCGCCGGTGGACGAGGCGGGGCGGCCGACGGAGAAGTTCTGGCGCTTCCGTGAGGTGCTCGCGGAGTACGCGGACGGGCCGCTGCCGGAGCTGCCGGAGCCGCCGGCGCGGCTTGCGGTTCCGGTGCGGGGCGGGTTCGACGGCTGGGCGGCGCTCGACGCGGTCCTTGAGGTGCTCGGCGACGAGGAGACGGTGGCGCCGGTGCCGCCGACCTTCGAGGAGCTGGGTGTGGACCGGGGTCTCGTCCGCTACCGGGTGGCGGTGCCGGGGCCGCGGCAGCCGTATCCGCTGGGGGTGGCGGGGCTGCGGGACCGGGCGGTGGTGTACGTCGACGGGGCCCTGGCGGGGGTGCTCGACACGGCGGACGGGGAGGACGTGGCGCTGGCGGAGCCGGTGGCGGGTCCCGCGGTCGTGGACCTGTGGGTGGAGTCGCTGGGCCGGGTCAACTACGGGCCGCGCCTTGCGGAGCCGAAGGGGATCACCGGGGGCGTACGGCACGAGCGGCAGTATCTGCACGGGTTCCGGGCGCGGGGGCTGCGGCTGGACGCCTTCGAGCCGGCGGCGGTGGAGAAGGTTCCGTTCGGCGCAGAGTCCGGCGGGCCGGGCCTTCACCGGGGGACGCTGGAGGTCGCGGGCGCGGGGGACGCGTGGCTGCGGCTGCCGGGCGGGACCCGGGGCTTCGTGTGGGTGAACGGTTTCTGCCTGGGTCGGTACTGGCCGGGAGCCGGTCCGCAGGACGCCCTGTTCGTACCGGGCCCGGTACTGCGGGAGGGCGCGAACGAGGTGTGGGTGCTCGAGCTGGAGGGCGGGGCGGGCCTCGGGGTCGAGCTCGACGTCCTGTGAGCCTGCACGGAGAGCGCACACGTGATGGTGCCCCGGAGCCGCGGCCGCTCCGGGGCACCCGTTCACGTGTCGCCGTTACAGCGTGGCCGCGGCCGACTTGATCGCGGCGGCGAAGGTCGAGACCTCCGTGTAGACGCCGGGGTAGCCGGCCCGCGCGCAGCCCTCGCCCCAGCTGACGATGCCGACCTGGATCCAGGCTCCGGCGTTGTCCTTGCGGAACATCGGGCCGCCGGAGTCACCCTGGCAGGTGTCGACGCCGCCCTGGGTGTAGCCGGCGCAGATCTCCTCGGAGGGGACGAGGTCGTTGCCGTACGAGGCCTGGCAGGAGGCGTCGGAGACGAACGGGACGTTCGCCTTCAGCAGGTAGCGCTGCTGCGACCCGCCCTCACGGGCGGCGCCCCAACCGGCCACCGTGAAGGTGCCGCTGTTGTACGCGGTGGTCTCGGCGATCTTCAGGTTGGGCAGGGAGGTGATGGGGCTGGCGAGCTTGATCAGCGCCCAGTCCTTGCCCTTGCCGTTGTAGCCCGGGGCCTGGAGGACCTTGGTGGACCTGACCTTGATGGCGCTGCTGCTCTGGAGGTCGACGACACCAGCGGTGGCGGTGATGCTGGTGTTGTTGCCGGAGCCGCTCACGCAGTGGGCCGCGGTGAGCACGATCTGCGGGGTGATCAGCGAGCCGCCGCAGCCCATGGAGAGCCTGACCATCCAGGGGAACTCGCCCTGGGCGGCGCGGACGCCGCCGACGACGGGGGCGGGGGCGGCGGAGGCGGTGCTGGTGGGCTGGAGGCTGACGGCCGCCAGGACGACGGCGCCGGCCGCGGCGAGCTTCTGCAGCGCGCGGACCATTCTCTTCTGCTTCACGTGTCTGCCTTCTTTCATGGGGGGTTGAGCCCGACGAGCAATGACATGCGCCCGTCAAGTCATGTCCGGATTATGGACAGGCTTCAACTGCCGCCACAAGAAAGCCTTTTCGGCCAGATCCAGTGGCGGGACCGTACAGTGGAAGGGAGGGGGGAATCCGGCATGCCGAACCGTCAGGAGGGCGACCGCGTCGCCCACGGCTTTCCGCACCGCGCCACGATCGGGGCCGCGCTCACGGCGCTCTACCGACGCCTCTCCGCGGACGGTGTGCACCGCTATCCGGCGAGCGTGCCCGCCGCCGACGTGGCCCTCGGCGGCGGCGAGGACCTTCATCTCGGCACCCAGCGGGTGGCCCGCGCGCTCGTCCGGCACCTGCGGCTGCCCGAGGCGCGGATGGTGGTGAGTTTCCGGCCGATGGAGCACGCGGCCTCCGTCGAACTCGCCGCGGGGCCCGAGTACTTCGTGGAACTCAACGACCGTTTTCGGACCCGCCGCCGGGACATCGGCGCCGCACTCGCCCACGAGATCACCCATGTTCTGTTGCACCGGCTCGGACTCGGCTTCCCCGATACCGAGGAGAACGAGATCCTCACCGACGTCGTCACCGCCTATCTGGGTGCGGGTTGGCTGCTGCTCGACGCCTACCGGCAGGACGGCGTGGAGAGCCAGAAGCTGGGCTATCTGACCCCGGAGGAGTTCGGCTACGTCCTCGCCAAGCGGGCCGGGGTGTTCGGCGAGGACCCGTCGCCGTGGTTCACCAGCGACGTGGCGTACGAGGCATGGGTACGGGGCCGGGCCGAGGCGGACCGGGAGCGGACGCCGCCGCCGCTCGCCGGGGCGGGCTGGGCCGAGCGCCGGCGGTACGGCTGGGAGCGGCGCCGGGGCCGGGCGGCCCCGGGAGCCCCGTACGCCTTCGAGGGCGGAGCGCCGGCGACCGGCGTCTCCTTCCTCTGCCCGGTCTGCCGCCAGCGCCTGAGGATCCCGGCGGGACGGACACTGCGGGCCAGGTGCGGGGTGTGCCGCACGGTCCTGGAGTGCGTGGGCTAGGACGCCAGGCTCTTGTGGAAGTGGACGTCCTCGGCGCCGCCCGGGATGCCGAGGACCCGGCCGGTCTCCACGTACCCGTGCAGCCGGTAGAAGTCCGGGGCCTGGAAGGTGAAGGACGAGACGGTCGCCCGGTCGCAGCCGCGCCGCCGGGCCTCGTCCTCGGCCGCGCGCAGGAGCCGGCTCCCCCAGCCGTCCTTCCGGCTCTCCTCACGGACCCACAGCAGGTCGATGCCGAAGAGCCCGCTCCAGGTCCAGCCGGTGAGCCCGCCGACGAGATCGCCGTTCTCGTCGACGGCCTTGACCGACAGCTCGCCCTGGTCCTCGGGCGTCGTGCCGGTGGCGGCGAAGTTGAACGCGCGGAGTCCCTGCTTCAGAAGCTTCTCGAGTGCGGCGTCGCCGTGGCCGACGCTCAGCGCCGCATCGTCGTGATCATGCGTCATGCGGCCCGATTCTGACACGGGTGCACGAGGGGACGAAGGAAGGGCGCCCGCTCCGGACACAGCGGGGAATCGATTTGCGCCAGACCCGGACGGCGGGTCAGGGTCGGCGCATGAGCATGCTGTTCGACGCCATCCGGGACGGGGACGAGGACGGGGCCGTACGGGCCCTGCGGGACGGGGCCGGCCCCGAGTCCCGGGAGGACGGGGAGACAGCCCTGTACCGCGCGGCCGTCGGCGACGAGGCCGGAATCGTCAGGGTGTTGCTGGCCGCCGGGGCGGACCCGGGCCGGGGCAGCGGCGACGACGGCGGTGATCTGCCGCTCTGCGGGGCGGCCGTCGGCGGGCACAGCGAGGTGGCGCGGGCGCTCCTCGCGGCGGGCGCCGCGGCGGACCAGGAGGAGGCGTACGGCTTCACGGCCCTCGCGTGGGCGCTGCGGCTCGGCCACGCCGACACGGCGCGGGTGCTCCTGGAGTACGGGGCCGACCCCGACCGGCGCGGCCCCGACGGGATCCTGCCGCTCGTCGCCGCCGCCCGGCGCGGGTCCACCGGCTGCGTCCGGGCGCTCCTCGACCACGGGGCGGAGGCGCGCGAGGCGGCGCTGCGGGAGGCGCGGCGGTGGATCGGCGCCGACATCGCGGCCGAGCTGCGGCGCGGGCTCGTCGCGGGGAACGAGGGCGGGCAGACGTACGAGGCCGTGGTCCGCCGGGTCCGGGAGGACGGCGGGGTGACGGTCGTCGTGGACCTGCTGCGGGAGGACGGCGCCCCCGGACGCGGCGACGACCGGCAGACGGGGCACGCGGCCATCGCCACGCTCCTGGAGGCGTCGCTCGGTCTGCGGACCTCGCACGAGGAGCTGGCGGCTCGGGCCCTGCGCTGCGGCGATCCCGAGCTCGACGACTGGACGACGGCGGTGGCCGAACTGGCCGGCCGGGCCGACGAGGAGACCTTCGTGGCGGCGGCCGCGTGGTGCGCCTACCGCGACCCGATGCGGCAGGCCCTGGGCGCGCGGGTGCTGGGCGCGCTGCCCGGTTTCGCGCCGAGCGCGGTCCCGGTGCTGCGGCGGCTCGCGGCGGAGGGGGCGACCCGGGCGCGGGAGCCGGTGCTTTCGGTGGTGTCGGCGCTCGGGGAGTGCGCGGACCCGGCCGCGGTGCCCGAACTCCTCGCGGCGGCCGGGCATCCCGACGCGGCGGTGCGGCGGGCGGTCGCCGGCGCTCTCGCCGGGATCGTGCCGGCCGGGCACGTGGAGGCGCTCGGGGTGCTGCTCGCGCTGAGCGGGGACGGGGACGCGCGGGTCCGGGACTGGGCGACGCTCGCGCTCGCGGAGCTGCCGGACGACACCCCGCTCGTACGGGAGGGGCTCGCGGAGCGGCTCGGCGACCCCGATCCGGAGACGGCGGCGGAGGCGGCGCGGGGGCTCGCGATCCGTCAGGACCCGCGCGCGGTGGACGCGCTGGCGTCGGCCCTCGCGGACGGCGACCCGGAGGGCGCGGCGCGGGAGACGGCTCTCGCCGCCCTGGAGTACGTCCACGACCCCCGGGTCAGGACCCGCCTGGAGTGGACGTCCCCGCGCCGCGCCTGACGGGCGGGGCCGGTTCAGCAGCTGTGGTCGATCAGGTCGAAGGACGCGTAGTGGTCGGCGGTGTAGAAGTCCTCCGCCGCGTTCCCGGTCACGATCCGGCGGGCGCCGCGGGTGGAGGCGCCCGGGGTCTTGACCGTGTACTCGTGGTAGTAGCCCTGCGCGCGGGCCGGCAGGATCCGCTCCCGGTTCTGGAAGACGGCTCCGTCCTGGCGGTACGGGAAGGGACCGCCCGCGTCGATCAGCCGCAGGGTGTCGTGGGCCTGGCTCGGCAGGTCGGAGGAACAGATGTCCCCGACGACCGCGCTCGCGGCGACCGCGTGGGTCGGCGTGAGGGTGGGCGCGGCGGTGGCGGGGGCACCGAGGAGGAGGGAGGAGAGGAGGGCGGTGGCGACACCGCCGGCGAGGGTGAACCGAGGGGGGATGCGCATGGCTGAGATGATGATGCGCGTAGATCCGGCCGTGAAGCCCGACGCCCCTCATTTCGCCGGACGTTGACCACATGCCCCGAAGGTGCGGATCCCGTGTGTGTGAGGGGGCCGCCCCGGGCGCACCGCCGGAGCCCGTCACGGGCCCCGGCGGTCACGCTTCCGTAGTACGGGAGCTTCTTCCGTACTACGGGTACTGCGGGTACTGCGGGTACTGCGGGTACTACGAGTCGGTCGGCCTCGGACGGGAGGTCCGGGTGCTGCCGGTGCTCCGGGAGCGGCCGGTGCCCGACGCCTGGCGTCCGGCGCGACCCGCGCCGGCACCGGCGGAGGCACCGCGACCGCCGCCCGCGCCGGAGCCCCGGCCCGAGCCGGTGCCGCGCCCCGAGCCACCGGTGGAACCGGCGGTGCGGGCCGAGGCCGTGCCCGTGGCTCCGGAGCGCCCCGAGCCGGAGCCCGTGCCGGTCGCGCCGCCCGCGGGGGCCGGGCGGCGGCGCCGGCGGTTGCCGCTGCCGCTGCCGCTGCCGCTGCCGCTGCCGGAGGCCGTCGCCTTGCGCGGCGGGGTCGGCTGCGGGGTCTCGATGACGATCGGGACGCCCGAGGGCTCCCGCGCGCCGGTCAGGTCGACCAGCTGCTCGTCGCTGGACTTGATCTGGGCCGTACGGGGGCTGATGCCCGCGTTCGTCATCAGGCGGCCCATGTCGCGCTTCTGCTCCGGCAGGACCAGGGTGAAGACGCTGCCGGACTCGCCGGCGCGGGCGGTCCGGCCGCCGCGGTGCAGGTAGTCCTTGTGGTCGATGGGCGGGTCGACGTTGACGACCATGTCGAGGTCGTCGACGTGGATGCCGCGCGCCGCCACGTTCGTCGCGACGAGGGCGGTCACCTGGCCGGTCTTGAACTGGTCAAGGGTCCGGTTCCGCTGCGGCTGCGAACGGCCGCCGTGCAGGCCGGAGGCCCGTACGCCGTTGGCGAGGAGCCGCTTGACCAGCCGGTCCACGGACCGCTTGGTGTCCATGAAGAGGATGGTCCGGCCGTCGCGGGCCGCGATCCGCAGCGTGACGGCCTTCTTGTCGGTCTCGTCGGCCACGTACAGGACGTGGTGCTCCATCGTGGTGACGGCGCCGGCCGAGGGGTCGACCGAGTGCACGACCGGGTCGTCGAGGAACATCTTGACGAGCCGGTCGATGTTCCGGTCGAGGGTGGCCGAGAACAGCAGTCGCTGCCCGCCCGGCTCGACCTGCTTCAGCACCTTCGTGACCTGCGGCAGGAAGCCCATGTCGGCCATCTGGTCGGCCTCGTCGAGGACGGTGACGGCGACCTGGTCGAGCCGGCAGTCGCCCCGCTCGATGAGGTCGTGGAGCCGGCCGGGCGTGGCGATGAGGACCTCGGCGCCGCGCCGCAGAGCGGAGGACTGGCGGCCGATGGACATGCCGCCGACGACCGTGGTGATCCGCAGCCGGAGCGCGGAGGCGTACGGGGTGAGAGCGTCGGTCACCTGCTGGGCGAGCTCGCGCGTGGGCACCAGGACGAGGGCCAGGGGCGCGGTGGGCTCGGCGCGGCGGCCCGCGGTGCGGGCGAGGATCGCGAGTCCGAAGGCGAGGGTCTTACCGGATCCGGTACGGCCCCGGCCGAGCACGTCACGGCCGGCCAGCGAGTTCGGGAGGGTCGCGGCCTGGATCGGGAACGGCTCCGTGACGCCCTGCTCACCCAGGGTCCGCAGCAGGCCTTCGGGCATGTCGAGGTCGGCGAAGGCGGCCACGGCGGGCAGCGCGGGCGTCACCGTCTCCGGCGGCGTGAACTCGCTCGGCGGCGGGGGCGCGGTGGGGCGGCGCCCGCCACGGGAGCTCTTCGGCTGTGACGTCGACTTCGCCTGGGCGGTGCGGGGGTTGCGCTTGTGAGGGCGTTCGGAGCGGGTCATGCGTGCCTTTCTGGCCGGTGCTCGCGGCACAGCGGGGGCCCGCACCTGCACGGTGCGGGCCCCGGCTGCTCTACCCGGAACACGCGATACGGGCCCCGGATGTCTCTCCCGGAACGCGTGGTACGAGCCCCGGATGTCTCTACCGGAACAATAGTGCGCCTCGGGACCTTCCCGCCCCGCCCGATCGATGCCTGGACGGATCAGACCTGACCAGGGCCCCGTGACGTGGGCGACCTCACAGCCGGACGCCCCGTCGGGCCCGTACGGCTCAGGTCCGTGCGGCTCGCAGGTCCGTCCGGCTCAGGTCCGTACCGCGACTCCGTCCAGGACCATGGAGAGGTACTGGCGGGCGATCTCCTCGGCGCTGTGCGGGCCGCCCGGCCGGTACCAGGACGCGGCGACCCAGACGGTGTCGCGGAGGAACCGGTAGGTGAGGCGGACGTCGAGGTCGGCGCGGAAGTCCCCGGCCTCGACCCCGCGCTTCAGGGTGCCGAGCCAGGCCTGCTCCCACTTCTGCTGCGAGTCGGTGAGGTACTGGAAGCGGGGCTGGTCGGCGAGGTGCCGGGACTCCTTCTGGTAGATGGCGACGGCGGCGCGGTGCCGGTCGATCTCCCGGAAGGACTCGGTGACGAGGGCCTCGATGGTCTCGCGCGGCCCGAGCCCGGCGTGGAGGACGGCGTCGTACCCCTCCCACAGCTCGCCGAGGAAGGTGGAGAGGATCTCGTCGAGCATCGACTCCTTGGAGTCGAAGTGGTAGTAGAGGCTGCCTGCGAGCATCCCGGCGGCGTCCGCGATCTTGCGGACGGTGGTGGCGTTGTAGCCCTGGGCCGCGAACACCTCCGCCGCGGTGCCGAGAAGTTCACGGCGCCGCTCGGGTGCGGCGCTCACCTGGTTCTTCTTCTTGGTCGCTGACACATCTCCCATTCTGGTCCTACGGGTGCGGCTCCCGGCGCGGCGGGCTGTCGCCGTTGCCGCGCCGGTGGATCCACGTCGGGCGCCCCCGCGCCCAGCTGTGGAGGACCATCTCGTCGCCGTCCACCCAGGTCCGTACGACCTCGGCGGGTTCCACCCGGAAGAGGTGGAACGGCAGGGGCGCGCCCGCGTCGGCCGCGTACCGGTCGACGGTCCCGGGGTCGGTGACCTCGATCGCCCGGCCCGAGACGCGTACGTCCCCACCACCCATGTCGGTGCCGGAGCCCGGGTTGGCGAGCAGCGCGAAGCGGGGGTCGCGGCGCAGGTCGAGGGCCTTGCGGGAATTCGGCATCATGCCGAGCCAGAGCTCGCCGAAGCGGAAGTCCGCCTCGATGCCGCTGAGCCGGGGCGAACCGTCCTTGCGCACGGTGGCGAGGGCGTGGTGGGTGTACTGCCCGAAGCGCTCGCGCACGGTCGCGGCGAGCTCGGGTTCGGCGGCCTCGAAGGCCGACCAGGTGGTTCCGGTGTCTCCCATGGGTCCAGAGAACACCGGATACCCGACAGCCACTGTCCGGATTGCTCTCGACGTTCCCGGGCGTCAGGAGGTGGCGGCGCGCTCCGCCGCGCTGCGCTCGACGCAGAACTCGTTGCCCTCGGGGTCCGCGAGGGTCGCCCAGCCGGTGCCGTCCGGGTTCCTGTGGTCGTCGAGCAGCACGGCGCCGAGGCCGAGCAGCCGCTCGACCTCCTCGTCGCGGGTACGGTCCTGCGGCTGGAGGTCGAGGTGGACGCGGTTCTTGACGGCCTTCGCCTCGGGCACCTGGATGAAGAGGAGGTTCGCGCCGGGCGACTCGACGAGCGCCTCCGGGTCACCGGGCTGGTCGTCGTCGGAGACCTTGGCGTCCAGGGCCTGTGCCCAGAAGCCGGCCAGGGCGTAGGCGTCGGCGCAGTCGATGGTCACGTGTCGTACGAGTGAGGTCATGGCGTCATGGTCGCCCGCGACCCGCGCCCGGGGCCAGCGATTTCCCACCGCCCAGCCGGCGGGGGCGAGTTGCCTTCCCCCGGCCACCGCCACGAGCGCCGCGAGGGTAGAGCGGGCACCCTGGAGGGCGTGGATCTTCGCCCTGGCCTGACTGCCGCACCGGGCCCCGCACATCGCCCCCATCCCGGGCACGTCCTCGGCGGCCCACCTCGTGGAGAACCTGGGCGCTCGACGTCGCCCTCACCGAGGAGCAGTTCGCGCGCCTCGGCAAGGAGGTGGGAGCGGGACCGTCCTCATGAACGGACGATGCCGTGGCCCCGCGCGGCGGCGAGCCAGGCCGGGAAGTCGGCGACGATCCGGTCGTACAGCTCCGGGTCGGGGACCCGGCCCGGGTCCTGACCGGCATGGAAGAAGCCGGAGTTGTCGACGGGCCGCTTCGCGGGGACGGCCAGCTCGTCGAGCCGGCGGAGGAACTCGAACTGCCGGCTCTCGGGATCGCCGAAGCCGACGAACTGCCAGAAGATAGGCAGCCGGGCCGCCTTGCACACGTACCGCTCGGCGGCGAGCTTGTTGATGGGCCCGCCGTCGGTCTGGAAGACGACGAGCGCGGGCGCGGTGGAGCCGCTGTCCAGGTAGTGGTCGATGACGGCGTCCATGGCGAGGTGGTAGCTGGTCTTGCCCATGTGGCCGAGTCCGGCGACGATCCGGTCGATCCGGCCGGCGTGGTCGTCGAGCCGGATGTCGGTCTCGGCGTCGACGTCGGTGGAGAAGAAGACGACCGGCACGCGGCCGTCGTCGTCGAGTTGCGCGGCGAGCCCGAGGACACGGTCGGCGAGGGCCTGGACGGCGCCGCTGTTGTAGTAGGGCTTCATCGACCCCGAGTAGTCGACGACGAGGTAGACGGCGACCCGCTGCCCGTCGACCCCGTGCCGCTGGAGCGAGGCGCCCGCCTCCTTGTAGAGGCTGACCAGCGCGGGCGCGGTCTCCTCGACCTTCCGCAGACTCAGTGCCATGGACGTCTCCCCCTCCGGCCGACCGCCGGAAGCTCCGGCGATGGTGGCGGTGGCGGCTCCGGCCCCCTCGCCGTGCTCCCGCCGCGCCACGGACCCACGGACGGCAGTCTACGAGCGTCCTCACCGCCGGGGAGCCACCCGTGGAGTACCTGGGCGGTGCCCAGCCCTGGGTGGTGCCCGACCCTGGCCGGCACCACGAACACTCGGCAGCGTCCGCCGGCCGGCACCGTGCGACGATGCGTCGACCCGACGCGCCCACACGGCCACCGGCCTCCCCCACGACGGACACTCGCGCACCCGCCACCCCACGCACCGCGGCGCCCACCCAGTCGTCCGGTCGGGGACATTCGGGGGGCGCCGCGCTCAGTTCCGTACGTCGTTGTACGGGACGTTCTCAGGGGCCGGTCAGACCGTCAGGGAACGGTCCGTCGGGCGGATCGGGGCCGGCAGGGAGCTGGCTCCGGTCAGGTAGCGGTCCACGCCGCGGGCCGCGGAGCGGCCTTCGGCGATGGCCCAGACGATCAGCGACTGGCCTCGGCCTGCGTCTCCGGCGACGTAGACGCCGTCGACGTTGGTGGCGAAGTCCGCGTCACGGGCGATGTTACCCCGCTCGTCGAGGGCCAGGCCGAACTGGGCGACCAGGCCGTTCTCGACGTCCGTGCCGGTGAAGCCCATGGCGAGCGTGACCAGCTGGGCGGGGATCTTCCGCTCCGTGCCCGGCTTCTGGGTCAGCTTGCCGCCGACGAACTCGACCTCGACGAGGTGGAGGAACTGGACGTTGCCGTCCTCGTCGCCCTCGAAGTGGGTGGTGGAGACGGAGTAGACCCGCTCGCCGCCCTCCTCGTGCGCGGAGGTGACCTTGTACAGCATGGGGAAGGTCGGCCAGGGCTGGCCGGCGTTCCGGTCCTCGCCCGGGCGGGGCATGATCTCCAGCTGCGTGACCGAGGCCGCGCCCTGGCGGTGGGCCGTGCCGACGCAGTCGGCGCCGGTGTCGCCGCCGCCGATGACGACGACGTGCTTGCCCTCGGCGGTGATCGGCGGGGCCACGAAGTCACCCTCGACGACCTTGTTGGCGAGCGGCAGGTACTCCATCGCCTGGTGGATTCCGGCCAGCTCGCGGCCCGGGACGGGCAGGTCGCGGGCGGTGGTGGCGCCGGCGGCGATGACCACGGCGTCGAACCGCTTGCGCAGGTCCGTCGCCGTCAGGTCGCGGCCGATCTCGATGCCGGTGCGGAACTTGGTGCCCTCCGCGCGCATCTGCTCGATGCGACGGTTGATGTGCCGCTTCTCCATCTTGAACTCGGGGATGCCGTAGCGCAGCAGGCCGCCGATGCGGTCGGCGCGCTCGTACACGACCACGGTGTGGCCGGCCCGGGTCAGCTGCTGGGCCGCGGCGAGACCCGCCGGGCCCGAGCCGATGACGGCGGCGGTCTTGCCGGACAGGCGCTCGGGCACCTGCGGCTTGACGTCGCCCCCGTCCCAGGCCTTGTCGATGATGGAGACTTCGACGTTCTTGATGGTGACGGCCGGCTGGTTGATGCCGAGCACGCACGCGGACTCGCACGGGGCCGGGCACAGGCGGCCGGTGAACTCCGGGAAGTTGTTGGTGGCGTGCAGGCGCTCCTGCGCCGCCGACCAGTCCTCGCGGTAGGCGTAGTCGTTCCACTCGGGGATCAGGTTCCCGAGGGGGCAGCCGTTGTGGCAGAACGGGATGCCGCAGTCCATGCAGCGGCCGGCCTGCTTGCTGATGATCGGCAGCAGGGAGCCGGGGACGTAGACCTCGTTCCAGTCCCGGACGCGCTCGGCCACGGGGCGGGTCTCGGCGACCTCGCGTCCGGTGGTCAGGAAGCCCTTGGGGTCAGCCATGGGTCGCCGCCTCCATCATCTTCTCGGTGGTCTCGGCCTCGGAGAGACCGGCGAGCTCAGCGGCGTCCTTGGCGGCGAGCACTGCCTTGTACGTGGTGGGGATGATCTTGCTGAACCGGTCGGCGTTGGCGTCCCAGTCGGCGAGCAGCTTCTCGGCGACCGTGGAGCCGGTCTCCTCGTGGTGACGGCGCACGACGTCGTGCAGCCACGCCTTGTCGGTGTCCGACGGGGCCTCGATCGCGCCCAGGTTGCCGGAGTTGACGTTGTCGCGGTCGAGGTCGACGACGTAGGCGACACCGCCCGACATGCCGGCCGCGAAGTTGCGGCCGGTCTCGCCGAGGACGACGGCCGTACCGCCGGTCATGTACTCGCAGCCGTGGTCGCCCACGCCCTCCGAGACGACGAGCGCGCCGGAGTTGCGGACGCAGAAGCGCTCGCCGGTGCGGCCGCGGAGGAACAGCTCGCCGCCGGTCGCTCCGTACCCGATGGTGTTGCCCGCGATGGTCGAGAACTCGGCGAGGTGGTCGGCGCCCCGGTCGGGGCGGACGATCACGCGGCCGCCGGAGAGGCCCTTGCCGACGTAGTCGTTGGCGTCGCCCTCCAGGCGGAGGGTGACACCGCTCGGCAGGAAGGCGCCGAAGGACTGGCCGGCGGAGCCGGTGAAGGTGATGTCGATGGTGTCGGCCGGGAGGCCGGCGCCGCCGAACTTCTTCGTGACCTGGTGGCCGAGCATGGTGCCGACCGTGCGGTTGATGTTGCGGATGGCGACCTGGGCGCGGACCGGCTGGGCCTCCTCGGCGGAGGCGGCGTTCAGGGCCTCGGCGGCGAGCTGGATCAGCTCGTTGTCGAGGGCCTTCTCCAGGCCGTGGTCCTGCTCGACCAGGGCGTGGCGGACCGCGCCCTCGGGCAGCTCCGGCACGTAGAAGAGCGGCTCCAGGTCGAGACCCTGCGCCTTCCAGTGGGTGACGGCGCGGCTGGTGTCGAGCAGCTCGGCGTGGCCGACGGCCTCTTCGAGGGTGCGGAAGCCCAGCTCGGCGAGGAGTTCGCGGACCTCCTCGGCGATGAACTCGAAGAAGTTGACGACGAACTCGGCCTTGCCGGAGAAACGGTCCCTCAGGACCGGGTTCTGGGTGGCGATGCCGACCGGGCAGGTGTCCAGGTGGCAGACCCGCATCATGACGCAGCCGGAGACGACGAGCGGCGCGGTCGCGAAACCGAACTCCTCGGCGCCGAGCAGCGCGGCGATGACGACGTCACGGCCGGTCTTGAGCTGGCCGTCGGTCTGGACGACGATCCGGTCGCGCAGGCCGTTGAGCAGCAGGGTCTGCTGGGTCTCGGCGAGGCCGAGCTCCCAGGGACCGCCCGCGTGCTTCAGGGAGGTCAGCGGGGAGGCGCCCGTTCCGCCGTCGTGTCCTGAGATGAGGACGACGTCCGCGTGGGCCTTGGAGACACCGGCGGCGACCGTGCCGACGCCGACCTCGGAGACCAGCTTCACGTGGATGCGGGCGACCGGGTTGGCGTTCTTGAGGTCGTGGATCAGCTGGGCCAGATCCTCGATGGAGTAGATGTCGTGGTGCGGCGGCGGCGAGATGAGGCCGACGCCGGGCGTCGAGTGACGCGTCTTGGCCACCCACGGGTAGACCTTGTGGCCGGGCAGCTGGCCGCCCTCGCCGGGCTTGGCGCCCTGGGCCATCTTGATCTGGATGTCGTCGGCGTTGACGAGGTACTCGCTGGTGACGCCGAAACGGCCGGAGGCGACCTGCTTGATCGCGGAGCGGCGGGCCGGGTCGTAGAGGCGGTCCGGGTCCTCGCCGCCCTCACCGGTGTTGGACTTGGCGCCCAGCTGGTTCATGGCGACGGCGAGGGTCTCGTGCGCCTCCTTGGAGATGGAGCCGTACGACATGGCGCCGGTGGAGAAGCGCTTGACGATCTCGGAGACCGGCTCGACCTCGTCGAGCGGGATCGCTTCCCGGTCCGAGGTGAAACCGAAGAGGCCGCGGAGCGTCATGAGGCGCTCGGACTGCTCGTTCACCCGCTCCGTGTACTGCTTGAAGATGTCGTACCGCTTGGTGCGCGTGGCGTGCTGCAGACGGAAGACGGTCTCCGGGTCGAACAGGTGCGGCTCGCCCTCGCGGCGCCACTGGTACTCGCCGCCGATGTCCAGGGCGCGGTGCGCCGAGGCGACGCCCGAGACGGGGTACGCCTTGGCGTGGCGGGCGGCGACCTCCTTGGCGACGGTGTCGAGTCCGGCGCCGCCGATCTTGGTGGCCGTGCCGTTGAAGTACGTACGGACGAAGGTCTCGTCGAGGCCGACGGCCTCGAAGACCTGGGCGCCGCGGTAGGAGGCGACGGTGGAGATGCCCATCTTCGACATGACCTTGAGGACGCCCTTGCCGAGCGCGTAGATCAGGTTCCGGATGGCCTGCTCGGGCTCCAGACCTTCGATGAAGGTGCCGGCGCGGACCAGGTCCTCGACGGACTCCATGGCGAGGTACGGGTTGACCGCCGCGGCGCCGTAGCCGATGAGCAGGGCGACGTGGTGGACCTCGCGGACGTCACCGGCCTCGACGAGCAGCCCCACCTTGGTGCGCTGCTTGGTGCGGATGAGGTGGTGGTGGACGGCCGCGGTGAGCAGCAGCGAGGGGATCGGGGCGTGCTCGGCGTCGGAGTGCCGGTCGGAGAGCACGATGAGGCGGGCGCCGCCCTCGATGGCGGTGTCGGCCTCGGCGCAGATCGCGTCGATGCGGGCGGCGAGGGCCTCGCCGCCGCCGGAGACCCGGTAGAGGCCGGAGAGGGTCACGGCCTTCATGCCGGGCATGTCGCCGTCGGCGTTGATGTGGATGAGCTTGGCCAGCTCGTCGTTGTCGATCACCGGGAAGGGCAGGGTGACGCTGCGACACGACACGGGGGTCGGCTCCAGGAGGTTGCCCTGGGGGCCGAGCGAGGAGCGCAGGGAGGTCACGAGCTCTTCGCGGATGGCGTCGAGCGGCGGGTTGGTGACCTGCGCGAAGAGCTGGGTGAAGTAGTCGAAGAGCAGCCGCGGGCGGGCGGAGAGGGCCGCGATAGGCGAGTCCGTGCCCATGGAGCCGAGGGGCTCGCCGCCGGTGCGGGCCATCGGGGCGAGGATGACGCGGAGCTCTTCCTCGGTGTAACCGAAGGTCTGCTGGCGGCGGGTGACCGAGGCGTGGGTGTGCACGATGTGCTCGCGCTCGGGAAGGTCGGAGAGCTCGATCTCGCCGGTCTCCAGCCACTCCGCGTACGGGTTCTCGGCGGCGAGGCCGGCCTTGATCTCGTCGTCCTCGACGATGCGGTGCTCGGCGGTGTCGACGAGGAACATCTTGCCGGGCTGGAGGCGGCCCTTGCGGACGACCTTGGCGGGGTCGATGTCGAGGACGCCGACCTCGGAGGAGAGGACGACGAGGCCCTCGTCGGTGACCCAGTAGCGGCCGGGGCGCAGACCGTTGCGGTCGAGGACCGCGCCGACCTGGACGCCGTCGGTGAAGGTGACGCAGGCCGGGCCGTCCCAGGGCTCCATCATCGTGGCGTGGTACTGGTAGAAGGCGCGGCGGGCCGGGTCCATGGTCTCGTGGTTCTCCCACGCCTCCGGGACCATCATCAGGACCGCGTGCGGCAGCGAGCGGCCGCCGAGGTGGAGCAGTTCCAGGACCTCGTCGAAGGAGGCCGAGTCGGAGGCGTCCGGGGTGCAGATCGGGAAGATCCGGTCCAGCGAGCCCTCGCCGAAGACGGTGGAGTCGAGCTGGGCCTCGCGGGCCGTCATCCAGTTCCGGTTGCCCTTGACGGTGTTGATCTCACCGTTGTGGGCGACGAAGCGGTACGGGTGGGCCAGCGGCCAGCTCGGGAAGGTGTTGGTGGAGAACCGGGAGTGGACCAGGGCCACGGCGGTGGCGCAGCGGCGGTCCGACAGGTCCGGGAAGAAGGGCTCCAGCTGGCCGGTGGTCAGCATGCCCTTGTAGACGATCGTGCGGGCGGAGAGCGACGGGAAGTATGTCGCGGCCTCGCGCTCGGCGCGCTTGCGCAGCACGAAGGCCTTGCGGTCGAGCGCGATGCCGGTGGCCGCGCCGTCCGAGCCGTCCGCGTCCGCCACGAAGAGCTGGCGGAAGACGGGCATGGTGGAGCGGGCGGAGGCGCCGAGCAGCTCGGGGGCGACGGGGACCTCGCGCCAGCCGAGGACGGTCAGGTTCTCTTCGGCGGCGATCGCCTCGATCCGCTCGACGGCCTGTGCGGGGCCGTCGGCGGGGAGGAAGGCGATGCCGACGGCGTAGGCGCCCGCGGCGGGGAGCTCGAAGTCGGTGACCTCGCGGAGGAAGGCGTCCGGGACCTGGAGCAGGATGCCCGCGCCGTCTCCGGAGTCGGGCTCGGAGCCGGTGGCGCCGCGGTGTTCGAGGTTGCGCAGTACGGTCAGCGCCTGCTCGACCAGTGCGTGACTGGCTACACCGGTGAGGGTGGCCACGAACCCGACACCGCAGGCGTCGTGTTCGTTACGGGGGTCGTACATCCCCTGCGGAGCGGGGCGACCGTCCATGGGCGACCAGGCGTCGGAACGCATCGGCTCTCCCGTCGTCGTCGTGGCATATGCAGCTGCCGAGGGACGACGTTGGCCCTCCGCGAAATTTCGTGCAGGTTACATGATGGCTGGCTTCTCGCGAAGTGGATAGCTCATTCCAGCATGCGGACACCGCGGACACGCAGCGGTGGTGTGGGTTCACCTGTGGGGTTCACCGGGTTCAGCGGGGTTCAGCTGTGGGGTGCGGCGACAGGGGCTGTCCCGCGGGGGACGGATCGGGTGGCCCGAAGAGCTCTCCGGGTCTACGGCGACCCGTCGCAGTGTGGGCCTCATTGCCCAGCGACGCTCATGCCTCATTCCCGTTGGTCACGGGTTCGAAACCGCCGGGTAACCGGCTACATATGTGGCGTCCTGCATAGTGTCTCACCGCAGCGGCGGATCGGACCAGGGATATACGTCACAGCCGTTTCGCGGCTTGTGCCCCGGAAACGACGGTGGGCCCCCGGTCCGGGGGCCCACCGTCGGCGCGTAGGGGTACGCGTATATAAGGGGTACGGGGCTACAGCGCGGCCCCGAGGAGCATGCCGAGCCCGTACGTGACGGCAGCGGCGGCCCCGCCGAGGACGAGCTGGCGCAGTCCGCTGAAGAGCCAGCCCCGGGCGGTCACCCGGGCCACGAGCGCGCCGCAGGCGAAGAGGCCGAGGAGCGCGAGCAGCACGGCGGGCCAGAGGGCGGTCGCCCCGAGGAGGTAGGGCAGGACGGGGAGCAGCGCGCCGAGCGCGAAGGAGCCGAAGGACGAGACCGCGGCGACCGCCGGCGACGGCAGGTCGTCCGGGTCGATGCCGAGTTCCTCGCGCGCGTGGATCTCCAGGGCCTGCTCGGGGTCCTTCGACAGCTGCATCGCGACCTCGCGGGCGAGCGCGGGCTCGACGCCACGGGAGACGTAGAGCGCGGCCAGCTCCTCCATCTCGTCGATCGGGTGCTTGCGCAACTGGCGGCGTTCGACGTCCAGTTCCGCCTGGACGAGTTCGCGCTGCGAGGCGACGGAGGTGTATTCGCCGGCGGCCATCGAGAAGGCACCGGCCGCGAGTCCGGCGAGGCCGGTGATGACGACGGTCTGCGAGGAGACCGCGCCGCCGGCGACACCGGTCATCAGGGCGAGGTTGGAGACGAGTCCGTCCATCGCGCCGAACACGGCGGGGCGCAGCCAACCGCCGTTCACGTCGCGGTGCGTGTGGTTGTCGCGGTGGGCCTCGTGCAGTGGCGCCTGAGCTTCGATGATGGACATGGCTCTCCCCTCGTTCCGGCGGGCCGGGTTGCTCCCGCCGCCCCCAACTCCTTCGAAAATACGCGCGACGTAAGGGGCGCGCCAGCAAGGCAGGCCGTACTTACTAAGGCCTGCCTTGCTGCGTGAACCGGGTTCTGGCGTGGTGTCAGGCGGGTGACAGAGACGTTTCTTCAGCGAGTTCCCGGCCCGTGGTGGCACAGATCCAGACATCGGGGCGCCATCGATGCGCCCCCACCGAGGAAGGGGCCACGGAGATGGTGACCACCACGGCATGCGACACGCGTGAACGGGCGAGAGGGGCGCTGCTCGGCCTCGCCGTCGGCGACGCGCTCGGCGCGCCCGCCGAGAACATGCGGCCCTCCGAGATCCGCCGCCGCTGGGGCCGGATCGAAGGCTTCGTGACGGACAGCCCGGCCGGCACCGACGACACCGAGTACGCCATCTTCTCGGCGCTGCTCCTCGCCCGGCACGGCTCCGCCCTCACCGTCCAGCACGTCGAACGGGCCTGGCACCACTGGATCGCCGACCTCGACGAGGGCCCGTTCCGCGGTGCGGGGTTCTCGGAGCGCGGCACCCTGGAGAACCTCCGGCGGGGCCTCGCCGCCCCCATCTCCGCCCAGCACCGGCACGCCTGGAGCGACGGTCTCGCCATGCGCGCGGCGCCCTTCGGGGTGTTCGCGGCCGGACGACCGGCGGAGGCGGCCCGCCTCGTCGCGATCGACGGCAGCGTCAGCCACGACGGCGAGGGCATCTACGGCGGGCAGGCGGTCGCGGCGGGCGTCGCGGCGGCGATGACGGGCGCGAGCGTGACCTCGGTGATCGCGGCGGCGCTCTCGGTCGTCCCGATGGACTCGTGGACGGCCCGCTCGCTGCGCCGCGCGGTGGTGGCCGCCCAGCGCGTCCAGCCGGACCCGCTCACCCGTGAACGCCAGGTCCGCTCGGCGGTCGTCATCGGCGGCTACCCGTGGACGGACCTGGCCCCGGAGGCGGTGGGTCTGGCGTTCGGGGCGTTCGCCGCGGCCCGCGGCGACTTCCGTACGGCGGTCCTGACGGCCGTCAACATGGGCCGCGACGCCGACACCACGGCGGCGGTAGCGGGCGCGCTGGCCGGCGCGGCGGGCGGCCTGCGCGCGATCCCCGAGCCCTGGGCCACGGCCATCACCCCGGTGACGGGCAGCTGCCTCCCGTCGATGCGCGGCTACCACGTCCTGGACGTGGCGGACCTCCTGACCCCGGAGGGGGATTCCGAATGAGCGCAGACCAGGCGACAACCGCTGCCCCCGCGACCGGTGGGGCCCACGCTGGCCCCGCCGCCCTCGCGGCCCCCGCCGGCGCCGCCGTGGGCGGACGCCCCACCCCTGTGGGCAATCGTTCCGCAGGGCGGGACGGGTGGGCACAGGGCCCGTTGCCGGATGCCGGCCCCCTGCTCGGCGCCCACCAGGACCTGACGGCGCCGCCGGTGCTGGGCGCGGGCCCACTGGACCCCACCCCGGCGCCGGGCGCACACCCCGAGGCCCCCCCGGCAACCGCGAGCCGCGACGCAGTCGAAGGCCTCCTCCTCGGCCTAGCCGCAGGCGACGCCGCCGGATGGCCCGCCGCCCGCCACCGCGCCGCCCGCATGCCCGAGTGGACCCGCCGCCTCACCCGCGAGCTCGACACCTTCGCGGAGCAGAACGCCACCACCACCCTCCCCGTCCCCATCGCCCTCAACCAACCCCCCGAGCCCCTCCGCCTCGGCCCCTCCGACGACGCCGAGTGGGCGGTCTTCACGGCCGAGGCGGTCCTCTCCGCCTCGGGCCCGCTCTTCGCCGGCCTCCCCCCGGAGCGCCGCCTCCGCGCCGCCGTCGACCTCGCCTGGAACGCCCTCGCCGACCAGGTCGCCGCCGCCGCGGACCGCGCCCCCGAGGTCGAGTCGGCCGTCCTCCCGCTCCGCGCCCGGATCTCGGTCCGCGCGGGTCTCGGCAACCTCGCCACCGGCCTCCGTCCCCCCGCCACCGGTCACGACAACCCGCACTTCTTCGACGACGCCGCCTGTGTACGGGCCGTGGTCCTCGCCCTGGTCCACCCCGGCGACCCGCGCGCCGCCGCCGAACTCGCGGAGTTCGACGCCCGGTACACCCAGGACGGCGACGGCGTCCACGGCGCCCGCGCGATGGCGGCGGCCGTCGCCGCGGCCTTCGGCGGGGCGACGGTCGACGAATGCGTCGAGGCGGCCCTCGACGAACTCCCACCCGTCACGGAGGTCGGCCGTAACGCCCGGTACGCGGTGAAACTGGCCCAGACCGCCGGTTCCGCCTTCGAACTCGTCCCGCTCCTGGAGCACCAGATCGTGGACCACGTCTACAGCTACGGCATCGCCGCCGCCGAGACCGTCCCGGTGGCGCTCGCGCTCGCCACCGCCGCGCGCGGCGAGATGACGGCCGCCGTACCGGCCGCCGTCTGCCTCTCACGGGTCGCCGACTCCGCCCCCGCCCTCGCGGGCGCCCTCACCGGCGCGCTGGGCGGCGGCCGTTCGGTGCCGCCGACCTGGCGCGAGGCGTGCCGGACCCTCGCGGGCTGCGCGCTGCCCCGGCTCGCGGGGACGGACCTGGTCGAACTCGCCGGGCTCCTCGCAGCCACGGAACCGACCGCCCCGGGTGGACAATTCCGACATGACACCCACACTGGATGACCGGATCACCGGCAGTCTCCTCGGAGCCGCCGTCGGCGACGCGCTCGGCGGCCCCGTCGAGGGCTACACCCCCGAGCAGATCCTGGAACGCCACGGCGGCCGCGTCACCGGGATCGTCGGCCCCTGGAACGGCGGCGAGTGGCGCACCGCCCGCCCCATCGCCCCGTACCACAAGGGCGACGGGCACGTCACCGACGACACCTTGATGACCCACGCCCTGATCCGCGTGTACGAGAAGGTCCGCGGCCACCTGGACGCGTACGCGGTCGCGGACCACCTCGTCCCCGAACTCATGGGCTCCCCCGTCTGGATCCCCGAGTTGGAGGCGGAGGCGCTGCCGCTCCAGCGGATCTTCCTGGCCGAGAAGTGGATCGTGACCCGGCTCCACTACGGCCATGTGGACCCGCGCGAGGCCGGCAGCGGCAACATCGTCAACTGCGGCGCCGCGATGTACATGGCGCCGGTCGGGCTCGTCAACGCCGCCCACCCGGAGGCCGCGTACGCCGAGGCCCTCGACGTCGCGGGCGCGCACCAGTCCTCGTACGGCCGAGAGGCGGCCGGCGTGTTCGCGGCGGCGGTGGCGGCGGCGTGCGCGCCGGGCGCCACGGCGTCCTCGGTGGTCGAGGCGGCCCTGGCCCTGGCGAAGGACGGCACGCGGTCGGCGATCGAGGCGGTCGCCGAAGTGGCTACCCGGCACACGGACTTCGAGTCGGCCCTGACCCCGCTCCGCAAGGCGGTGGCCCCCTTCGACTCGGTCGGCCCCGACTACCGATCCCCCTCCCTCGGCGCCCGCCGCCCCTCCCGCCTGCACTCGATCGAGGAACTCCCGATCGCCCTCGGCATGCTCCTCGTCGGCGAGGGCGACTACCGCCGTACGGTCCTCGGCGCGGTCAACTACGGCCGTGACTGCGACTCGATCGCCACGATGGCGGGGGCGGTCGTGGGCGCGCTGCACGGCGAGTCCGCGGTGCCCGCCGACTGGGCGAAGCGGGTGGCGGAGGCGAGCCGCCTCGACCTGCACGCCCCGGCGAGGGCACTGACCGAGGTGACCCGCGAGGTGTTCGCGCGGGACGCGGAACGCCGCCGGGCCCACGAGTCGGCGTTCACGGCCCTGACGAGCGGCGCCCGGTGAACGTCCGCCTGACGTGGGTCCAGCCGGAGGACCTGGTGGGCCACGAACTCCGCCAGGCGGCGGAGGACGGCCGCGACGCGCGGGCGATCGCGGCCCGCTGGCACAAGGCGGGCGGCCCCCCGGCCCCCCCGACAGCAGGCGCCTCCGACCGGCCCCGCCCGGACCTCCGCCCCCTGGCAGAAGAACTCCTGACCACCCTGGCGACCCTCCCGACCCCCCAGTCGCTCCACGAACCCACCCCGCTCCCGGCGATCCACGCCTTGACGACCCCCCGCACCGCCTCTCCCCCAGACTCTGACGAGACCGGGGACTCCGCAGCCGCACCCCTGCTCCCACCCGCGGGGGCTGTCGCCCCGCGAGGGCACGGGAGCCCTCCCGGACGGAGTCCACGGGAGGGTGAGCACACGGGACGGCGCCCCGGGCCGGGCCAGGGCCCCGGTGCCGCCCGGCACGGCACCGCGACCGGCACGTCTCCGCAGGGCACCCCGGGGCCGTGCGGTTTCGGGGGCGACGCCCCCGGTCCCGTCGGCGTTTCGGTAAGGCCCGGGTCGCGGGAAGACCCCGCACTCCGCGACCGCCTGCACGCCGCCTGGCTCGGTCGTGCCGTCGGCTGTCTGCTCGGCAAGCCCGTCGAGAAGCTCCCCCTCCCCGCCATCCGCGCCCTCGCCCGCGCCGCGGGCAACTGGCCCCTCTCCACCTGGTTCACCGCCCGCGGCGTACCCGACGACCTGCTCGCCGCCCACCCCTGGAACCGCCGGTCCGCCACCACCTCCCTCGCCGAGAACATCGACGGCATGCCCGAGGACGACGACCTCAACTACCCCCTGCTCAATCTGCTGCTCCTCCAGCGGCACGGCCGCGACTTCACCACCGCCGACGTCGCCCGCCTCTGGCTCGACGAGCTTCCCGCCGGCCGCACCTTCACGGCCGAGCGCGTCGCCTACCGCAACCTCCTCGACGGCGTGGAACCCCCGCTGACCGCCGTCCACCGCAACCCGTTCCGCGAGTGGATCGGCGCCCAGATCCGGGCCGACGTCCACGGCTGGACCCGTCCGGGCGACCCGGTCGCCGCCGCCGCGCAGGCCCATCGGGACGCGGTGCTCACCCACACCGCGAACGGCGTCTACGGCGCCATGTTCGTCGCCGCCACCCTCGCCACCGCGGCGACCGGCACCGCCGACGTCCACCAGTCGCTCGCCGCAGGCCTCGGCGTGATCCCGCCGCGCTCCCGCCTCGCCGGGGCCGTCCGTCTCGGCATCGCGTCCGCCCGCGCCACGCCCGACTTCGACGCCGTCGTCGACCGGCTGCACGCCGAACTCGGCGGGTACCACTGGGTGCATGCCGTCCCCAACGCCGCCCTGCTCGCCGCCGCCCTCACCCACGCCGACGGCGACTTCTCCCGCTCGGTCTGCGCGGCCGTCTCCGGCGGCTGGGACACCGATTCCAACGGCGCCACCGCCGGTTCCGTCGCCGGGCTGCTCACCGGTCACCCCGACCGGCTGCCCGAGCGCTGGACCTCCCCTCTCAAGAACCGACTCTCGACCTCGGTCCCGTCCTTCGACGGCATCGGCTTCGACACCCTGGCCGAACTGACCCACCTGGAGGCAGTACGCCCATGACCAGCATCGTCGTACTCGGCAGCACGAACATGGACCTCGTCGCCTACGTGCCGAAGGCCCCGGCCCTCGGCGAGACCGTCACCGGCCGGTCCTTCCGTACGATCCCCGGCGGCAAGGGCGCCAACCAGGCCGTCGCCGCCGCCCGCGCGGGCGGCGAGGTGGCGATGATCGGCGCGGTCGGCGCGGACGACTTCGGGGTACGGCTCCGCGCCACCCTGGAGCACTGCGCCGTCGACACCGATCTGCTGCGCACCGCCCAGGGCTCCTCCGGCACCGCGCACATCGTCGTCGACGACGAGGGCGGCAACGCGATCGTCGTCGTCCCCGGCGCCAACGGCGCCGTCACCTCCCTGACCCACGGCGACGAGGCGCTCATCGGCACCGCCGACACCCTGCTCCTCCAGCTCGAACTCCCCCTCTCCGTCGTCGTGGAGGGCGCCGCGACCGCCCGCCGGCTCGGCGTCCGCACCATCCTCACCCCCGCCCCCGCCCAGCCCTTGCCGCCCGAACTCCTCGCCTCCGTCGACCTGTTGGTGCCCAACGAGCACGAGGCCGCCGCGCTCACCGGTCTGACCGACCCCCGCGAGGCCGCCCAGGCCCTGCTCCGGGACGTCCCCGAGGTGGTCGTCACCCTGGGGGCGGCCGGCAGCCTGTACGCGGCTCGGGGCGCCGATCCGGTCGAGGTGCCCGCCCCCCGCGTCCGGGCCGTGGACACCACCGGGGCCGGCGACACCTTCGTCGGCGCGCTCGCGGTGGCCCTCGGTGAGGGCCGCCCCGCCCCGGAGGCCCTGGCCTGGGCGCAGGCCGCCGCCGCGCTCTCCGTGCGGCGCGAGGGCGCGTCGACCTCGATGCCGTACCGCGTCGAGATCGAGGCGGCCTTCCTCTCCCCCGACACGTTGGAGGCCGACCCCGTATGACCGCCCACGCTCCGTCCACCGCCCCGTCCACCGCACCGCCCACCGCACCGGCCGGCTCGTCACTCCCCGCGCCCGCGACCCCCCTTCCGCCCCTGCACGGGCTGCGCGTCCTGGATCTCGCGACCCTCTTCGCCGGTCCGCTCGCGGCCACGATGCTCGGCGACTTCGGTGCCGACGTCGTCAAGGTCGAGCATCCCCGCAAGCCCGATCCGTCCCGTGGCCACGGCCCCGCCAAGGACGGCGTCGGTCTCTGGTGGAAGGTCCTCGGCCGCAACAAGCGGACGATCACCCTCGACCTGTCGGCGCCGGGCGGCCGCGGCACCCTCCTGGCGCTCGCCGCCGACGCCGACGTGATCGTGGAGAACTTCCGCCCCGGCACCCTGGAACGCTGGGGTCTGGGCTGGGAGGAGCTCTCCACCGTCAACCCGCGGCTCGTCCTCGCCCGCGTCACCGGCTTCGGCCAGTTCGGCCCGTACGCCCACCGCCCCGGCTTCGGCACCCTCGCCGAGGCGATGAGCGGGTTCGCCGCCATCACCGGCGAACCCGAGGGCCCGCCCACCCTGCCCCCCTTCGGCCTGGCCGACTCGATCGCCGCCCTGGCCACGGCGTACGCGGTGATGACCGCGCTCACCGCGAGGACGACGACCGGCCGCGGCCAGGTCGTCGACATGGCGATCATCGAACCGATGCTCTCGGTCATCGGACCCCACCCCCTCTGGTACGACCAACTCGGTTACGTCCAGCCCCGCACCGGCAACCGCTCCCGCAACAACGCCCCGCGCAACACCTACCGGACCGCCGACGGCTCCTGGGTCGCCGTCTCCACCTCCGCCCAGTCGATCGCCGAGCGGGTGCTGCGGCTCGTCGGCCGCCCGGAGCTGATCGACGAGCCGTGGTTCGCCGACGGCACCGGCCGGGCCGCGCACGCGGACGTCCTGGACGAGGCGGTCGGCACCTGGATCGCCCGTCACACCCGGGACGAGGCGATGGCGGCCTTCGAGAAGGCGGAGGCGGCGATCGCCCCCGTCTACGACATCCGGGACGTCGTCGACGACCCCCAGTACCAGGCGCTCGGCACCGTCACCGAGGTCCAGGACCCCGAACTCGGCCCGATCAAGATGCAGAACGTCCTCTTCCGCCTCTCCGAGACGCCCGGAGGCATCCGCTGGCCCGGCCGCCCCCACGGCGCCGACACCACCGCCGTCCTCACCGAACTCGGCCTCACCCCCGCCGAGATCGGCGCCCTCCGCGACCAGGGGGCGGTATGAGCGCCGGCGGTACGAGCGCCGTGACGGACGGCGTCGACGGTCTCAACCGGGTCCGCACCCCCCTCACCTGGCTGTACGCACCGGGCGACCGCCCCGAGATCGTCCGCAAGGCGCTGGCCGCCGGCGCCGACGTCGTGATCGTCGACCTGGAGGACGCGGTCGCCCCGCACCGCAAGGCGTACGCCCTCGACGCCACGGCCGATCTACTCGCGGACCCCCACCCCGTCCCGGTCCACGTCCGCGTCCACTCCCCGCACGACATCCCCACCCTGGCCCCCCTCCCCGGCCTCTGCGGTCTCCGTGTACCCAAGGTGACACACGCCACTGACATCCACCGGATCGCCGCCCTCGCCCCGGGCCTCCCCCTCTACCCGCTCCTGGAGAACGCCCTCGCCGTGGAGCACGCGTACGCCATCGCCACCGCCCACCCCGCCGTGCGCGGCATCGCGCTCGGCGAGGCCGACCTCCGCGCCGACCTGGGGGTACGGGAGGACGGCGCCCTCGACTGGCCGCGCGGCCGGGTGGTGGTCGCGGCCCGCGCGGCCGGCCTCCCGCCGCCGGCCCAGTCGGTGCACCCCGACATCGGCGACCTGGACGCGCTGGCCGCCGGCTGCGCCCGCGGCCGGGCCATGGGCTTCCTCGGCCGGGCGGCCATCCACCCGCGCCAGCTCCCGGTCATCGAGCGCGCCTACCTCCCCACCCCGGAGGAGGTCGACGCGGCACGGGAGATCGTCGCGGCGGCCGGTACCGAGCGGGGCGCGCTTGCCCTCCCGGACGGCCGCTTCGTCGACGCGGCGGTGGTGGAGGGCGCCCACCGCGTCCTCGCCCTCGCGGCCCGGACGGCCTGACACCCGTACCCCGGCAGACGAAGAAAGGGCCGCCGGGACCTCTCGGTCCCGACGGCCCTCTCGGCCCGCTACGAAGTACTGCCGCGCAGCACGCGGGCGGACGGATCAGCTCTTGGCGGCGGACCCGGCGCCGTTGTCGGCCCCGTGCTCGTGCTCCGCGTCCTCGTCGGAGTCCGCCCCCGCCGCGGAGCCCTCCGGAGCCGCGGTGTCCTCCGGCTCGGCGTCCGTATCGTCCGCCTTCTCGGTCGTGGCCGCCTTGTCGCTCGGGGCTGCCTTCTCGGTCGCGGCGGTCTTGTCGGCCTTCGGCTCCACGATCTCCTCGCGGCCGGGACTGACCCGGGCCGAGATCACGATGTAGACCACCGCGAGCACGAAGACGACGATCGCCGTCCAGACGTTCAGCCGCAGGCCGAGCACGTGGTGCGCCTCGTCGACGCGCATGTACTCGATCCAGGCCCGGCCGGCGCAGTACGCGGCGACGTACAGCGCGAAGGCGCGCCCGTGGCCGAGCTTGAAGCGGCGGTCGGCCCAGACGACCAGGAGGGCGACGCCGATGCACCAGAGCGACTCGTACAGGAAGGTCGGGTGGTAGGTCCCGGCCTCGCGGTTCGTGCCCTCGGAGATCTCCAGGGCCCAGGGCAGGTTGGTCGGCTTGCCGTACAGCTCCTGGTTGAACCAGTTGCCCCAGCGGCCGATGGCCTGGGCGAGGGCGATGCCGGGCGCGATGGCGTCGGCGTACGCCGGGAGGGGGATGCCCCGGCGGCGGCAGGCGATCCAGGCACCCACCGCGCCGAGCGCGATGGCGCCCCAGATACCGAGGCCGCCCTCCCAGATCTTGAAGGCGTCGACCCAGTTCTCACCCTCGCTGAAGTACAGCTGGTAGTCGGTGATCACGTGGTAGAGGCGTCCGCCGACGAGGCCGAAGGGCACCGCCCAGACGGCGATGTCGGCCACGGTGCCGGCGGTGCCGCCCCGGGCGATCCACCGCTTGTTGCCGTACCAGACGGCGACGAAGACACCGATGATGATGCAGAAGGCATAGCCGCGCAGCGGGATCGGTCCGAGATTGATCACGCCGGTCGACGGGCTGGGAATATAGGCAAGGTCCATGGCAGGTCCGACGCTACCCTGCCGGGCGGGCGGGGCGGCAGCCCACCCGGCAACGTCTGGGTAACTAACCCGCCGAAGGGGAGGCCGTGCCGGGCTTCTTGCCCTTGTTGGCCTCGGCGACCCACTTCTTCAGGTTCTCCGGGGAGATCTGCTCGTTCCCCTTCGTCGGGAAGATCGATTCTCCGTTGAGGAGGACGGACGGCGTGCCGCGGAAGCCGCCGTTCTGGAAGGCCTCGTTCGACTTGACCACCCAGCTGTCGTGCGTCCCCTCGTTCACACAGCTGCGGAAGGCCGGCGTCTCGAGCCCCGGCACCTTCCCCGCCAGCTCGATCAGCTTCTCGTTCTTGCCGAAGGCGTCGTCCGGCTCCGGCGGCTGGTTGATGTACAGCGTGTCGTGGTACGCGGTGAACTTCCCCGCGTCCTGCGCGCACGCGGCCGCGTTCGCCGCGCGCAGCGAGCCGCTGCCGCCCATGTTCCCGTCGATGAGGGTGGCGAGGTGGTACTCGGTCTTGAGGGCGCCGGACGCCTCCAGCTCGTGGATCGCGTCCCGCATGACGTTCTCGAACTGGGCGCACGCGGGGCAGCGGAAGTCCTCCCAGATCGCGAGCGTCGACGGCGCGTCCGCCTTGCCCGTGACGATGGCGGGCTTGTCGTCCTCGTTGATCGCACCGGTCGGCGCGACGACCGGGCCCGCCTTGTCCGACCCGCCGTCCTTGCCGCCGCCCGCGGCGATCACGCCGACGACCGCGGCCAGGCCGAGGACTCCGACCACCGCCGCCGACACGATCAGGACGCGCCGCTGCTTCTCGCGGCTCTTCTCTCGCTCACGCTGCTGCTTGAGGCGCTCCCGCGCGCTCCCTGTACCGTCACCACGGTTCGTCTCGCTCACGCCTCAGGAACGAACCGGGGAGGCACGTGCGTGCCTCCCCGGTCGCAGATCCACCCATACGGGTTACGAAACGCGGCGGACACCCTCGGCGAGTTCGGCCGCCAGTTCCCTTACGGCGGCGAGTCCCGCGGCCTCGTCGCCGTCGGCGTCGAGGATCCGCTTCACGAACGCGGAGCCGACGATCACGCCGTCGGCGAAGGCGGCGACCTCCTTGGCCTGGGCGGCGTCGGAGACACCGAGCCCGACGCAGACGGGAAGGTCCGCGGTGGCGCGGGTGCGGCGGACGAGGTCGGCGGCCTGCGCGCCGACCGACGCGCGGGTGCCGGTGACGCCCATCAGGGAGGCGGCGTAGACGAAGCCGGAACCGGCCGCCGTGATGGTGGCGAGGCGCTCGTCCTTGCTGCTGGGCGCGACGACGAAGACGGTGGCGAGACCGTGCTTGTCGGCGTGCTCGCGCCAGAGGGCGGACTCCTGGACCGGCAGGTCGGGGAGGATGCAGCCGGCGCCGCCCGCTGCGGCGAGCTCCTCGGTGAAGCGCTCGACGCCGTACCGGTCGATCGGGTTCCAGTACGTCATGACGAGGACCGGCTTGCCGGTGGCCTCGTGGGCCTCGCGGACCGTGCGCATGACGTCGGCGATCTTGACGCCGCCGCGCAGGGCGATGTCGTCGGCGGTCTGGATGACCGGCCCGTCGAGGACCGGGTCACTGTGCGGGAGTCCGACCTCGACCACGTCCGCGCCGCCGGCGAAGACGGCCTTGATGGCGGCGATGCCGCCGTCGACGGTCGGAAAGCCGGCCGGGAGGTACGCGATGAGCGCGGCCCGGTCCTCCGACTTCGCCTTGGCGAGGGTGTCGCTGAGCAGCTGGATGTTGCCGGTCACTTGGAGTCCCCCTCGATCTCGGCGGTGCCGGTGCCGGCGTCCGCGGCGACCTCTGCGTCGGTGTCGTAGAGCCCGAAGTAGCGGGCGGCCGTGTCCATGTCCTTGTCGCCGCGCCCGGAGAGGTTGACGAGGAGCAGGGCGTCCTTGCCTAGCTCCTTGCCGACCTCCAGGGCCCCGGCGAGGGCGTGCGCCGACTCGATGGCCGGGATGATGCCCTCGGTACGGGAGAGCAGCCGCAGCGCCTGCATGGCGGCGTCGTCGGTGACCGCGCGGTACTCGCCGCGCCCGCTGTCCTTGAGGTAGGCGTGCTCCGGGCCGATGCCGGGGTAGTCGAGGCCGGCCGAGATCGAGTACGGCTCGGTGATCTGGCCCTCCTCGTCCTGGAGGACGTAACTCCGCGAACCGTGCAGGATGCCGGGCTCGCCGGCGGTGAGGGTGGCCGCGTGCTCGCCGGTCTCGACGCCGTGGCCGGCCGGCTCGCAGCCGATCAGGCGCACGCCGGCGTCCGGGATGAAGGCGTGGAAGAGGCCGATGGCGTTGGAGCCGCCGCCGACACAGGCGAGGGCCGCGTCGGGGAGGCGTCCGGCGCGCTCCAGGATCTGGCGGCGGGCCTCGACGCCGATGACCCGGTGGAAGTCGCGGACCATGGCGGGGAAGGGGTGCGGGCCGGCCACGGTGCCGAACAGGTAGTGGGTGCGGTCCACGTTGGCGACCCAGTCGCGGAACGCCTCGTTGATGGCGTCCTTGAGGGTGCGGCTGCCGGACTTCACGGCGACGACCTCGGCGCCGAGCATCCGCATCCGGGCCACGTTGAGGGCCTGGCGCTGGGTGTCGATCTCGCCCATGTAGATGGTGCAGTCGAGGCCGAAGAGGGCGCAGGCGGTGGCGGTGGCCACGCCGTGCTGGCCGGCGCCGGTCTCGGCGATGACCCGGGTCTTGCCCATGCGCCTGGTCAGCAGGGCCTGGCCGAGCACGTTGTTGATCTTGTGCGAGCCGGTGTGGTTGAGGTCCTCGCGCTTGAGGAAGATCCGGGCGCCGCCGGCGTGCTCGGCGAACCTGGGGACCTCGGTGAGGGCGCTCGGGCGGCCGGTGTAGTCGACCATCAGCTCGTTGAGCTCGCGGGCGAACTCGGGGTCGGTCTTCGCCTTGTCGTACTCGACGGCGACCTCGTCGACGGCGGCGACGAGGGCCTCCGGGATGAACTTGCCGCCGTAGGCGCCGAAGTAGCCCTCGGGGCTGGGGACCTGACCCTCCGGGTCGGGAAGGAAGAACTCGCTGGACATGCGGCTGCTCCTCGCGGGGCGGGTGCCCCGGGTAACGTGCGGTCGGTGGTCACGTTATGCGCGCGGACCGTCCACACACCACAGCGCCGTCGCCGGGCCGCGCCCGCCGCCCCCTCGTCGTGGGCATTCGTTCCGCTGGGGCGGAACGAATGGGCATAACGGGAACGGCGCCCCTTGCCGGGCCTGGGCTTCCGCGCCTGAACCCGCACCGGGTGTGGCGCCGCACAGGTGGTGCGGCACAGGCACAAGGGGCGGAGGCACCCGCCAAGGGCGCCGTCCCGTGTGCCCACCCGTCCCGCCCTGCGGGACGATTGCCCACACGGCGCTGCGGCTCGGTCCGGGCGGTTGCCCGCGCCTGCGGGGCGGTCGTCCGCATCGGGCGGCGGCCCCGAAGAGGGGGTCAGGCGTTGTGGTCGTGTGTGAGAAGGCGCGCGAGGCGCCGGCGCCATCGCATGCCGTTGACCTGGCCCGGCTCCGAGCCGATGACGTACCGGACCCGGCGGCCGTGGACACGGCGGGCGGGCGCGCGGCAGCCGCGCGGCCGGCAGCCCCGGGCCAGCGGGGCGTGGGCAGGAGCGGCGGCGGTACGCAGCCGGGTGCGCATGGCGCGGCTCGAGGCGCCGGTCACGGCCGGTGTGACGTGCCCCCGGGGCACGCCGACGGTCCCCGGGGCGGTGCCCGGGGCGGTCGGCGTGGCGCGGCGGCGGGTCATGGTGCGGTCAGCTCCGGCCGTGCCGCAGCGCCGGGTGGGCACCGGCGGCGACGAGGTCGGCGACGGCGCCCTTCGGGTCGCGGCCGGTGACGAGGGACTCGCCGACCAGGACCGCGTCGGCGCCCGCGTTGGCGTAGGCGATGAGGTCGTGCGGGCCGCGGACGCCGGACTCGGCGATCTTGACGATGCCCTTGGGGATCTCGGGGGCGACGCGCTCGAAGGTGGTGCGGTCGACCTTGAGGGTCTTGAGGTTGCGGGCGTTGACACCGATGATCCGGGCGCCCGCGTCGACGGCGCGCTCGACCTCCTCCTCGTCGTGCACCTCGACGAGCGGGGTGAGCCCGATGGACTCGGCGCGCTCGATGAGGGAGACCAGGGCCTCCTGCTCCAGGGCGGCGACGATGAGGAGCGCGAGATCCGCTCCGTACGCGCGTGCTTCCCAGAGCTGGTACGCGGTGACGATGAAGTCCTTGCGCAGGACCGGGATGTCGACCCGGGCCCTGACGGCCTCCAGGTCCTCGAGGGAGCCGCCGAAGCGGCGCTGCTCGGTGAGGACGGAGATGACGGCGGCGCCGCCCGCCTCGTAGTCCGCGGCGAGTCCGGCCGGGTCGGCGATCGCGGCGAGCGCGCCCTTGGACGGGCTGGAGCGCTTGACCTCGCAGATCACCGTGACGCCGTCCCCGCGCAGCGCGGCGACGCCGTCCTTGGCCTGCGGCGCCTTGGCGGCGCGCTCCTTGAGCTCGTCGAGGGTGACCCGCGCCTGCCGCTCTGCGAGGTCGGCGCGTACGCCTTCGATGATCTCGTCGAGCACACTCACGCGAGGGGCCCCCTTCCGGGACGGTGATGGTGATGATGAACCAGGTTCAGCCACTTCGATCCTATCCGCTGGACGGCTCCGTACCCGCATCGGCCGGAGTGGCGTCCCATCTGCTGGGACTCTCGTCGGGGTCCCCGTGGGGCCGCGCGGGGCCCTCAGGGGGCGAGCGCGGAGCCGAAGGGAAGGTTCCGGACCAGGGTGAAGAGGGCGAGGACGGCTCCGATCCCCCACGCCGAGGCCGGGGGGATCGCGAGGCGCATGGGCACTCCGCGGACGGCTCGAATCAGCCAGAGGGCCATGAGGGCGCCGAAGAGTCCGTAGCCGACGACGGCGAGGGCGTTGGCGCTGAGGGCGGCCGGGAGGTCGCCGTGAACGAAGGCATGGGCGCTGCGGAGCCCGCCGCAGCCGGGGCAGTAGACGCCGGTGAAGCGGAGCAGCGGGCAGACGGGGTAGTGCCCGGGTTCGTTGGGGTCGACGGTCCCGACGTACGCGAAGGCGGCGGCGACCCCGGTGAGGGCGGCGAGGGGCGCGAACAGCCGCCGCGCGAGCGGTCGCGGACGCGGCGGGGGCACGGGAGCGCCGGCGGGCCCGATCCACGCGTGCGCGTGCGGCGGCGGTACGGGGCTCCCGTCGCCCGCCGGGTCGGCCTCCCCGGCCGGGCTCCCCGGCTGTACGGGGCTCCCGTCCCCCGCAGGACCACTCGCCGGCGGCCGCCCCGGCGGCCCCGGCCGCGCGGGAGCGTCCCTCGCCCCGTCCGGTCGGGTGGATTCACCCGGTCGGGTGGGGGAAGTGTCGGTCACGGCTCCGGCCGTCGGCTGCGGGTCCACCCGGTGATTCTCGCCCCGGACGCGCGAGAGCGCAGCCCGGCACGGCCGGACTGCGCTCTCGGGTGCGTCGTGGCGCGTCAGGAACGGGCCTGCAGGGTCGCGGCCTCGCGGGCCGCGGTGACGGCCTCCGACTCCTTCGGCATGCCGAGGCCCGCCGCCTTCATCGCGCCGCCGACGATGCCGCCGAGCACGATGACACCCATGCCGACCCAGAAACCGGGCAGGTTGACGGCCACCATGCAGACTCCGGCGATGCAGAAGCCGATGAAGGAGATGATGACACCGGTCCAGGCGGCCGGGGTGTGTCCGTGGGCGCTGCCCGCCATGAGTTGCTCCTCGTTGCAGTTGCTCGATGGTGAGGTCTCGCGTGCGCGGACACTCGGAGCTCATTGTCCCGCACGCGGGCGCGCGAGGATGAATCGGGGGTACCGGGACGATCACGCGTCGCGGCCGGTGCTCCCGTCACGCTTCGCGGGTGGGGTCCTCGCCGCGGTCCAGGGCCTTCCACAGGTCCTCCGGCCGGTCCGGGTCGGTCGTGGGGGCCTTGCGCCCGGCGCGGGGGGCTCCGGAGCGCTCGTAGCGGCCGCCCATCGCGGGCCAGCTCTTGCCGAAGCGCAGCGCGAAGAGACCGGCGAGCAGGATGAGGACGGCGCCCGCGGCGGTCACGTACGGCCAGACGGTGTGGGTGAGGCCGGCCACGGCGGCGGCGGTGTCGCCGCTTATCCGGGCGGCCTCGGCGTTCAGCGCGGCGCTGTCGGACGCACCGAGGACGGCGGCGAGCGCGGCGCCCGCGCCGCTGAGCGCGAGGAGCGCGGCGACGAGGGTGCGGCCGGTGCGGCGGACGGCGAAGACGGCGAAGAGCGCGGCGAGGCCGACGATCGCGAGGGCGGTCGGCACGCCGGTCACGCTGCCGCCGTCGGCCTCGACGGGGACGGTGCCGCCGCCGACGGACGCGGTGCCCTCCGCCCAGATCTGGCCGGCGGAGAGCAGGACGACGGTGGCGCCGAGGGCGCCGAGGAGGAGGGCCGCGGCCAGGCTGCGGCGGCCGCCGGTGGGGACGGCCGCGCGGGCGGCCCGGGGCTGGGGTACGGGTACGGCACTCACGTACCCCACTATCCCCTACGTGCTCAGTTGCCGTTCATCCGGTTGGCGGTGTGGACGGCGCGGAGGACGGCGGCGGCCTTGTTGCGGCACTCGTTGTCCTCGGCGACGGGGTCGGAGTCGGCGACGACACCCGCTCCGGCCTGCACGTACGCGGTTCCGTCGCGGAGCAGGGCGGTGCGGATGGCGATGGCGGTGTCCGCGTCGCCGGCGAAATCGAGATAACCGACACATCCGCCGTAGAGGCCGCGCCGGGAGGGTTCGAGCTCCTCGATGATCTGCATGGCGCGGGGCTTGGGCGCGCCGGAGAGCGTGCCGGCCGGGAAGCAGGCGGTGAGGACGTCGAAGGCGGTCCTGCCCTCGGCGACCTCGCCGGTCACGGTGGAGACGATGTGCATGACGTGCGAGTAGCGCTCGACGGACATGAAGTCGACGACCTCGACGGAGCCGGGGGCGCAGACCCGGCCGAGGTCGTTGCGGCCGAGGTCGACGAGCATGAGGTGCTCGGCGCGTTCCTTGGGGTCGGCGAGGAGTTCCTCGGCGAGGTCGTGGTCCTCCTGCGGGGTGGCACCGCGGTGCCGGGTGCCGGCGATGGGGTGGAGCATCGCGTGCCCGTCCTCGACCTTGACGAGGGCCTCGGGGCTGGATCCGACGACGTCGAAGCCGTTCTCGAAGCGGAACAGGTACATGTACGGGGAGGGGTTGGTGGCCCGCAGGACCCGGTACACGTCGAGCGCGGAGGCGGTGCAGGGGGTCTCGAACCGCTGCGAGGGCACGACCTGGAAGGCCTCGCCGGCCCGGATGCGCTCCTTGATGTCCTCGACGGCGTCCTGGTAGGCCGGGCCGCCCCAGAGCGCCGAGAACTCGGGGAGCGCCGAGTCGGGCAGGGCGGTGGGGGCGCCGGCGACGGGACGGGCCAGGTCGGCCTCCATCGCGTCGAGGCGGGCGACGGCGTGCGCGTACGCCTCCTCGATGCCGGTGTCCAGGTCGTTGTGGTTGATCGCGTTGGCGATCAGCAGGACCGAGCCGTCCCAGTGGTCGAGGACCGCGAGGTCGCTGGTGAGGAGCATGGTCAGCTCGGGGAGCCGCAGGTCGTCGCGGGTGGAGTCCCCGATCTTCTCCAGGCGGCGGACGATGTCGTAGCCGAGGTAGCCGACCATGCCGCCGGTGAACGGGGGCATGCCGGAGGCCAGGTCGCGCGGGGTGTGGAGGGTCTCGACGGTGGCGCGCAGGGCCTGGAGCGGGTCGCCGTCCGTGGGGACGCCGACGGGCGGGGTGCCCAGCCAGCGGGCCTCGCCGTCCTTCACGGTCAGGGTGGCGTCGCTGCGGACGCCGATGAAGGAGTAGCGGGACCAGCTGCGGCCGTTCTCCGCGGATTCGAGGAGGAAGGTGCCGGGCCGTTCGGCGGCGAGCTTGCGGTAGAGCCCGACCGGGGTGTCGCCGTCCGCGAGCAGCCGGCGGCTGACGGGGATGACGCGGCGGTCGGCCGCCAGCTTGCGGAAGGTGTCGAGATCCATGGCGCCAGACCCTACTCGGATACGGGGTCCGCGTCGGACGCGGATACGGGGAGCACATCGGCGTCGAAGCAGGTCCGGGTGCCGGTGTGGCAGGCGGCTCCGACCTGGTCGACCTTGACGAGGACGGTGTCGGCGTCGCAGTCGAGGGCGACGGACTTGACGTGCTGGAAGTGGCCCGAGGTGTCACCCTTGACCCAGTACTCCTGGCGGCTGCGGGACCAGTAGGTGCAGCGGCCGGTGGTGAGGGTGCGGTGCAGGGCCTCGTCGTCCATCCAGCCGAGCATCAGCACCTCGCCGGTGTCGTACTGCTGGGCGATGGCGGGGACGAGCCCGTCGGGGCTGCGCTTGAGCCGGGCGGAGAGGGCCGGGTCGAGATTGCTGCTCATGGCGCCATTGTGCCGCGACCCGGGGTGGGGTCCGGCGGAGCGTCCACTGGGCGGACCGGCGGCGGCCGCCGTACGCTGGCGGTCATGTCGACCCATGCCAAACGTGAACGGCTTCTGCTCGCCGACCTGTTGGAAGCGGCCGGTCCTGACGCCCCGACGCTCTGCGAGGGCTGGCGGACGCGGGACCTCGCGGCCCATGTGGTGGTGCGGGAGCGGCGCCCGGACGCGGCGGCCGGCTCCCTCGTACCGGCGCTGAAGGAGCGGCAGGACAGGGTGCAGGCGGAGTTCGCCGACAAGCCGTACGAGGAGCTGATCCAGCTCATCCGTACGGGCCCCCGCGGTTCTCCCCGTTCACCATCAAGCAGGTGGACGAGGGGGCGAACGTCGTCGAGTTCTACGTCCACGCCGAGGACGTGCGCCGGGCCCAGCCCGAGTGGTCGTCGCGCGAGCTCGACCCGGTCTTCGCGGACGCCCTCTGGTCCCGTCTTGAGCGCACCGCCCGCCTCCTGGGCCGCAAGGTCCCGGTGGGCCTGGTGCTGCGCCGTCCGAACGGCCAGACGGTGGTGGCCCACCGGGGCACCCCGGTGGTGACGGCCTCCGGGGAGCCGGGCGAGCTGACGATGTACCTGTACGGGCGCCAGGCCTCGGCCAAGGTGGAGCTCGACGGGGAGCCGGAGGCGATCGAGCGGCTGAGCGAGACGAAGCAGCTGGGGCTCTGACGGTTGGGGGGAACGCTCCCTAGCGGGGCAGTTCGGCCTGCCGGAGGGCCGGGACCGCGAGGGCGTACACGCCGGACAGGGCGCAGACCGCGGCGCTGACGACGAAGACCGGTCCCGCACCCCACAGGCCGATCGCCGCGCCGGTGAGCGGGAAGCTCAGCGGGGCGATGCCGAGGCTGCCGAGGCCCGACACGGCGCTGACCCGGCCCAGGTACGCGGGGTCGCACGCGGTCTGGATGACGGCGCCGCACAGGACGCCTGAGAGTCCGGCGAGCAGGCCGACGGAGAGGGCGAGGGCCACCGCGACCGGCAGCAGCGGGGTGTGGGCGAGTGCGCCGATCGATACGGCTCCGAGGACGATGGTCCAGCCGAGGACGGTGCCGGCCCGGGGTATCCGGCCCTTGACGGTCAGCAGCAGGGAGGCGGCGCCGGCGCCCGTACCGAATCCGGCGAGGATCCAGCCGATGCCGGCGGCGCCCCAGCCTCGCTGGTCGGCGAGGATCGTGAGGCCGACGTTGAGGGGGCCGGCGAAGCCGAGGTCCCCGAGGAGCACGACGATCATCATCGGGCCGAGGACGCGGTGGCGGCGGAGGTAGCGCAGACCGTCGGCAAGGTCCCGCAGGGCCGTGCGGTCGCCGGTCGTCCCGTCCGTGCCCGGCAGGGGGCGGAGCTTGAGCGCGTAGAGCAGGGGCAGGGAGAGGGCGAAGAGCACCCCGGCGATGCCGAAGGCGGTGGCGGAGCCGCCGGCGGCGACGGCGAGGCCGCCCAGTGGGGCGCCGAGGACGGGCCCGAGGCGTTGGGCGATGCCGCGCATGCCCTGGACGCGGGCGAGCTGGTCGTGCGCCGTGATCCGGGGCGGCAGCGCGCCGACGGCCGGCATGAAGAGGGCGTCGACGACGCCGAACACGAGGGCGACGAGGGCGAGGGCCCACAGGCCGGGCGAGGCGAGGAGGAAGACCGCGGCGAGGCCGAGGGCGACGAGGCAGCGGACGGTGTCGGAGGCGATGACGACCCGGCGCGGGCCGAGGCGGTCGGCGATCACTCCGCCGAAGAGCATGAGCAGCACGCGGGGCACGGCGGATACGGCCATGACGAGCCCGGCCTGGGCGGGGCTGCCGCTGCTGACGGCGGCCCAGGAGAGGGCCAGGTAGTAGACGCTGTCGCCGACGGTGGAGGCGGTGTAGGCACCGAGCCAGCGCAGGACCTGGGGGTCACGGTGGGCGGGACGCCCGGCAGCGGGGGCCTCGACGGCCGGGGCCTGCGCGGCGCGGCCCGCCACGGTCGCGGCCTCTGCGGCGGGGCCCTCCGCGGTGCCCGTCATGAGCGGTACGGGAACGCGTTGAGGTGGATGGCGGTGTTCTCGCGGCCCTCGGTGTCGCCGGCCGCTTCGGCGGCGCGGGCCCTCCGGTCGTACTTCTCGAAGACGGCTTCCAGCTCCTCGCCGAGGGCGGTGAGCTCGGCGGCGGTGAGGCGGGGCAGCCACTCCGAGCTGACGGAGGCGGAGCGCCAGGCGTCGGACCAGGTCAGCCGCTCGTCGAGGAAGCGCCGGTGGAGCTCGACCCGCTGTTCGCTGATGGTGCGGCCGAGTGCGTCGCTCGCGGCGGCCAGCTCCGGAGTGCCCCTGACGTCCTCGTCGCGGATGCTGACGCCGTACGAGCTGGGCTGCCACCAGCGCTCGCGGCCGTCCGTCGACTGGGCCTCGGCCTCCTCGACGAGGCCGTGCTCGGCGAGTTTGCGCAGGTGGTAGCTGACGAGCGAGACGGCTTCGTCGACCTGCTCGGCCAGCTGGGAGGCGGTGGCGGTGCGGGCCACGAAGAGGGCGCGGTAGAGGCGCATCCGCAGCGGGTGCGAGATGGCTTTGAGGGTGCCGAGATCGGTGATCCGGCGGGTCTCCGGCGAGGTCATGACAGCGACCCTAGATACGAAGGAAAACTTGCGCAATGGAAATTGCACAAATAATCCTGCATATCTGAGGAAAGAGAGAGGGCCCCCTGAGGGGCCCTCTCCAGCTGCGCTCAGCGGACCGGGTGGCCCGCCTCCCGCAGCGCGTCCTTGACCTGCGGGATCCGCAGATCGCCGAAGTGGAAGACAGAGGCCGCGAGCACGGCGTCCGCGCCCGCCGCCACGGCCGGCGCGAAGTCGGAGAGCTTCCCCGCACCGCCGGAGGCGATCACCGGCACCGTGACGTGCTTGCGCACGGCCGCGATCATCTCGGTGTCGTAGCCGTCCTTCGTCCCGTCCGCGTCCATCGAGTTGAGCAGGATCTCCCCCGCGCCCAGCTCCGCGGCCCGGTGCGCCCACTCGACGGCGTCGATGCCGGTGCCCTTGCGGCCGCCGTGCGTCGTCACCTCGAAGGAGCCCGATGCGGTACGCCGGGCGTCGACCGACAGGACGAGCACCTGGCGGCCGAAGCGCTCCGCGATCTCCTGGATCAGTTCGGGGCGCGCGATGGCGGCGGTGTTGACCCCCACCTTGTCGGCCCCGGCCCGCAGCAGCTTGTCGACGTCCTCGGCCGCGCGGACCCCACCGCCGACCGTGAGCGGGATGAAGACCTGCTCGGCGGTGCGGCGCACCACGTCGTAGGTGGTCTCCCGGTTGCCGGAGGACGCGGTGATGTCGAGGAAGGTCAGCTCGTCGGCGCCCTCGGCGTCGTACAGCTTGGCCATCTCGACGGGGTCGCCCGCGTCCCGCAGGTTCTGGAAGTTGACGCCCTTGACGACCCGGCCGTTGTCGACGTCCAGGCAGGGGATCACCCGTACGGCGAGACTCATTCCGCGCTGCCCCTCTCTCCCTCTGGGCGGTACGCCTCGACCTCGACCTCGACGACCAGGCTCGGGTCGACGAAGCCGGAGACGATGATCATGGAGGCGGCGGGGCGGACGGCGTCGAACAGCTCCTTGTGCGCGCGGCCGACCTCGTCGACGTCCCGGGCGTGCGTGAGGTACATCCGGGTCCGTACGACGTGCTCCGGGCCGAGGCCCAGCTGCTTCAGCGCCGCGAAGGCCACGTTGAAGGAGTTGATCGCCTGCTCGTGGGGGCCTCCGCCGGCGATCTGGCCGCCGACCACCGACGTACAGCCGGAGACCAGGACCAGGCCGTTGGGCAGCTCCACCGCGCGGGAGTAGCCGAACTGGTCCTCCCAGGGCGCGCCGGTCACCACCTTGCGGACCTCGGAGGTCACGACTTCACCGCCGCGAGCGCCTCTTCCAGGGTGAACGCCTTGGCGTAGAGCGCCTTGCCGACGATCGCGCCCTCGACGCCGATCGGGACGAGTCCGGACAGGGCCCGCAGGTCGTCCAGGGAGGAGACGCCGCCGGAGGCGACGACGGGCTTGTCGGTGGCCGCGCAGACGTTCTTCAGGAGCTCCAGGTTGGGGCCCTGGAGGGTGCCGTCCTTGGCGATGTCGGTGACGACGTACCGGGAGCAGCCCTCGGAGTCGAGGCGGGCCAGCGTCTCGTAGAGGTCGCCGCCGTCGCGGGTCCAGCCCCGGCCGCGCAGGGTCGTGCCGCGTACGTCGAGACCGACGGCGATCTTGTCGCCGTACTCGGCGATGACCTTGGCGACCCAGTCCGGGGTCTCCAGGGCGGCGGTGCCGAGGTTGACGCGGGTGCAGCCGGTGGCGAGGGCGGCGGCGAGCGAGGCGTCGTCGCGGATGCCGCCGGAGAGCTCGACCTTGATGTCCATGGCCTGGGCGACCTCGGCGATCAGCTGCCGGTTGTCACCGGTGCCGAAGGCGGCGTCCAGGTCGACCAGGTGCAGCCACTCGGCGCCGGAGTTCTGCCAGGCGAGGGCCGCCTCGAGGGGGGAGCCGTAGGAGGTCTCGGTGCCGGACTCGCCGTGCACGAGGCGGACGGCCTGGCCGTCGCGGACGTCGACGGCGGGGAGGAGTTCGAGGGTGCTCACAGGGTTCCGATCCAGTTGGTGAGGAGCTGGGCGCCGGCGTCGCCGGACTTCTCGGGGTGGAACTGGGTCGCCCACAGGGCGCCGTTCTCGACGGCCGCGACGAAGGGCTCGCCGTGGGTGGCCCAGGTGACCTTGGGGGCGCGCATGTTCTTGTTGCCGACCTCCAGGGTCCACTCGCGCACGGCGTAGGAGTGGACGAAGTAGAACCGGGCTTCGGCGTCGAGCTGGGCGAACATCTCGGTGTCCTCGGGCGCGTCGACCGTGTTCCAGCCCATGTGGGGGACGACGGGGGCGTTCAACGGCTCGACCGTACCGGGCCACTCGTCGAGGCCCTCGCTCTCCACGCCGTGCTCGATGCCCTGCGCGAAGAGGATCTGCATGCCGACGCAGATGCCCATGACCGGGCGGCCGCCGGAGAGCCTGCGGCCGACGATCCAGTCGCCGCGGGCCTCCTTGAGCCCCTGCATGCAGGCGGAGAAGGCGCCGACGCCGGGGACGAGGAGCCCGTCGGCGTTCATGGCCTTCTCGTAGTCGCGGGTGATCTCGACGTCGGCGCCGACGCGGGCGAGCGCGCGCTCGGCGGAGCGGACGTTGCCGAAGCCGTAGTCGAAGACGACGACCTTCTTGGACGTGCTCACGGTGCTCATTCCCAGATTCCCTGGATCCGCAGGACGCCGGCGACCAGGCACATCACGGAGGCGATGGCGAGGAGGGCGATCACGCCCTTGGGCAGCTGCTGCTTGGAGAAGGAGTACACACCGCCGGCGAGGAAGAGCCCGACGACGATGAGGATGGTGGAGAGGCCGGTCATGGGGTTAGAGCGCGCCCTTCGTGGAGGGGAGGATGCCGGCGGCGCGCACGTCGCGCTCGGAGGCGTAGCGGAGGGCGCGGGCGAGGGCCTTGAACTGGCACTCCACGATGTGGTGGGCGTTGCGCCCGTACGGGACGTGGATGTGCAGCGCGATCTGGGCCTGGGCGACGAAGGACTCGAAGATGTGCCGGGTCATCGTCGTGTCGTACGAGCCGATCATCGGCGCCATGTTCTCGGGCTCGGTGTGCACGAGGTACGGGCGGCCGGAGAGGTCGACGGTGACCTGGGCGAGCGACTCGTCGAGCGGGACGGTGCAGTTGCCGAAGCGGTAGATGCCGACCTTGTCGCCGAGGGCCTGCTTGAAGGCGGCGCCGAGGGCGAGGGCGGTGTCCTCGATGGTGTGGTGCGAGTCGATGTGGAGGTCGCCGTCGGTCTTGACGGTCAGGTCGAACAGACCGTGCCGGCCGAGCTGGTCGAGCATGTGGTCGTAGAAGCCGACCCCGGTCGACACGTCGACCTTTCCGGTGCCGTCGAGGTCGATCTCGACGACGACGGAGGTCTCCTTGGTGGTGCGCTCAACACGGCCTACGCGGCTCATCGCTCCTGCTCCTTCATCAATTCACGGACCGCGTCGAGGAACGCGTCGTTCTCTTCGGGGGTGCCGGCGGTGACCCGCAGCCAGCCCGGTACGCCGTTGTCCCGGACCAGGACGCCCCGGTCGAGGATGCGCTGCCAGGCCGCGTGGGTGTCGGGGAACTTCCCGAACTGCACGAAGTTGGCGTCCGAGTCGGTGACCTCGTAGCCGATGGCGCGCAGCTCGGTGACGAGCCGGTCGCGCTCGGCCTTGAGCTGCTCGACGTACCCGAGGAGGGTGTCGGTGTGCTCGAGGGCGGCGAGCGCGGTCGCCTGGGTGACGGCGGAGAGGTGGTACGGAAGCCGGACCAGCTGGACGGCGTCGACCACGGCGGGGTGGGCGGCGAGGTAGCCGAGGCGCAGTCCGGCGGCGCCGAAGGCCTTGGACATGGTCCGGGAGACCACCAGGTTCGGGCGGCCCTCGATGAGGGGCAGCAGCGAGTCGCGGTGGCTGAACTCCACGTACGCCTCGTCGACGACCACGATCGAGGGCTTGGCCGCCTGGGCCGCCTCGTACAGGGCGAGGACGGTGTCGGCGGCGACGGCGGTGCCGGTGGGGTTGTTGGGGGAGGTGATGAAGACGACGTCGGGCCGGTGCTCGGCGATCGCCTTCTCCGCCGCCGTCACATCGATCGTGAAGTCCTCGTCGCGCGGCCCGGAGATCCAGCCGGTGCCGGTGCCGCGGGCGATGAGGGCGTGCATCGAGTACGACGGCTCGAAGCCGATCGCGGTACGGCCGGGGCCGCCGAAGGTCTGCAGCAGCTGCTGGAGGACCTCGTTGGAGCCGTTGGCCGCCCAGACGTTCTCGACGGCGACGGGGTGCTTGCCGGTGCGGGTCAGGTAGCGGGCGAGTTCGGTGCGGAGCTCGACCGCGTCCCGGTCGGGGTAGCGGTTGAGGCCGCGGGCGGCCTCGGCGACCCGCTCCGCGATCCGGGCCACCAGGGGCTCGGGCAGCGGGTAGGGGTTCTCGTTGGTGTTCAGCTGGACGGGGACGTCGAGCTGGGGCGCGCCGTAGGGGGACTTGCCGCGCAGCTCGTCCCGGACGGGGAGATCGTCGATTCCGGTCACTTGGCCGGCACCTTCCAGCCGAAACGGGCCTTGATCGCCGCGCCGTGCGCGGGCAGGTCCTCGGCCTCGGCGAGGGTCACCACGTGGTGGGCGACCTCGGCGAGCGCGTCGCGGGTGTAGTCCACGATGTGCACCCCGCGCAGGAAGGACTGCACGGAGAGGCCGGAGGAGTGGCAGGCGCAGCCGCCGGTGGGCAGGACGTGGTTGGAGCCGGCGCAGTAGTCGCCGAGGGAGACCGGCGCCCAGGGGCCGACGAAGATCGCGCCCGCGTTGCGCACGCGGTCGGCGACGGCGGCGGCGTCGGCGGTCTGGATCTCCAGGTGCTCGGCGCCGTATGCGTCGACGACCTTGAGGCCGTCGGCGAGGTCGCGGACGAGGACGATCGCGGACTGGCGGCCGGCGAGGGCCGGGACGATCCGGTCGTCGACGTGCTTGGAGGCGGCGACCTGGGTCTTCAGTTCGGCCTCGGTGGCGGCGGCGAGCTCGTCCGAGTCGGTGACGAGGACGGAGGCGGCCATCGGGTCGTGCTCGGCCTGGCTGATCAGGTCGGCGGCGACGTGCGCGGGGTCGGCGGTGGAGTCCGCGAGGATCGCGATCTCGGTGGGGCCGGCCTCGGCGTCGATGCCGATACGGCCCTTGAGGAGGCGCTTGGCCGCGGCCACGTAGATGTTGCCGGGGCCGGTGACCAGGTTGACGGGGGCGCAGCCGGGCTCGTCCGCGGTGCCTTCCGTGCCGTACGCGAACATGGCGATGGCCTGGGCGCCGCCGGCGGCGTACACCTCGTCGACGCCGAGGAGGGCGCAGGCGGCGAGGATCGTCGGGTGCGGGAGTCCGCCGAACTCCTTCTGCGGCGGCGAGGCGAGGGCCACGCCCTCGACCCCGGCCTCCTGGGCCGGGACGACGTTCATCACGACGGAGGACGGGTAGACCGCGCGGCCGCCCGGCACGTACAGGCCGACGCGCTCGACCGGGATCCACTTCTCGGTGACCGTGCCGCCGGGGACGACCTGGGTGGTGTGGGTGGTGCGGCGCTGCTCGCGGTGGACGAGGCGGGTGCGCCGGATGGACTCCTCGAGGGCGGCGCGGACGGCCGGGTCGAGCTCGTCGAGGGCGCGGCTGATCGCCTCTGCGGGGACGCGCAGGCTCGGGACGCGGACGTCGTCGAACTTCTCCCCGTAGTCGATCACCGCTGCGGCGCCATGATGCCGGACGTCCTCGCAGATCGGCCGCACCTTCTCCAGGGCGGCTTCCACGTCGAACTCGGCACGGGGCAGCAGGTCGCGCAGGGCGGAACCCTCGGGGAGGGCCTCGCCGCGCAGATCGATTCGAGAGATCACGGGTCAATTCTCTCAGACGGCCCACAGCGTCGGACGCCCGTATCACTGGCTGATACACGCCACACTGGCGTCTTGTCGCCACTCCTGACCGTTAGCGTTCAGCCCGTCACTCAGAGGGAAGAACGGCTGTACGAATCCACGAATCCCTGGAACCGGAATCGAGGAGTCGTGGGCGCGGATCGTGGAGAGCGAGGGGGGCGGCAGTGACCGAGCCGCACGAGGACGGGATGCCGGACGGTCTCACGGGCCCGGAGCGGGCCGTGTGGCGGGCGTTCCGTATCGGCAGGACGTGTGATCTGACGGAGGGGATCGCGGAGCGGGACGACCCGTTCGGGGGGTGGGTGTGGGGGCCGGACCGGAGTGTCCGCGCCGACGTGGTGGCACTGCTGCTGCTCGCGGGACCCCCGGCCAGATCGGGGCGGGTGGCCGCGCTGAAGCTGCGCGGGGTCCGGATCACGGGCGTGCTCGACCTGGCGGGCGGGACGATAGGGCCGTACGTCGAGCTGCACGGCTGCCGGTTCGACGACGAGGTGGTGCTGCCCGAGGCGCGCTTCGGCACGCTGCGGATGGTCGAGTGCGCGCTGCCGCGCCTGGAAGCCGCCCGGCTGCACACCGAGGGGGACCTGCACCTGCCGCGCTGCCGGGTGAAGTGGGGCATCCGGCTCACCGACGCGCAGATCGGCACGGACCTGCTGGTGAACCAGATCCAGGTGTGGCCGGACCGGCGGGGGCGGGCCATCACGGCGGACGGGCTCGTGGTCGCCCAGGACCTCCAGGCCGAGCTGATCGAGACGCACGGGGAGGTGAGCCTGCGCGGGGCGAAGATCGGCGTCTCGCTCAGCCTGCGGGGCAGTGTGCTGCGCGGCGCGCAGGGCCGCCGCGCGCTGAACGCGCCGCAGCTGACGGTGGAGCGCTCGCTCTATCTGAACGCGGCCTGGGTGTACGAGGACGCGGGGCTCTCGGGCAGCACCACGACCACCCCGCCGTACGGGGTGTCGCCCGCCCAGGACGCGCACCGCAAGCCGGTGGAGTTCCACGGCGGGGTACGGCTCGACGACGGCCGTTTCGGTGACGCGGTGGACCTGCACCACGCCCGGTTCCTGCTGGACGGGGCCCGCCGGGAGGAGGTCTCGCTGCGCCGGATAGTCACCCCGGAGCTGAGGTTCAACGGCGAGCGGCCCGATGAGGGCCGGGTCGTGCTCAACGGCGCCAAGGTCGTCACCCTGATCGACCTGTCGACCAGCTGGCCGGGCCCCGGCGGGCTCGCGATGGGCGGCTTCGTCTACGAGAACCTCGTGCCGTACGGGCACTTCCCGCTGTCCCGGCGCCTGGAGTGGGTGGCGGCGGCGACCCCGGAGTACGCCCCCGAGCCGTACGAGCGGCTCGCGGCGGTCCTGCGCGGCAGCGGGGAGGACGCCGACGCCCGCGAGGTGCTGCTCGCCAAACAGCGGCGCAGACGCGAGACCCTGCCGGTGGCCGGCAAGCTCTGGGGCTACCTCCAGGACTGGACCGTGGCGTACGGCTACCGGCCGGGGCGGGCCGCGCTGTGGATGGCGGTCCTGTGGGCGGCGGGCACGGTGGCGTTCTCCCGCTACCGCCCGGTCCCGCTGAAGGCGGAGGAGGCCCCCGAGTGGAACGGCACGCTGTACGCCCTCGACCTGCTGGTCCCGGTGATCAACCTCGGCCAGGACGGCTACTGGCGGCTCGAAGGCATCTGGCAGTGGGCGGCGGCGGTGCTGATCCTGCTCGGCTGGATCCTGGCGACGACGGTGGCGGCGGGCGCGACCCGACTCCTGAGCAGGGGCTGAGCCCGCGAAGGTTTGGTGAGCGGGGCGTGAGGGCTGCTGCGCCGGCGGCGGGCGCCGGGGGACAATACGTCACACCATGTCCTTGCTCCGTGTCCTGATCGGCGCCGCCCGCTCGGCCCGGCACGCCCCGCGGCTCGCCGCCGGGTTCGTCCCGGACGACGACGTGCTGCTCGACGCCCCGGACGAGCGGCTCGCCCCCGCCCTGGTCGCCGCCGCCCTGGCCGATCCGGAGCCCGCCGCGAAACTGCTCGCCACCACCCGGGACGCGGGCGAGTGGGAGGACCGCGACCGGTACGTCACCCGGCTCGCCACCTTCGCGTACAGCAGGGGCGACTGGCTGACCCACTGGCTCTCCGTCGCGCCCGGCGACCCCGACGCCCTGCTCGTCACGGCGCAGCTCGCCGTCCGCAGGGCCTGGGCCTCCCCCGCGCGGGCCGAGCGGCTGCGCGAGCTCGGCCCGCTGATCGAGGCGGTCGCCGAGACGGCCCCGCACGACCCGGTGCCGTGGCGGCTCGCCCTGGACCACGCGCGCGGGGCGCATGCCGGGCACACCGTCTTCGAGTCGCTCTGGGAGCAGGCCGTGCGCCGCTCCCCGCACCACTACGGCTGCCATGTCGCGGCGCTCAAGTACCTCTCCGCGCAGTGGTACGGCTCGCACCGCGCCGCCTTCGACTTCGCCGAGCAGGCGGCCGACGACGCCGCCCCGGGCTCGCTCGTGCGGGCCTTGCCGGTCCGCGCGGCCTACGACCGGCTCCGAGTGCCGTCGCACCGGGACCCGGCCGTACCGGAGCCGCGGATCGACCGGGCGGCGGACCGCGCCCTGGCCCTCTCGGCGTCCTTCCCGACGGGCGACCCGTGGCCGGCGGAGGTCCGCAACCTGCTCGCGTACGTGCTGGTCGAGCGCGCGCGGTGGGAGGAGGCGCGGGAAGAGTTCGACCGGATCGGGGTCCACGCGACCTCGTTCCCGTGGGGCGCCGCGAAGGGGGCGGGTCGGGGCGCCGTACGGGAGGATCCCCTGCGCCGCTTCCTCGCCGCGCGGGAGCGGGTCCGGGGGGAGCTGGCCCGCCGGACGCCGCTGTGGGGCACCGGACATGGACGGGCCGGACGGGGCGGGCCCCGCGGCCATTAGGCTTGGCCGCTGTGACCACCGCTCGCCTGCCTCTCTTCCCGCTCAACGCGGTGCTGTTCCCTGGCCTCGTGCTGCCGCTGAACGTCTTCGAGGAGCGTTATCGCGCCATGATGCGTGAGCTGCTCGCGATCGACGACTCGGAGCCGCGCCGCTTCGCCGTCGTCGCCATCCGCGACGGCCGCGAGGTCGCGCCGACGGCTCCCGGCATGCCGGACCCGACGGCGCTGCCGGAGAAGGGCCCGGCCGCGGGCTTCGGCTCCGACCCCGTCCAGGCCTTCCACCGGGTCGGCTGTGTCGCCGACGCCGCCTCGATCAGGGAGCGCTCGGACGGCAGCTTCGAGGTGATGGCCACCGGCACGACCCGGGTGAAGCTGCTGTCGGTCGACGCGAGCGGGCCGTTCCTCGTCGCCGAGGTCGAGGAGATCCCGGAGGAGCAGGGCGAGGAGGCCGGCACCCTCTCCGAGGGGGTGCTGCGGGCCTTCCGGAGCTACCAGAAGCGGCTCGCGGGGGCCCGCGAGCGTTCGCTGACGACGAGCGAGCTGCCGGACGACCCCTCGGTGGTGTCGTACCTGGTGGCGGCGGCGGCGATCCTGGACACGCCCTCGAAGCAGCGGCTGCTCCAGGCCCCGGACACCGCGACCCGGCTGCGCGAGGAGCTGACGCTGCTGCGCGCGGAGACGGCCGTGCTGCGGCACCTGCCGTCGCTGCCGGCGGTGGACCTGACGCAGGCACCGACGTACCCGAACTGAACCGACCGAGCCCAGCCCAGGGAAGAGCGCGTGGCGAAGAAGCAGAAGAAGAACAACGGGGGCACCCCGGCGACGGTGGCCCTGGCGGCGGCCGGCACCCCGTTCACCCTGCACGCGTACGAGCACGACCCGGCCTCCCCCTCGTACGGCGAGGAGGCGGCGGTGGCCCTCGGGGTGTCTCCCGACCGGGTCTTCAAGACGCTGGTGGCGGACGTCGACGGCGAGCTGACGGTCGCGGTGGTGCCGGTGGCCGGCCAGCTCGACCTGAAGGCGCTGGCCTCGGCGGTCGGCGGGAAGCGGGCGGCGATGGCGGACCCGGCGGCTGCGGAGCGCACCACGGGCTATGTCCGGGGCGGCATCTCCCCGCTTGGCCAGCGCAAGCGGCTCCGTACGGTCCTCGACGCCTCGGCCTCGGACCACGCGTCCATCTGCGTGTCGGCGGGCCGCCGCGGCCTTGAGGTGGAGCTCTCCCCCGCGGACCTGGCCGCCCTCACCTCGGCGGTCGTGGCCCCGATCGGCCGCGCCTGACGGTCGTTCCGGCGCGGCCCTCCCCCGGGCCGCGCGGGTGGTTCAGTACGCCTTCGGCCGGTCCCACGGCTCCGGTTCCGGGTCGCGCGGCCCGAACAGGGCCGTGAGCGCCAGGTGCGTGATCATCGCGGCGAGCGGCCAGGCCAGCATCGCGGCGGCCGCCAGGTTCAGTTCGAGCGGTGCCTCGAAGGCGACGTTCGGGCCGACCGCCTTCGCGTGGGCGATCACGTTCCGCGTGGGCCCGAAGTACGTCCCGAGGCCCCAGGCGAGCAGCGAGCCGAGGACGCCGCCGAGCGCGAGGCCGAGCACCAGCGGGACACCGCCCTTGCGGCGCAGCAGGAAGACGACGAGCCCGGCGACCGCCCCGAAGGCCAGCGCGAGGAGCACGAACGTACCGTCCGAGCCGATCGCCGCCTCCCCCTCGGAGTTGCGGAGGTAGATGCCCTTGCCGTCCGAGATGAGCAGGACGCGCGGCGCCAGGTTCAGCCACAGCACTCCGAGCAGCGCCCCCGCGACCGCGGAGACGAGGGTCACCAGCACGCCCCGGACGACCTCGGCCGCCGTGATCGGGTCCCCCTCCGGGCCGAGCGCCGGCGGGGGCGGCGGCCAGTCGGGGTCGTGCGGCTGCGGCTGGTGAGGCGGAGTCAGAGGTGCGGTCACCCCGCCATCGTGCCAGGTGCTCCTGTGTCCCGCCTCAGCGGACGGCGGCCCGCCGGTACGCCCAGGTGGCGACGGTGAGGGAGACCACACCGACCACACCGCACACGGTGAGGTCCAGGGCGACGGCCGCCCAGTCGGGGTCCGGCTCGAAGGTGCGGGCCAGGGCCTCCACGCCGTACGTCGACGGCAGCAGGTCCCGTGCCCAGCCGATGGGCTCCGGGAGCCGCTCCGCCGGGAGGACGCCGAGGAGCAGGGCCGCCGACATGCCGAGCTGGCCGAGGAGGGTGGCCAGTTCCTGCCGGGGCGCGAGGAGTCCGAGGGCCGCGCCGAGTCCGGCGAGCGCCGCCCCGGCGAGCGGGACGACGGCGGCGAGGATCCAGAGGTGGCCGAGCGGCAGCCCGAAGAGCACGGAACCGGCGACGGCGGTGACGGCGGTCCCGGGCACGGTGAAGGAGGCGTACGCGCCGGCGGCGCCGAGCACGACGGCGGCGGGCGGCACGGGCAGGGTGGCGTAGTGGTCGAGGCCCCCGGTGGCCCGCAGCTGCCCGAAGTACTGGGCGAGCAGGTTGAGCGCGACGAAGGCGACGACGAGGACGGTGGATCCGGCCACGACGGCGCGCGCCTCGGAGCCGCCGTCGACGACCCCGCGCATCAGGACCATGATCCCGACGGACTGGAAGGTGGCGACGAAGAGGAGCGGGATCCGGGCGACCCGGGCCCGGGAGAGCTGCGCGCGGTAGACGGCGGCCATGGCCGGAAGCAGCCGGGCGCGCGGGGCGAGGGGCGCGGCGGCCGCGTCCCCGGTGGCGCCGGGGCCCCGGACGGAAGGCGCGCCGGTCGGCAGGGCCTCGGCGGGCACGGTGCTCACTGCGTACAGCTCCTGACGGTCACGTACGGAACACGGGGGCCACGGGGGACGTGGGAGACGAAGCGGGGGCCACGCGGGGCGCCGGAGACGAAGCGGGGGCCACGCCGGGCGCCGGAGACGAAGCGGGGGCCACGCCGGGCGCCGGAGACGAAGCGGAGGCCACGCGGGTCGGCGGCGACGAAGCGGGGGCCACGCGGGTCGGCGGCGACGAAGCGGGGGCCACGCGGGTCAGCGGCGACGAAGCGGAGGCCACGCGGGTCGGCGGCGACGAAACGGGGGCCACGCCGGGCGCCGGAGACGAAACGGGGGCCGCGCGGGACGTGGGTGACGCGGAGGGGTACGGAGCGCGTCACGCCTTCACCAGCCCCTCCGTCGCGCCGCCCAGTGCCAGGTACACGTCCTCCAGGCTGGGCGTGGCCAGGGTGAAGTCGTCGAGTGCGGCGAAGGCGGCCCCGCCGGTGACGGTGGCGACGGCCGCGCGGGCCGCGTCGGGGGCGAGCCGGAGGGCCCAGCGCCGCCCGGTCTCCTGCGCGAGCGCGCGCAGCGCGGCGACCTCGGGCAGGTGCAGCGGGGCCGACTCGCGCCACATCAGTTCGACGCGGACCTCGCCGGCGACGCGTTCCTTGAGTCCGGCGGGGGTGTCGCAGGCGATGACCCTGCCGTGTTCGAGGACGGCGACCCGGTCGAGCACGGTCTCGGCCTCGATGACGTTGTGGGTGACGAGCAGCACGGTGGTGCCGTGTTCGGCCCGCCGCCGGTCGACGGCCGCCCAGACGGCGCGGCGGGCGACGGGGTCCATGCCGGTGGTGGGCTCGTCGAGGACGAGGACGGGGCGCCGCCCGACGAGCGCGGTGGCGAAGCAGGCGAGCCTGCGCTGTCCGCCGGAGAGCTTTCTGAGGGGCCGGGAGGCCAGCTCCCCGAGGCCGAGCTCCGCCAGGACGGCGTCGCGCTCGGCGCGTGCGTCGTGGGCGGTGAGGCCGCGCAGCCGGCCGGTGGTCTCGGCGGCGAGGGCGACGGTCAGCTCGTCGAGGGCGGTGGACTCCTGGCCGAGGTACGCGAGGAGGCGGGCGGCCCGCTCGGGGTGGCGGACCAGGTCGTGGCCGAGGAGCTCGACCGTGCCGGAGTCGGGGCGCATGAGCCCGGTGAGCTGGCGGACGAGGGTGGACTTGCCGGCTCCGTTGGGGCCGAGCAGGCCGAAGATCTCACCGCCGCGCACGTCGAGACTGATCCCGTCGGTGGCCCGCACCTCGGGTGTCGCGGGCGCACCGCGCCTGCCGCGCGTGGCGGGGTACGTCTTGACCAGATCCCGCACCACGCACACCGTACTCACGGGGCAAGAGCCTACGGGGTCGCCGGGCCCGCTCCGGGGGCGGGGGCGTGTTCGGTGGCGGCCCGGACGTCGATCTCGCGCCAGAATCCCGCCCGGATCGCGTACCGGTCGTGCTCGTCGATCTGGTCGTCCTTATGGGCGAGGAGGCCGAACCGGGCGGCGTAGCGGAGGAGTTCGCCGTCGATCCGGTGCGGGATGCGGGGGTAGAGGGTGGACAGCTTCTGGACGTGGCTCTGCTCGGGGAGCCGTTCCATCCACCGGCGGGCGAACACCTGCCCGACCTCGAACGGGTCGCCGCCCACGGTGGTGATGTCCTCCTCGCGGTCCGCCCAGCGCTGCTCGGCGCTGGTGAGGGTGGCGAGGGTCGGCAGGGAGGCGGTCTCGGCCGGTTCGCCGAGCGCGGGGGCGGGGCGCTCGACCCAGCCCCGGTCGGAGGACCAGCGGAGCGCGCTCGAGCCCTGCGACGCGGGGACGCCCGTGCCGGGGGCGCGCAGTGCCGCGAGGTCCTTGGGGGTGGGGACGCCCTTGCCCGCGGCGGGGGCGGGGGCGCCCGATCCCTGGCCGTGGTCGTCGTCCCGGAGGTGGCCGCTGCCGTGGCCGGTGCGAGGACCGCTGCCGTGGCCGCTGCCGTGGTCGTCGCCGTGGTCGCCGGCGTGCGCGTGGCCGTTGCCGTGGTGGACGTGGCCGTTGCTGCCGTTGCCGTGGGTGGTGGTGGCCTCCCCGGGGGCGCCGGGGTCCCCGGCGGTGGCCCCCGCCGCTTCGGCGGCCCGTCCGGCGGAGGCGGCGAGGGCGGCCTCCGGCAGCGGCGCGGAGAGGATGGCGGCGATCTCGGGGCGCGGGGCGGGCGGGGGCGAGCAGATGCCGGAGAGGTCCTTGGCGCGGACCGCCCGGGTGATCCAGGCCCGGTCCAGGACCCGGCGTTCGTCGGCCTCGGCGACCAGGTCCTCGGACTGGTTGTAGTCGCCGTCGGCGGCCTGCACGGCCCAGAGGTGGACGGCGACGCCGTGCTCCTTGGCGGACATCAGGCCGGGCAGCAGATCGCCGTCGCCGGTGACGAGCACGATGTCGGAGCAGGCCCTGTTCCTGGCGAGCTCGGTCAGCTCGGTGTGCATGGCCGCGTCGACGCCCTTCTGGGCCCACCGTCCCTCGCTGCGGGTCAGCGCGCCGAGCCGGACGGTGACCCGGGGCATCACCCGCAGGCGGCGGTGCTCGGGCTGGGGCACCCGGTCGGGGGCGCCGTCGAACCAGTAGATCCGCAGGAGGGGCAGCGCGGTCTCGCTCTCGGCGCGCTGGCGCAGCTGCTGGATGAGGCCGGAGTGGTCGACGGTGATCCGGGAGCGGGCCGGTTCCCCGGCGAGGAGACTGGCGGCGGCGCCCAGCAGGTAGCCGGCGTCCACCAGGACGACGCAGCGGTCCACGTGTTCCACCCTCTTTCGGGAACCTCGGGATCGGAGTTGCTTCGGATTTCCTTCGAGTCTGCCCGAAGGCCGGGGGCTCGACGGTCGGAACTGGATCATCGGCGTGGCGGATGTCACGTTCCTCGGGGTCTTACGCTCCGTAATGATCCAACATGCGGCAGTTCACCGGGTATGTGAGTCTGACAGCGGCCCTGGCCCCTAGGACCCTTTGAGGAGGCATCCCCATGGCCAAGAACCGTAATCAGAGCCGCAGTCAGAAGCAGCCGTCGCAGGCCGAGCGCGGCGCCCAGGACGCGCAGCGCTCGTCGATGGAATCCCAGGCCGAGCAGCGCGCCAGCCAGGTCACCCCGGGTGACATGGCGCGCAAGGGACGTCAGAAGCGCTTCGGCCACAACTGACGGTTTCCGCGTACGGCAAAGGGGCGCGCCCGTGACGACGGGCGCGCCCCTTGCGCATGGCCGGGAGGGGCTAGCCCGCCAGGCAGGACGGGCCGAGCAGCACCTTCAGGTCACCGAAGAGCGCCGGGTCGGCCGTCACCCGGTGCCGGTCGAGGCGGAGCACGGTCGTCTTCCGGGGGCCCTGGAGCTTGATCCGTACCTCGGTGTTGCCCTTGTGGTGGCCGAGGATCTCGCCGAGCCGGGTGACCATCGGCGGGGTCACCTTGACGGTGGGGATGGTGAGGATCACCGGCGCGTTCGTCCCGGCGTTCGACAGGTCGGGGACCATCAGCTCCATCGCGACCAGGCGGGGCACGTCCTCGCGCTTGTCGAGCCGTCCCTTGACGAAGACGACGGTGTCCTCGACGAGCTGGGTGGAGACCAGCTGGTACGTGGCCGGGAAGAACATGCACTCGATGGAGCCGGCCAGGTCCTCGACGGTGGCGATCGCCCAGGCGTTGCCCTGCTTGGTCATCTTGCGCTGGAGGCCCGAGATGATGCCGCCGATGGTGACGACCGCGCCGTCGGAGTGCTCGCCGCCGGTGAGCTGGGAGATCGCCGCGTCCGTCTTGTCGGACAGGACGTGCTCGATGCCGAAGAGCGGGTGGTCGGAGACGTACAGGCCGAGCATCTCGCGCTCCTGGGCGAGCAGGTACGACTTCTCCCACTCGACGTCGGAGAACTCGACGTCGAGGCCGAAGCCTGGCTCGTCGGTCGCCTCGTCGCCCATGCCGCCGAAGAGGTCGAACTGTCCCTCGGCCTCCTTGCGCTTGACCGCCACCACGTTGTCGATCATCGGTTCGTGGTGGGCGACCAGGCCCTTGCGGGTGTGGCCCATCTCGTCGAAGGCGCCGGCCTTGATCAGCGACTCGATGGTCCGCTTGTTGCAGACGACGGCCTCGACCTTGTCGAGGAAGTCCGGGAAGGAGGAGTACTTCCCCTTCGCCTTGCGCGACTTGATGATCGACTCGACGACGTTGGTGCCGACGTTGCGGACGGCGGAGAGGCCGAAGAGGATCACGTCGTCGCCCTGGGCGGCGAAGTTCGACTCGGACTCGTTCACGTTGGGCGGCAGCACCTTGATGCCCATCCGGCGGCACTCGTTGAGGTAGACCGCGGACTTGTCCTTGTCGTCCTTGACCGAGGTGAGCAGTCCGGCCATGTACTCGGCGGGGTGGTTGGCCTTGAGGTAGGCGGTCCAGTAGGAGACCAGGCCGTACGCGGCCGAGTGGGCCTTGTTGAAGGCGTAGCCGGCGAAGGGGACCAGGACGTCCCACAGCGCCTTGATGGCCTCGTCGCTGAAGCCCTTGCTCTTGGCGCCGGCCTCGAAGATGACGAAGTTCTTCGCCAGCTCCTCGGGCTTCTTCTTGCCCATCACGCGGCGGAGGATGTCGGCCTCGCCGAGCGAGTAGCCGGCGATGATCTGGGCGGCCTTCTGCACCTGCTCCTGGTACACGATGAGGCCGTAGGTGACCGCGAGCACCTCTTCGAGCGGCTTCTCCAGCTCGGGGTGGATCGGGGTGATCTCCTGCTGGCCGTTCTTGCGCAGGGCGTAGTTGGTGTGCGAGTTCATGCCCATCGGGCCCGGCCGGTACAGGGCGGACACGGCGGAGATGTCTTCGAAGTTGTCGGGCTTCATCAGCCGGAGCAGCGAGCGCATGGGCCCGCCGTCGAACTGGAAGACGCCGAGGGTGTCACCGCGCTGGAGCAGTTCGAAGGTCTTCGGGTCGTCGAGCGGCAGGGCGAGCAGGTCGAGGTCGATGCCCTTGTTGGCCTTCACCATCTTGACGGCGTCGTCCATGATGGTGAGGTTCCGCAGGCCGAGGAAGTCCATCTTGAGCAGGCCGAGCGACTCGCACTGGGGGTAGTCCCACTGCGTGATGGTGACGCCGTCGGTGTGCCGGACCCAGATCGGCGCGTGGTCGACGATCGGCTCGCTGGACATGATCACGCCGGCCGCGTGGACGCCCATCTGGCGGACCAGGCCCTCGACGCCCCGGGCGGTGTCGATGACCTTCTTGACGTCCGGCTCGTTCTCGTACATCGCGCGGATCTCGCCGGCCTCGCTGTAGCGCGGGTGCGAGGGGTCGGTGATGCCGTTGAGGTCGATGCCCTTGCCGAGGACGTCGGCGGGCATGGCCTTGGTGAGCCGGTCGCCCATGGCGTACGGGTAGCCGAGGACGCGCGCGGAGTCCTTGATCGCGTTCTTCGCCTTGATCTTGCCGTACGTGCCGATCATGGCGACCTTGTCGGAGCCGTACTTCTCCGTCACGTACCGGATCACCTCGACGCGCCTGCGCTCGTCGAAGTCGATGTCGACATCGGGCATCGAGATGCGCTCGGGGTTGAGGAAGCGCTCGAAGATCAGGCCGTGCGGGATCGGGTCGAGGTCGGTGATGCCCATGGCGTACGCGACGATCGAACCGGCCGCTGAGCCTCGGCCGGGGCCGACCGCGATGCCCTGCTTCTTCGCCCACATGATGAAGTCGGCGACGACGAGGAAGTAGCCGGGGAAGCCCATCGAGATGATCGTGTCCATCTCGTACTCGACCTGCTTCATGCGGTCCTCGGGGATGCCGCCGGGGAAGCGGCGGGCCATGCCGCGCATGGTCTCCTCGCGGAACCAGGTGACCTCGGTGTACCCCTCCGGGATGTCGAACTTCGGCATCAGGTTCTTCTCGACGAACATGCCGTCGGTGGAGACCTGCTCGGCGACCAGGAGGGTGTTGCGGCAGCCCTCCTGCCAGGCGTCCGAGGAGTCGATCGCGTACATCTCGTCCGTGGACTTGAGGTAGTAGCCGGTGCCGTCGAAGCGGAAGCGGTCCGGGTCGGAGAGGTTCTTGCCGGTCTGGATGCAGAGCAGGGCGTCGTGCGCGGTCGACTCGTGCGCGTACGTGTAGTGCGAGTCGTTGGTGACCAGCGGCGGGATGCCGAGCTTCTTGCCGATCTCCAGGAGCCCGTCGCGGACCCGGCGCTCGATCTCGATGCCGTGGTCCATCAGCTCCAGGAAGTACCGCTCCTTGCCGAAGATGTCCTGGTACTCGGAGGCCGACTTGAGGGCCTCGTCGAACTGGCCGAGGCGGAGCCGGGTCTGGAGCTCTCCGGAGGGGCAGCCGGTGGAGGCGATGAGCCCCTCCGACCACTTCGAGATGGTCTCCTTGTCCATCCGGGGCCACTTCTGCAGCCAGCCCTCGGCGTACGCGTCGGAGGAGAGCTTGAAGAGGTTGTGCAGTCCCGTGGCGTTCGCCGCCCAGATCGTCTTGTGGGTGTAGCCACCGGAACCGGAGACGTCGTCCCGCTTCTGGTGCGGCTGGCCCCACTGGATCTTCCGCTTGTTGCGCCGGGACTCGGGGGCGACGTACGCCTCGATGCCGATGATCGGCGTGACCCCGGCCTTCTTCGCCGAGTGGAAGAAGTCGTACGCCCCGTGCAGGTTGCCGTGGTCGGACATGGCGATATGGGTCATGCCCATCTCGTTGCACGCGTTGAACATGTCCTTGAGCCGCGCGGCACCGTCCAGCAGCGAGTACTGGGTGTGGACGTGGAGGTGCGTGAAGGGCGGCTTGGTCACGGCGAGGGGTCTCCGTAGCGGTCACAGGGGTGGCTGGGGGGACCGTGGAAGTCTACGTCGGGCGAGTGACAGCCGAGGGGCACTCACGGCGGGGGTCGCGCGTTGAGAGGCAGGGAACACCTGTCCCATTTGTCATGAACGGCCTGTCAGCACGTCCGGTACCAGGAGGCACCTCGAATGTCGGTCCCCCAGCCCACCGCCGCCGAGCGCGGTGAGCACATCCTCGCCGTCTTCGACACCGCCTTCGGCGAGCTCCTCGCCGCCGACCCGGCGGCCTTCCGCGTCAAGTTCCGGAAGATGGCCGGATCCGCCTTCGCCTTCTACCGGGGCACGGCCTGCCTCTTCTACTCGGACCTGGAGCGGGAGGCACACGGCGGCCCCTACCTGGACGAGCGCACCGGCCGGGTCTGGATCCACGGCGATCTGCACGCCGAGAACTTCGGCACCTACATGGACGCCACCGGCCGGCTGATCTTCAACGTCAACGACTTCGACGAGGCGTACGTCGGCCCCTTCACCTGGGACCTCAAGCGACTCGCGGCCTCCCTCGCGCTCCTCGGGTACGGGAAGGCGCTCAGCGACGAGCAGATCACCCACCTGGTCCGGATCTACGCGGCCTCGTACCGGGAGCGGATCCACTCCCTCGCGACCGGCGCGAAGAACGACGAGCTGCCGCCGTTCACGCTCGACACGGCCGAGGGAGCGCTGCTCGGCGCGCTGCGCGACGCCCGCGCCATGACCCGGTTCGGGCTGCTCGACTCGATGACGGAGATCCGGGACTTCGAGCGCCGCTTCTCCGGCGGCGGGGGCGCGATCGAGCTGGACGCGGCCGGCCGGTACAAGGTCCTGGCGGCCTTCGACGGCTACCTGGAGACGCTGCCGGAGTCCAGCCTGGCCCGCCCCGACTCGTACCGGGTCAAGGACGTGGTCGGGCGGCGCGGGATCGGCATCGGCTCGGCCGGCCTCCCCTCGTACAACATCCTGCTCGAAGGCAACAGCGACGCCCTGGAGAACGACGTCGTGATCTACCTGAAGCAGGCGCAGACCCCGGCGGTCTCCCGCCATGTGACGGACGCGGCGGTCCGGGAGTACTTCCGGCACGAGGGGCACCGCACCGTGATCTCGCAGCGGGCGCTCCAGGCGCACGCCGACCCGTGGCTGGGTTGGACGGAGCTCGACGGCTCCGGGCAGCTGGTCGCGGAGGTGTCGCCGTACGCGGTGGACCTGGACTGGTCGGACATCGACGACCTGGACGAGATCGCCGCGACCGTCGCGGACCTGGGCCGGGCGACGGCGACCATGCACGCGGCGGCGGACGACTCCAGCGGCCACTCGCTCGTGCCGTTCTCGACGGAGCGGGCCATCGACGCGGCGATCGCCGCCGACGAGGAGGGGTTCGCGGACCTCCTGGTGGACTTCGCGCACAGCTACGGGGCGCGGGCGCGGACCGACCACCAGATCTTCGTGGACCTCTTCCGCAACGGCCGGATCCCGGGGCTCTAGGGACCGCTGGGAGCATCCACAGCCTGCCTTTAGGGACGTCTTACGGCCCGGCATGGGACACTCCACGACGATGGACATGGTGGCAGGGACGCAGCTGAGGGCGCTGCGGGCGGCGTTCTTCACGGCAGTGGCCGTGACGCTGTCCGTGGCGTCCCACGTGCTGCTCTCCGGCGTGCCGCTGCCGCTCGGCACGGTCGTCCCGGTCGCGGTCGCCGTCTTCGCCGCGGCGTACGCGCTGGCCGGCCGCGAGCGCGGGTTCGGCCCGATCGCCGGGCTCCTGGTGCCGCTGGAACTGGCGGCCGACACGCTCTTCACCAGCGGCCAGGTGCTCTGTTACGGCGCCGCCGGCGGCCCGGTCGCCGGCTCGCTGCGCGCGGTGGGCGTCGAGGTGTTCTGCGGCGGCGCCGTCGGCACCCCGCTGCCGGGCGTGGCGGTCCCCGAGAGCGGGACGGCGGCCGCCCTGCTCGACTCCCCCGACCCGGCGCTGCCGTGGCTGCTGCTCCTCGCGCACGTGGGCGTGGGCCTCGCGGCCGCGGCCTGGCTGCGCGGCGGGGAGCGGGCGCTCGCCCGGCTGCTCGGCGCGGTGGCGACTCTCGCGTTCCGGCCGCTGCTGCTCGTGGCGGCCTTCTTCCGTACCGGTGGTCCGGCGCCGCGGCGCGCCGGACGGCCCGCGGGGCGGCCCCGGCCGTCCCGTACCCGGCTCCTCACGCACTCCGTGGGGCGGCGGGGACCGCCGTGCCCGGCCTTCGCTCTCGTCTGAGCGGCGCAGGCTTCCAGGCACGCAGTCCCCCTCTTCCTTCTCCCGGCCCCGCCGGATGTCACCTCACGGAGATCACGATCATGAGTTCACGCAATTCCCAGGCCAACAAGGCAGCGGCCCGCGAGCGGCTGCGCGTCGAGCGCGAGCGCCAGGCGAAGAAGGACCGGGCGCGCCGGCAGCTCGTCGTCGGTGTCTCGGCGGTGGCCGTGCTCGCCGCGGCCGGCGGCATCGGCTACGCCGTGGTGCAGTCGAACAAGCCCTCCCAGTGGGAGGCGGCGGCGAAGGTCTCGACCGTGACGGCCCCGAAGAACACCTCGGGCACGAACGGCACGACCGTCGTCGTCGGCAAGGAGTCCGCGAAGAAGACCCTGGAGCTGTACGAGGACTCCCGCTGCCCGGTCTGCGCGACCTTCGAGCAGTCCGTGGGCGCCACGGTCGAGAAGGACGTGGAGGCCGGCAAGTACAAGGTCAAGTACGTCGGTGCCACGTTCATCGACGACGCCGCCACGGGTGAGGGCTCGAAGAACGCCCTGTCGGCGCTCGGCGCGGCCCTGGACGTGAGCCCCGAGGCCTTCCTGAAGTACAAGGCGGCGCTGTACTCGGCCACGTTCCACCCGGAGGAGAACGACGACAAGTTCGCCAAGGACTCCTACCTCCTGGAGGTGGCGGACTCCGTCCCGGCCCTCAAGGGCAACGCGGCGTTCAAGAAGAACGTCGAGGACGGCACCTTCGACGCCTGGGCGATGAAGATGTCGAAGGCCTTCGACGACAGCGGGGTGACGGGCACCCCGACCCTGAAGATGGACGGCAAGGTGGTGACGGTGGCGGGCAGCGACAATCCGCCGATGACGGCGCCCGAGTTCAGCACGGCGATCGACGCGGCCCTCAAGGGCTGAGGCACCTGACGCACTTCCCCGTCACCGCCGCCTGGCCTCCGTTCCCCTGCACCGCCCCCCGACCCGCCGCCTGCCGGCGGGTCGGGGTCGGTCCGGAGCGGCCTGGGGGCGACGAGTCGGCGAACTTCCGGGAATCGCCTGCCACTCGGGTGTACCCGTCAGTAATCTGACTGCCCGTGACCAGTCGTTTCATATCACCTGCCCCCAGCCGGCGCACGGTCGTCAAGGCCGCCGCCGTCACCGCCGTCGCCGCGCCCGCCCTCCTCGGCGCCGCCTCCCGGGCCCAGGCGGCCTCCGGGACCACCGCGTTCCTCCATGGCGTCGCCTCGGGCGACCCGCTGCCCGACGGCGTCCTGCTCTGGACGCGCGTCACCCCCGCCCCGGAAGCCGTGCCCGGCTCAGGCCTCGGCGCCGACGTCCAGGTCGGCTGGGAGCTCGCCGAGGACCGCGCCTTCGCCCGGGTCGTCGCCTCCGGTACGACCACGGCGACCGCCGCATCCGACCACACGGTGAAGGCGGACGTCCGCGGCCTGCGCCCGGCCACCTCCTACTGGTTCCGCTTCACCGCGGACTCCGCCGTCTCCCCCGCCGCCCGCACCCGTACCGCGCCGGCCGTCGACGCCGCCGTGCCCGGGGTCCGCTTCGGTGTGGCCTCCTGCGCGAACTGGGAGGCCGGCCACTTCTCCGCGTACCGCCATCTCGCCGGCCGCGCCGACCTGGACGCGGTCCTCCATCTCGGCGACTACCTGTACGAGTACGGCAGCGGCACCTACCCGGAGGCCAAGTACACCGTGCGGCCGCACGAGCCGCGCCACGAGATCGTCTCGCTCGCCGACTACCGCGCCCGGCACGGCCACTACAAGACGGACGCGGACCTCCAGGCGCTGCACGCGGCCCACCCGGTGATCGCCATCTGGGACGACCACGAGTTCGCCAACGACGCCTGGACGGACGGGGCCGAGAACCACACCCCCGGCGCCGAGGGCGTCTGGGCGGCCCGGGTGGCCGCCGCCAAGCAGGCGTACTTCGAGTGGATGCCGGTCCGCGCCTCCACCGAGGGCACGGTCTTCCGCCGCCTCCGCTTCGGCGGGCTGGCCGATCTGCACTTGCTCGACCTGCGCTCCTTCCGCTCCGCCCCGGCGAAGGCGGGCAGCGGCTCGGTCGACGACCCGGCGCGGAGCATCACGGGCCGCGCCCAGCTGGACTGGCTCAAGTCGGGGCTCGCGGGCTCGGACGCGGTCTGGCAGCTGGTCGGCACCTCGGTGATGATCTCGCCGGTCGCCTTCGGCGCCCTGCCGGCCCACCTCCTGGAGCCGCTGGCCGAGTTGATGGGCCTGCCGAAGGAGGGACTCGCGGTCAACACCGACCAGTGGGACGGGTACACGGACGACCGCAAGGAGCTGCTCGCGCACCTGACCTCGCGGGCCATCCGCAACACGGTGTTCCTGACCGGGGACATCCACATGGCCTGGGCGAACGACGTGCCGGTGAAGGCGGCGACGTATCCCTTCTCGGCGTCGGCGGCGACCGAGTTCGTGGTCACCTCGGTGACCTCGGACAACCTCGACGACCTGCTGCACGTGGCCCCGGGGACGCTCTCGGCGGTGGCCGCGGGCGCCGTGAAGGCCGCCAACCGGCATGTGAAGTGGGTGGACATGGACCACCACGGCTACGGCGTGCTCGACGTGACGGCCGAGCGCTCGCAGATGGACTACTACACGGTCTCCGACAAGAAGGATCCGGCCGCGACGACGGCCTGGGAGCGCTCCTACCGGACGCTCAGCGGCACGCAGCGCGTGGAGCGGGTGTACCAACCCGTCCGCTGACGTTTCCCTGGTGTTCCCCTGGCGGACCATCAGGGTCGATTTTCAGCCATGATCGCTTCTGTTAACAGAAGATCACATCGCTACGGCGGGTGGCCGGTTTTCGAGATCGAATCCGGACACACCACCCGCCTCCGGCGCCTCGACTGTTACGTCGACGTCTCAAACTCCGGAAGCCGCCCAAGTTTTTCTTCCTGATGCCCTGAATTGCTCCATGAATGATTGGGCCTGATCGCTTCTCAACGACGCCTGACATGGACGCGTAATCTCCCCGCAGTGGCGAGGAAGTTCCTCACCACCACCCCCCGCGAGGAGTCACCGTGCGTGCTCTTGTCCGTATATCGCCGCGTATGTCACGTCGTATGCTCGGCACTGCCGTGATGGCCGGAACCCTGGCCCTGGCACCCCTGTCCGCCCCGGTGGCCACCGGTGCGTCCACCACCACCCTGGCCGGCGCCTCGGCCGAGGAATGCGTGGACGGCCACGACGACCACGAGGCCCTTTCCGGCGCCCGCAAGGCGCGCGGCGCCGAGACCCACGCGCACGAGCCGAACGAGGTCACGGCCGCCCAGGCCAAGGCCATGGACGCGGACTTCAAGAAGAAGCTGGACGCCGCCCGCGCCGAGGGCCGCCTCAGCGCCTCCGCCGCGACCGGCGCCGCCGCCGTGGTGAACATCCCCGTCTACTTCCACGTCATCCACTCCGGCACGACGGGCAAGCTGTCCGCCACCCAGATCAACAACCAGATGGCGGTCCTCAACGCGGCCTACGCGGGCCAGGGCACCGGCAACGTGAACAGCAACTTCCAGTTCACCCTGGCCGCGACCGACTACACGGACAACGCCTCCTGGTACAACCTGGCCTCCGGCTCCACTGCCGAGAAGGCGATGAAGCAGACCCTCCGCAAGGGCGGCGCCGGCGCGCTGAACTTCTACACCGCGAACCTGAGCGGCGGCCTCCTCGGCTGGGCGACCTTCCCGTCCTCGTACGCCTCGAACCCGTCCATGGACGGTGTCGTCGTCCTCGACTCCTCCCTGCCGGGCGGCTCGGCGGCCAACTACAACGAGGGCGACACCGCCACCCACGAGGTCGGCCACTGGATGGGCCTCTACCACACCTTCCAGGGCGGCTGCAACGGCGCCGGTGACTCCGTCGCCGACACCCCGGCCGAGAAGAGCCCGGCATACGAGTGCCCGACCGGCCGTGACTCCTGCGCCTCGAAGACCGGCGTGGACCCGATCCACAACTTCATGGACTACACGTACGACGCCTGCATGTACCAGTTCACCCAGGGCCAGGTGACCCGGATGAACGACTACTGGACCGCGTACCGCGCCTGATCAGGCCGAACGGGCGTGGCCCCCGGGGGAACTCCCCCGGGGGCCACGCCCGTTCGGCACCGTCCTACAGGTCCTCGACGAAGGCCAACGCCACCGACCAGGCCCGCTCGGCCGCCTCCTCGTCCCAGTCGGGCAGCTCCGCGTCCGTGAAGACGTGCCCCGCGCCCGGGTAGCGGTAGATCTCCACGTCCGCCCCCGCCTTGCGCATCTGGAGGTACCAGGAGGACAGCCAGTCGTGCGTCTCGAACGGGTCGGGGTCGGCCACGTGCAGCTGTACGGGCAGCTCGTCCACCGACGCGGACTCCGCGAGGTCCGAGGTGCCGTGGAACAGCAGCAGCCCGCGCGCCTTCTCGTCCCCGAGCGCCAGGGTCTGCGCGATCGAGGCCCCGAGGGAGAGGCCCATGTAGACGAGTCCGCGCTCGGAGTAGGGGGCGGCGGCGAGGACCGCCCGCTTCAGCAGCTCGTCCTTGCCGATCTCGTCCCGCAGCTCCACGCCCTCCTCCACGGTCCCCACCGTCCGGCCCCCGTAGAGGTCCGGGGTCCAGACCTGGTGCCCGGCGGCACGGAGCCGCTCGGCAGCGGCCTCGACGGAAGGGGTCAGCCCGTAGGCCGAGTGGAAGAGCATGATGTCCATGCGTCCCATCCTGCCATCCGGCCCCCGGGGCACCGGCATCACCGCAGGCTGCGGACGTCCAGCTGCCGCAGCACCCGGTCCACCACCTCCGGATCGGCACCGGGCTCGCTGCGCGCCGCGAGCACCTCGTGCCGGGCGGCCGACATCAGCTCCCGCTGGATCCGCTGCACCTCCTTGAACCGCTTCGCCCGTTCGACGTACGCGGCCTTCCGCTCCTCGTCGACCATGTCAGGACTGATCCGGGCCCCGATGTCGTACGCCCCGCGCAGCAGCCGCTCCTGGACCTCCTCGGGCAGCTCCTCGACCTCCTCGATCTCCTTGAGCCTGCGCTTGGCGGCCTTCGCGGCCCGGATCGCGAGGTCCCGTTCGAGCGCGCGCTCGGCGTCGGCGTCGGCCCGTACCCCGAGCCGTCGGACCAGCCAGGGCAGGGTGAGCCCCTGGAAGACGAGGGTGGCGATGATCACGCAGAAGGCGATGAAGACGATCTCGTCGCGGCCGGGGAAGGGCGCGCCGTCGTCGGTGCGGAGCGGGATCGCGAGCGCGAGGGCCACCGAGGCCACCCCGCGCATCCCCGCCCACCACATGACGATGGTCTCCCGCCAGCTCGTCGGGATCTCCTCGTCGACGTCCCGGCGGGTGTGCAACCGCTTCGCCAGCCAGGTGGCGGGGAGCAGCCAGAGCAGCCGGACCCCGACCACCACCGCGACGACGGCGGCGCCCCAGCCGAGCATCTCCAGGCCGTGCCCGTCCGCCACTCCGAAGACATGGACGAGTTCGAGGCCGATGAGGCCGAAGGCGATGCCGGTGACGAGGGTGTCGACGATCTGCCAGAAGGTCTGCCCGGCGAGCCGGCCCATGACGTCGTCGGCGTCGGTCGCGTGCTCGGCGAGGAAGAGGGCGGTGACCAGGACGGCGAGGACGCCGGAGCCGTGCAGCTCCTCGGCGAGGACGTAACCCACGAAGGGGACGAGGAGGGTGAGGCCGGTCTGGAGGGTGACGTCGCCCAGGACCCCGATCAGCTTGTGGGCGAGCCAGCCGAGCCCCAGTCCGACGACCAGGGCGACGACGGCGGAGAGGACGAGCTGGCCGAAGGCCTCGGGCCAGGAGAAGGAGCCGCTGACGACGGCGGCGATCGCCACGTGGTAGAGCACGATCGCGGTGACGTCGTTGAAGAGGCCCTCGCCCTCCAGGATCGACACGAGCCGGCGCGGCAGCCCGAGCGAGCCGGCCACGGCGGTCGCCGCGACCGGGTCGGGCGGCGCGACGAGGGCGCCGAGCGCGATCGCGGCGGCCAGCGGAAGGCCTGGCACGAGCGAGTGCGCGACGGCGCCGACGGCGGCCGTGGTGACGAAGACGAGGGCGACGGCGAGCAGGAAGATGGGCCGTCTGTTCGCCGCGAACTGGCGCCAGGAGGTGCGCTGCACGGAGGCGTACAGCAGGGGCGGCAGCACCAGCGGGAGGATGAGCTCCGGCGGGATCTCGACGTTCGGTACGAAGGGCAGGAAGGCCAGCACGATCCCGATGAGGGTCATCAGGACGGGCGCGGGCAGTCCGAGCCGCTCACCGAGGGGGACGGTGAGCAGGGCGCCGAGCAGCAGCAAGAACAACAGGGCCAATTGATCCACGGGCCCACCCTGCCACGTATGCCCGTTTTAGCAGCCATTGCCCCCCGGGAGAGCACCGGGAGGGGCGACCGGCCCGGTGAGGCCTCCGCCCTACAGGGCCTTCCGCATCGCCCGGTGCGGCATGCCCGCGTCCGGGAACTCGGGGCCGTACGCCTCGTAGCCCAGGCGTTCGTAGAAGCCGAGCGCGTGCGTCTGGGCGTGCAGGTCGACGGCGGTCAGGCCGCGCTCGCGGGCCGCGTCCTCGACGGCCCGTACGAGCGCCGCGCCGACGCCGAGGCCACGGGCCGCCTTGGCGACCGCGAGCCGGCCGAGGGAGCCCACGGAGGCGTCCCCGCCGGTCTTCCCGAGCGCGTCCGCCCCGAACAGGAGGCGGCCGGTGCCGAGCGGCAGCCCGTCCTCGCGCACGGCGAGCACGTGCGCCGCGGTCGCGTCGTACGTGTCGTACTCCAGCTCCTGCGGAACGCCCTGCTCCTCGACGAAGACCTCCCGGCGGACCGCGAAGCACGCCTCCCGGTCCTCGGCGCCGACGGCCTCGCGGACGGTGTACGCGGCGGTCACCGGCTCTCCGCCGCGATCCGGTCGAGGGCCTTCTGCAGGTCCTCGGGGTAGGTGCTGGCGAACTCGACCCACGAGCCGTCACCGGGGTGCTCGAAGCCCAGGCGGACGGCGTGCAGCCACTGCCGGGTCAGGCCGAGGCGCTTGGCGAGCGTCGGGTCGGCGCCGTAGGTGAGGTCGCCGACGCAGGGGTGGCGGTGGGCGGACATGTGCACCCGGATCTGGTGGGTGCGGCCCGTCTCCAGCTTGATGTCGAGCAGCGAGGCCGAGCGGTACGCCTCGATGAGGTCGTAGTGGGTGACCGAGGCCTTGCCTTCGGCGGTGACCGCCCACTTGTAGTCGTGGTTCGGGTGCCGGCCGATGGGGGCGTCGATGGTGCCGCTCATCGGGTCGGGGTGCCCCTGCACGAGCGCGTGGTAGCGCTTGTCGACCGTGCGCTCCTTGAACTGGCGCTTGAGCGAGGTGTACGCGTACTCCGACTTGGCGACCACCATCAGACCGGAGGTGCCGACGTCGAGGCGGTGCACGATGCCCTGGCGCTCGGCGGCGCCGGAGGTGGAGATGCGGTACCCGGCGGCGGCGAGGCCGCCGATGACCGTGGTGCCGGTCCAGCCGGGGCTGGGGTGCGCGGCCACACCGACCGGCTTCTTGATCACGACGATGTCGTCGTCGTCGTGGACGATCTCCATGCCCTCGACGGGCTCGGCGACGATCTGCACGGGCGCGGCCGCGCCCGGCATCTCGACCTCGAGCCACGCGCCGCCGCTGACCCGCTCGGACTTGCCGACGACGGAGCCGTCGACCTGGACCTTCCCTGCGGCGGCCAGCTCGGCCGCCTTCGTACGGGAGAACCCGAACATTCGGGCGATGGCGGCGTCGACGCGCTCGCCCTCCAGGCCATCGGGAACGGGCAGCGTGCGGATCTCGGGACTCGTACTCACCCGTCGAGTATGCCTTGTGCGGGGAGTACTCCGTCCGGATCAGTCCTTGTGGACGGTCCCGTCGGGGTCCAGACCGCGGAACGAGAGGATCACGATGAGGATGCCGCCGCAGACGATCGCCGAGTCGGCGAGGTTGAAGACGGCGAAGTGCGCGGGGGCGATGAAGTCGACGACCGCGCCCTCGAAGACGCCGGGCGAGCGGAAGATCCGGTCCGTGAGGTTGCCGAGCGCGCCGCCGAGCAGCAGGCCGAGGGCGATCGCCCAGGGCAGGCTGTAGAGCTTGCGCGCGAGCCGGATGATCACGACGATCACGGCGGCGGCGATACAGGTGAAGATGATCGTGAAGGCCTCGCCCATGCCGAACGCGGCACCCGGGTTCCGGATGGCGTCGAAGCGCAGCACGTCCCCGATCACCCGGATCGGCTCGCGGCCCTCCAGCTTGGCGACCACCAGCATCTTGCTGCCGAGGTCGAGCAGGTAGGCGACGACGGCCACGGTGAACAGCGCGAAGATCCTGCGCCTGCCCCTGGGCCGCTCCTCGGGAGCGGCCGACCCGTCGGGCGCGGCCGTTCCGTCGGACGCGGCCGCTCCGCCGGCGGCCGCCGTCTCGTCGGAGGAGGCCGAATCGTCGGCCCCTGCTGAATCCGGCGTACCGATGATGCGCTCCGCCTCTGCCACGTGAGTGAGTCCCTCGACCTCGATGCCTGACCGTGCACCGAGGGTACGGCACAGGCGTACGACACCGTCAGCCGAGAGCCTCAGCCGCGCCGCTCCTGGCGCTGCTTGTCCTCGACGCAGAGCGTGGCCCGGGGGAAGGCCTGCATCCGCGCCTTGCCGATCGGCTTCCCGCACACCTCGCACAGGCCGTAGGTGCCGGCGTCGAGCCGCTCCAGGGCGTGCTCGGTCTGTTCCAGCATCTCCCGGGCGTTGGCCGCCAGGGCCAGCTCGTGCTCCCGGGTGATGTTCTTGGTGCCGGTGTCGGCCTGGTCGTCCCCGGCGCCGTCGCCGGAGTCCCGCATGAGGCCGGTGAGCTCCTCCTGGGAGTGCGCCAGCTCGCTGCGGAGTCTCAGCACCTCCGACTGGAGCCCGGTGCGGGCCTCGGTGACCTCGGCCGGGGTCCAGGGGTCCTCGCCCGGCCGCACCGCGAGCTCGCCGGTACGGGCCGGAGGCACCGCGGCCTCGTCCCCGGCGGTCGTGACGCCACCCGCGATCTTCTTCGCTGCCACCGTACTGGCTCCTGTCTGCTTCTTCGCGGGCGCCTTCTTGGCGGCCGCCTTCTTCGCCACGGCCTTCTTCGCGGCCGTCTTCCTCACAGCTGTCTTCGGCTCGGCCGCCGTCTCGGCGGCCGTCTTCTTCGCAGCCGTCCTCTTCGCAGGGGTGGTCTTCCCGACCGCGGCCGTCTCCTTCACGGCGGGCGTCTTCTTCGCGACCTTCGGCGGCTCCGTGACCGTCGTCTTCTTGCCGGCCACGTCCTTGGCGCCCTCGGCCGTACCGGTGGAACCGGCGGCCGAGGTCTTCTTCGCGGCGGTCTTCTTCGCCACCATGTCGCGGCCCCTTCACATTTTGTGATCTTGCTCGCGCATCGTGCTGGGACGATAAATCGGCCCAGGGCCCGCGGCAACGGGCCACGCCGCCGTTCCCACCCGCCCCCGCGCCCCTCGGGGCGGGCCTGCCTCCGTTGTGCCCAGCTCCCCGCCGGGTTATCCGCCGCGGGCCTCCCCCACATGGCCGTACGGCAAGACAGGCCCGGCCGGTATGGCCATTCGGGTCACGGGAAAACCGGTCTGCCGCGCGATGCCCGGCCCCGTACACTGAGCAGAGCGAAAGGCTTGGATGGGGACGAGTAGCGTCGTACGCAGCCATGAGCGACCCGGGGACGGTGAGAGCCCGGGGGCGAGCCCGATGTGAAGCATCACCCCGGAGCCGTCGGAAGAAAGCCGCAGGACAGCGCGGTGACTAGACCCGGCGTCGCGACCCCAATGAGGGGGCTCAGGGCGTGCGCGCCCCGGGCCAAGGAGGGTGGTACCGCGGGAGCAGCGCTCTCGTCCCTCCGACGGAACGACGACAGTCCGCCGGAGGAACTCGATGACACCGCCGCAGTACCGCCAGGTGCCCGCCCAGGTCGACCTGCCCGCGATGGAGCACGCCGTGCTCGATCTCTGGCGCGACAACAAGGTCTTCGCCAAGACCCTCGAGCAGTCCGAAGGACGCCCCGAGTGGGTGTTCTACGAGGGCCCGCCCACCGCCAACGGCATGCCGGGCGCGCACCACATCGAAGCCCGCGTCTTCAAGGACGTGTTCCCCCGCTTCCGGACCATGCGCGGCTACCACGTGGCCCGCAAGGCCGGCTGGGACTGCCACGGCCTGCCGGTCGAGCTCGCCGTCGAGAAGGAGCTCGGCTTCTCCGGCAAGAAGGACATCGAGGCGTACGGCATCGCCGAGTTCAACGACAAGTGCCGTGAGTCGGTGACCCGGCACACCGACGCCTTCGCCGAGCTGACGACCCGCATGGGCTACTGGGTCGACCTCGACGACGCCTACCGGACCATGGACCCCTCGTACATCGAGTCGGTCTGGTGGTCCCTGAAGCAGATCTTCGACAAGGACCTCCTCGTCCAGGACCACCGCGTCGCCCCCTGGTGCCCCCGCTGCGGCACCGGCCTCTCCGACCACGAGCTGGCGCAGGGCTACGAGACGGTCGTCGACCCCTCCGTCTACGTCCGGTTCCCGCTGACCTCCGGTCCGCTGGCCGGGAAGGCGGCGCTCCTCGTCTGGACGACGACCCCGTGGACCCTGGTGTCCAACACCGCGGTCGCCGCCCACCCCGAGGTCACCTACGTGGTCGCCACCGACGGCGACGAGCGGGTCGTCGTCGCGCAGCCGCTGCTCGAGAAGGCGCTCGGCGAGGGCTGGGTCACCACGGGCGAGTCCTTCACGGGCGCGGAGATGGAGCGCTGGACCTACCAGCGCCCCTTCGAGCTCGTCCCCTTCGACGCCCCGGCGCACTACGTCGTCAACGCCGAGTACGTGACGACCGAGGACGGTACGGGTCTGGTCCACCAGTCCCCCGCCTTCGGTGAGGACGACCTCAAGGTCTGCAAGGCGTACGGCCTGCCGGTCGTGAACCCGGTCCGCCCCGACGGCACCTTCGAGGAGGGCGTGCCGCTGGTCGGCGGCGTCTTCTTCAAGAAGGCCGACGAGGCGCTCACCGCGGACCTGGACGCGCGCGGGCTGCTCTTCAAGCACATCGCGTACGAGCACAGCTACCCGCACTGCTGGCGCTGCCACACGGCGCTGCTGTACTACGCGCAGCCGTCCTGGTACATCCGGACGACCGCGGTCAAGGACCGGATGCTCGCCGAGAACGAGCGGACCAACTGGTTCCCGGACTCGGTCAAGCACGGCCGCTTCGGCGACTGGCTGACCAACAACGTCGACTGGGCGCTCTCCCGCAACCGCTACTGGGGCACCCCGCTGCCGATCTGGCGCTGCGAGGACGACCACCTGACGTGCGTGGGCTCGCGCGCCGAGCTGACCGAGCTGACCGGCAACGACCAGTCGCAGCTCGACCCGCACCGCCCGTACATCGACGCGGTCACCTTCCCGTGCCCGAGCTGCTCGAAGACGGCGACGCGCGTGCCGGAGGTCATCGACGCCTGGTACGACTCGGGCTCGATGCCGTTCGCGCAGTACGGCTACCCGTACGAGAACAAGGAACTGTTCGAGTCCCGCTACCCGGCGCAGTTCATCTCCGAGGCGATCGACCAGACGCGTGGCTGGTTCTACACGCTGATGGCGGTCGGCACGCTGGTCTTCGACAAGTCGTCGTACGAGAACGTGGTCTGCCTCGGCCACATCCTCGCCGAGGACGGCCGCAAGATGTCCAAGCACCTGGGGAACATCCTCCAGCCGATCCCGCTCATGGACCAGCACGGCGCCGACGCGGTCCGCTGGTTCATGGCGGCCGGCGGCTCGCCGTGGGCGGCGCGCCGGGTGGGCCACGGCACGATCCAGGAGGTCGTCCGCAAGACCCTCCTGACGTACTGGAACACGGTCGCCTTCCAGGCGCTGTACGCCCGTACGGCGGGCTGGGCGCCGAGCGCCGCGGACCCGGCCCCGGCCGACCGCCCGGTCCTCGACCGCTGGCTGCTCTCGGAGCTCCACACCCTGGTGGCCGAGGTCACCGAGGCGATGGAGTCGTACGACACCCAGCGCACCGGCAAGCTGATCTCGTCCTTCGTCGACGACCTCTCCAACTGGTACGTGCGCCGCTCGCGCCGCCGCTTCTGGCAGGGCGACAAGGCAGCGCTCCGCACCCTCCACGACGTCGTCGAGACGGTCACCCGTCTGATGGCCCCGCTGACCCCGTTCATCACGGAGCGGGTCTGGCAGGACCTGGTGGTGCCGGTGACGCCGGAGGCCCCGGAGTCCGTCCACCTGGCCACCTGGCCGGAGGCCGACACCGCCCGGATCGACAGGACGCTCTCCGAGCAGATGCTCCTGGTCCGCCGCCTGGTGGAACTGGGCCGGGCGACGCGGGCCGAGTCGGGCGTGAAGACCCGCCAGCCGCTGTCGCGCGCGCTGGTGGCGGCGACGGGCTTCACGGCCCTCTCGCCCGAGCTCCAGGCCCAGATCACGGAGGAGCTGAACGTCAGCTCGCTGGCTTCCCTGTCGGAGGTGGGCGGCTCGCTCGTCGACACGACGGCGAAGGCGAACTTCCGCTCGCTCGGCAAGCGGTTCGGCAAGGGCGTCCAGGACGTGGCGAAGGCGGTGGCGGCGGCGGACGCGGCGGCGCTTTCGCTGGCCCTGCGGTCCGGCGAGGCGACCCTGGAGGTGAACGGCGAGACGATCACCGTCACCCCCGAGGAGGTCATCATCACGGAGACCCCGCGCGAGGGCTGGTCGGTCGCATCGGACGCGGGCGCGACGGTCGCCCTCGACCTGGAGATCACCCCGGAGCTGCGGAAGGCGGGCCTGGCCCGTGACGCGATCCGGCTCATCCAGGAGGCCCGCAAGAACAGCGGCCTGGACGTCGCCGACCGGATCGCCCTGCGCTGGCAGGCGGACACCCCGGAGACGGCGGAGGCCCTGACGGCGCACGCGGACCTGATCGCGGACGAGGTCCTGGCGACGGACCACGCCCAGGGCGAGGCGGACACCACGTACGGCGCCCCGTTCACGGACGACGTCCTGGGCCTGACGTTCCGCCTCCGCAAGGCGTAGGCACCCCCCGAAAGGCCCGGCTCCCCCCAGGGGGGCCGGGCCTTCTTGTTCACCCCCGCGCGCGCCCCCGCCCACGGCAAAGGGCCGGGCCCCCGGAAATCCGGGGGCCCGGCCCTTCAGCCTGCCGACGGCTACGCGCTCATCGCGCGACCACGCGCCGTCAGTTGTCGTCCTCGTCGATCAGGAAGCCGCGCATCGGCGCCGGCGCCTGCTGCATCGGCTGCGGTGCCTGCGGACGGACCGGAGCCATCGGCTGGGTCATCGCCGGGGACATCTGCTGCTGGCCGCCGTAGGACGGGGCGCCGCCCATGGACGGTGCACCACCCATCGAACCGTTGCCACCGTAGGACGGGGCGCCCGCGCCGGCCGAGGCCATCGACGGGGCCGGCGGCAGCGAGGCCGTGGCCGGGGTGCGCGGCGGGGCCAGCGAGTCGTCGGCCTGGGTCTCCAGCTGACGCAGCTGCGACTCCAGGTACGACTTCAGCCGCGTGCGGTACTCGCGCTCGAAGCCGCGCAGGTCCTCGACCTTGCGCTCCAGCGTGGCGCGGGCGGACTCCAGGGAGCCCATCGCGACGCGGTGCTTCTCCTGCGCGTCCCGCTCGAGAGCGTCCGCCTTGGCGCGGGCGTCCCGCTCCAGGCCCTCGGCGCGCGAGCGCGCCTCGCCGACGATCTTGTTGGCCTCGGAGCGGGCCTCGGCGATCGCCTGGTCGGCGGTCTGCTGGGCCAGCGAGAGGACACGCGCGGCACTGTCGCCACCGGGACCCTGGGCAGGCTGCTGCTGCATCTGCGGCGGCATCTGCTGCTGCTGCATCTGCTGCTGCATCTGCTGCTGCTGCGGGTGGCCCATGGGGCCGCCCTGCATCGGGCCGGGGCCCATCGGACCGCCCTGCATGGGGCCGCCCTGCATCGGGCCGGAGCCCATCGGCCCGGCGGGAAGCTGCGGGGCACCGGAGGGCAGCTGCGGCGGGCCCATCTGCGGCGGCTGCTGCTGGACCGGCGGTCCGGATATGGCGGCGGGCACGGGCGCGCCGGGTCCGACGGGACGATCCTGCTGCTCCGGGGGCTTGCGCATGCCCTGCTGCTGCTGGTTCTGCGCGGCGGCACGCGTCGCGGCGGCCAGCTTGGCGCGCAGGTCCTCGTTCTCGCGGAGCAGGCGGGTCAGCTCGGCCTCGACCTCGTCGAGGAAGGCATCGACCTCGTCCTCGTCATAGCCTTCTCGGAGGCGGACGGTCGTGAACTGCTTGTTCCGCACGTCCTCGGGGGTCAGCGGCATCTCTTCTTCACCTCTACGTAGTCGTCGGCAGTCGGCAAGACCGTATCGTCCACATTCACCTCGCGAAGCTGCTCACGACGGAGATCAGGATATAGACGATGATCATCAGAACGAAGAAGGACAGGTCGAGTGCCACGCCCCCGAGACGCAGCGGCGGGATGAGTCGCCGCAGAAGCTTGAGCGGTGGATCGGTGACAGTGTAGGTGGCCTCAAGGACGACCACCATCGCCTTACCGGGTTGCCATGAACGGGCGAACTGGAAGACGTAGTCCATGACAAGTCGGACGATCAGGAGGACGAGGAAGCACATCAGCACGATGTAGACCACCTGTAGTGCGACGCCCATCCCGCGTTTCCCTCTCCCCTGATTTTCGTGCTCTTGCTCGTCCGGCCGCTTCGCGACCGGTCCGTCCGGTTCTCGTGTTCTCAGCTCTGGTTGAAGAATCCGCCCTCTGCGATCCGGGCCTTGTCCTCCGCCGTGACATCGACGTTAGCAGGCGACAACAGGAAGACCTTCTGCGTCACGCGCTCAATGCTGCCATGAAGCCCGAAGACGAGACCTGCGGCAAAGTCGACAAGTCGCTTCGCGTCCGTGTCGTCCATCTCGGTGAGATTCATGATCACCGGGGTGCCCTCACGGAAGTGTTCCCCGATGGTACGGGCCTCGTTGTAGGTCCGCGGGTGCAGCGTGGTGATGCGGTAGGGCTCCCGCTCGGACACGACCTTGGGCATGATCACCGGTGCGTTCTTCTCCATGCTCGGACGTTCGGGTGTGATGGATGCCACGGGGGCAATTCGGGCCGGACGTCCACTTTCGGCGAGTACCGGGACGGAATGGGCGAGCGGTTCCCGCTGAGCCGGGGGCTGCACCACGCGTACCGGTTCCTCGCGCTCCACCTGGCGCGGCGGGGTGTGGCGCCGTTCGCGCTCGGGCTCGGGCTCCAGCTCGGGTTCGAAGTCGTCGTCGGGGTCGAAGCCCCGGCCGTCGTACCCATCGTCCTCCACGAGGCCGAGGTAGACCGCCATCTTGCGCATCGCGCCGGCCATTCTCCGATTCCTCCGCTCTGTGGTGGATCGCCCTACTGGCCAATGTCGCAGCGTCACCAAGTGCCCGCGATCCACGGGCCATTCCGCCGTTCTGCGAAATGACCATATTTTCTGCTGTGGTCCGACCTGCTTCGCGACGTTACCCGAGCTTCGGGCGGACGCCGAGTACCGCCGTACCGACGCGTACGTGTGTCGCCCCGGCCGCGACGGCCTCCTCGAGGTCCGCACTCATCCCTGCCGACACCATGTTCGCAGCCGGACGGGTCGCGCGCAGGGCAGTCGACAAATCCATCAGCCGGTCGAAGGCGGCGCGTTCTCTTCCCGCGTACGGGCCGGCGAGCGGGGCGACGGTCATGAGGCCGTCGAGCCGCAGCCCGGGGGCCGCGTCCACCGCGGCCGCCAACTCCTCGATCCCGTCCGGCGCGACGCCGCCGCGGTCACCGCGCGCGCCGGCCTCGGCGTCGAGCGCGACCTGGAGGAGACACCCGAGCTCGCGCCCCTCCTTCTCCGCGGCCGCGGAAAGAGAGGAAACGAGCTTCAAGCGGTCGACAGACTGCACCACATCGGCATAACCCACCACGGATCTGACCTTGTTGGTCTGCAACTGGCCCACGAAGTGCCAGCTCAGATCAAGGTCGGCACAGGCGGCCGCCTTCGGGGCGGCGTCCTGGTCCCGGTTCTCGGCGACGTTCCGCACGCCGAGTCCGTGGAGGATTCTCACGTCGCTCGCGGGGTAGGTCTTGGTGACCACGACGAGCGTCACCTCCTCCCGGGCGCGCCCGGCCGCGGCGCAGGCTGCGGCGATGCGCTCCTCCACCCGGGCCAGGTTCTCGGCGAGTTCCGACGTGCGGTCAATCATCAGTTCTTTCCTGCCGGGGCCGGGGTGGACACAGCGTCCAACCAGACATATCCCGCGAGTCGCCCGGTGGTGCGGTCGCGGCGGTACGAGTAGTGGTCACCGGATTCCCGCGTGCAGACCTTGCTGGCCTGGCGGTCCGTGACGCCGAGCCGTTCGAGCTGGGCGTGCACTCCGGCGGCGACGTCGACGGCCGGGGTGCCCCAGCTCGTCTCGGCCCAGGCGGCGGGTTCGGTCTCGGCGACCTCGGCCCGCATGGCCTCCGGCACCTCGTAGCAGCGCCCGCAGACGGCGGGGCCGGTGCGGGCGACGATACGGGAGGGCTCGGCGCCGAGTCCGATCATGGCCGCGACCGCCGCGGGGACGACTCCCGCCACCATGCCGGGGCGCCCGGCGTGGGCGGCGGCGGCGACTCCGGCGACCGGGTCGGCGAGGAGGACGGGCACGCAGTCCGCGGTGAGGACGGCGAGACCGAGTCCCGGCCGGGTGGTGACGAGCGCGTCCACGGCCGGGATCCCGTCGGTGCCCCACGGCCCTTCGACCTCGACGACGTCCGCGCCGTGCACCTGGTTCATCCAGACCACCCGCGCCGGGTCGAGCCCGAGGGCGCCGGCGGCGAGTGCCCGGTTGGTCGTCACGGCCTCGGGGTCGTCCCCCACCGCGCCGCCCAGGTTGAGCTCCTCGTACGGAACGGCGCTCACCCCGCCCCACCGGTCGGTGAAGGCGAAGTGCGCGCCGTTCGCGTCGAAGCGTTGTCCTATCACTTCAGGAAGTCCGGGACGTCCAGCTCTTCGGCCTGGGTGTCCGCGTACGGACGGGCCGGCGGGACGACCGGAGGGGCGGGCGAGAGCGGGGTCTCGTTGACCGCCGGGGCGGGCTCGACCGGAGCCGGGGCCGGGTCCTCGCGCGGGGCGACCGTGCCGAGGCCGCCCAGCGGGCGGGCGCTCTCGACGTGGCGGGGCGCCGGGGCCGGCTCCTCGCGCTTGGCCGAGACCGAGCCGATGATGTTGTCCCGGCGGGCCGGCGGCTGTCCGCCGTCGAAGCCCGCCGCGATGACGGTGACCCGGACCTCGTCGCCGAGGGCGTCGTCGATGACGGCGCCGAAGATGATGTTGGCCTCGGGGTGGGCCGCCTCGCTGACCAGCTGCGCGGCCTCGTTGATCTCGAAGAGACCGAGGTCGCTGCCGCCGGAGATGGAGAGCAGCACGCCACGGGCGCCGTCGATGGAGGCCTCCAGGAGCGGCGAGGAGATCGCCATCTCCGCCGCCGCCACCGCGCGGTCGTCCCCGCGGGCGGAGCCGATGCCCATCAGAGCCGAACCGGCCTCGGACATGACCGACTTGACGTCGGCGAAGTCGAGGTTGATCAGACCCGGGGTGGTGATGAGGTCGGTGATGCCCTGGACACCGCTCAGCAGCACCTGGTCGGCCGACTTGAAGGCGTCGAGCACCGAGACCTGGCGGTCCGAGATCGACAGCAGTCGGTCGTTCGGGATGACGATGAGGGTGTCGACCTCTTCGCGGAGTTCGGCGATGCCGTCCTCCGCCTGGTTGGCGCGACGGCGGCCCTCGAAGGTGAACGGCCGGGTGACCACACCGATCGTCAGGGCGCCGAGCGAGCGTGCGATGTTGGCGACGACGGGTGCGCCGCCGGTGCCGGTGCCGCCGCCTTCTCCGGCGGTGACGAAGACCATGTCGGCCCCCTTGAGGACCTCCTCGATCTCCTCACGGTGGTCCTCTGCCGCCTTGCGACCGACGGCCGGGTTCGCCCCGGCCCCGAGGCCACGGGTGAGTTCACGGCCGACGTCGAGCTTGACGTCGGCGTCGCTCATCAACAGCGCTTGCGCGTCGGTGTTGATCGCGATGAACTCGACGCCCTTGAGACCGACCTCGATCATTCGGTTGATGGCATTGACACCACCGCCGCCGACACCGATGACCTTGATGACTGCGAGGTAGTTCTGCGGTGCTGCCACGTCGAAGGCCTCTCGCCTCGAGTTACGTGTCGTCGCTGCGCGGTTGGTCGCGCCGCTCCGACGGATGCCGATTGGGACGGTCCGAAACGCCGACCCGAACCCTAACGTTGAAGTTTAGGGTTACCAGTGTCTCTGTTCGCTGGACTCTTCCGAACGAGACACTAAGTCGACAAGCGGCGCACGTTCAACGAACACGCCGAACCTCCCGTTTTTCTTTTCACCCTATGTGATCACCCGTAGCGCTGGCCAACCAGGGTGCTGGCCAGGGGCGATACCCGTCAACTCCCGGACGATGCGGGCGCCGTGGGGGCACTTACATCGAAGTGCCCCGCTTTGGGAGTGGCCTTCAGGAGCGCGGTGAGCACCCGGGCCTTGACCGGGCCGTGCTCGCCGCTGCCCCAGAGGACGGTGCGCCCCCCGGTCAGCTCCAGAGTGACGGAGTCGTACGAGGTGACGCGTACGACACGAGTGTCCCGGGCGATTTCCGCCGGGAGTTCACCCCGGACGCGGACGGCCTCCCGGAGCAGCCGGTCCGCGGCGAAGCGGCGCAGGCTCGGAGAGGAGGCGCTGTCGAGGACGAGCCGGGGGACGCCGCGGGGGGCGGTGGCGACGGTGGCGAACCGGACACCGGTCGCGTCCACTTCGATGAACTTTCCGCCCTTTTCGATGAGCAGAACGGGCTTCCGTTCCGTCACTTTCAGCCCGATTCCGTGCGGCCAGGACCGCTCGACGGTCACCGTCTCGATCCGGGGCAGCTTCTGCCGGAGCCGGACCTCGATGGCCTCGGTGTCGACCGAGACGAGCGGGGCGCCCATCGGCACGGCGGCGACCGCCTCGATCTCACGCGCGGTCAGGACCCCGGCGCCGGAAGTCTTCACATCTTCCACACGGAACCAGGTCGAGCCGTAGAGCGCCCAGGCACCGCCGGCCACGAGGGCGAGCACGCCGAACGCGATCAGGAGCACCCGGGTGCCGGGCACCCGGAACTTTCGGTTCCGGGTGCCCGTACGGGACGGCCCCCGCGACGACCCCTTCGACGTGCTCGCGCCGCTCTTCTCGGCGGTCGTCGGTCCGGCTGCCACGCTTCCCGCCTTTCGCCGCCGCTACGCCTGTCGGCGGGCGGCGATCGCCTCGTACACCATGCCGACGAGCAGGTCGTCGGCGTCCCGGCGGCCGAACTCGGCAGCGGCGCGGGACATCTCGTACAACCGGTGCGGATCGGCCAGTACGGGCAGGACGTTGCCCTGCACCCACTGCGGCGTCAGCTCCGCGTCGTCGACGAGGAGTCCACCGCCGGCCTTGACCACCGGCTGGGCGTTGAGCCGCTGTTCGCCGTTGCCGATGGGCAGCGGGACGTACGCGGCCGGCAGCCCGACGGCGGACAGCTCGGCGACGGTCATCGCGCCCGCCCGGCAGAGCATCATGTCGGCCGCGGCGTACGCGAGGTCCATCCGGTCCACGTACGGTACCGGCACGTAGGGCGGCATTCCGGGCATGTTGTCGACGCGCGGCATTTCGTTCTTGGGGCCGACCGCGTGCAGGATCTGGATGCCCGAGCGCTGGAGCACCGGGGCGATCTGCTGCACGACCTCGTTGAGCCGCCGGGCGCCCTGCGAGCCGCCGGAGACGAGCAGCGTCGGCAGGTTCGGGTCGAGCCCGAAGGCGGCGCGCGCCTCGGGACGCACCCGCGCCCGGTCGAGGGTCGCGATGGTGTGCCGCAGCGGGATGCCGATGTAGCGGGAGTTGCGGAGCTTGCTGTCGGGGGTGGCGACGGCGACCCCGGCCGCGTACCGCGAACCGATCTTGTTGGCGAGGCCGGGCCGCGCGTTGGCCTCGTGGACCACGATCGGCACCCCGAGCCGCTTGGCCGCGAGATAGCCGGGCAGGGCCACATAGCCGCCGAAGCCGACCACGCAGTCCGCCTTGGTGCGCTCGAGGACCTGCTCGGCCGCCTTGATCGTGCCGCGCAGCCGTCCGGGGACGGTGATCAGCTCGGGGGTGGGCTTGCGGGGCAGCGGTACGGCGGGGATGAGGGCCAACTCGTAGCCGCGCTCGGGCACGAGCCGGGTCTCCAGACCCTTCTCCGTGCCGAGCGCCGTGATCCCCACGCTGGGGTCCTGCCTGCGCAGGGCGTCCGCGAGGGCCAGCGCCGGCTCGATGTGGCCGGCGGTCCCCCCGCCGGCGAGTACGACATGCACCGAAATTCACCGCTCTCCGGACGGGCGCTTCTTGACGCGCCGTCGCATCGACTTCCATCTCGTCCCGGCCCGCTTACCCCAGCCGGGGCGGCGCATGGCCAGGGCCGCTTTCGCGGCGGGTTCCTGTCGCGCGAAGGCGATGAGGAGCCCGACGGCGAACATGGTCGGCAGCAGAGCCGACCCACCGTAGGAGAACAACGGGAGCGGGACACCGGCGATCGGCAGCAGACCGAGCACCGCACCCATGTTGATCACGGCCTGAGCCGTGATCCAGGTGGTCACACCTCCCGCGGCGAACCTCACGAAGGGGTCCTCCGTGCCTCCGGCCACGCGGATACCCGCATAGCCTAGAGCCGCGAACAGGGCGAGTACCGACAACGTCCCCGCGAGACCCAGTTCCTCACCGGTGACAGCGAAGATGAAGTCGGTGTGCGCTTCGGGCAGTTGGCCCCATTTCTCGATGCTCGCACCGAGTCCGGAACCGAACCATCCGCCCGAGGCCAGAGCATAGATTCCGTGCGCGGCCTGGAGGCAGGGGGCTCCCTCGCCACCGGGGTCGGATGCCCCGATGCACTGGAAGCGGTCCATCCGGTGCGGGCTCGTCTTGATGAGCAGCGCCCCGAGGGCGCCGGCCACCGCGAGCACGCCGACGAAGAGCCGGGTGGGGGCTCCGGCCGTCCACAGCAGGCCGAACAGGATCGCGGTGAGGATGATCGCGGTGCCCATGTCGCCGCCGAGCATGATGAGCCCGAGCAGCATGAAGGTACCGGGGACCAGCGGCACCAGCATGTGCTTCCACTGGGTGAGCAGCTTCATGTCCTGTTTGCGGGCGAGCAGGTCGGCCCCCCACAGGATCAGCGCCAGCTTGCCGAACTCGCTGGGCTGGAGCATGAACGGGCCACCGAGGGAGATCCAGTTCTGGTTGCCGCCGACGGAATGCCCTATCCCCGGGATCTGCACGAGCACCATCAGGAAGACCGCGCCGACCAGGATCGGGTACGCGAGGGCCCGGTGCAGCTTCACCGGCATCCGCGAGGCGACGAGCAGCAGCCCGGTGCCGAGGAGCGCGGCGAAGAACTGCTTGCGGAAGAAGTACGAGGGCACCAGCTCGTAGCGGAGCGCCGTGATCATCGAGGCGGAGTAGACCATCACCAGGCCGAGCATGGTGATGAGCAGAGCCGCGCCGATGATCACGTAGTACGCCGTGAGCGGCCGGTCCCAGGCCTTCAGCGCCCGCTCGTACAGCCGCCGGGCTCCCCCGCCCCCCGGTCGCCGCGGGGGCGCGGGCGCCCGCCCTCCGCCGCGTACGGCGGAAGGCCGGCGTGTCCCTGCGATCTTGCTCGGCATGGTCGCTGCCCCCTCCGGTCGAGCCCGGTCCTGCCGGACCTTCCCACTGGTCAGGTCAGGCGTCCCCGGTGGCGGCGAGGGCGCGGACCGCGTCCGCGAAGGCTTCGCCGCGCTTGTTGTAGTTGGTGTACATGTCCATCGAGGCGCAGGCCGGGGCGAGGAGCACCGTGTCCCCCGGGCGGGCGAGACGGGTCGCCTCGCGGACCGCCTCGGACATCGCCCCAGTGTCGGTCCGGTCGAGGTCGACTACCGGGACCTCCGGGGCGTGTCGCGCCAGGGCTTCGCGGATCAGGGCGCGGTCGGCGCCGATCAGGACGGCCCCGCGCAGGCGCTTCGCCGACTTCCTTACGAGCTCGTCGAAGGTCGCGCCCTTGGCGAGTCCGCCGGCGATCCAGACGATCGGGTCGTAGGCCGCCAACGAGGCTTCCGCGGCGTGGGTGTTGGTGGCCTTGGAGTCGTCGACGTACGTGACTCCCTGGACCTCCTCGACCAGTTCGATCCGGTGCGGGTCGGGCCGGAAGGCCCTCAGGCCGTCCCGTACGGCCTTGGCGTCGACGCCGAAGGCGCGGGCGAGGGCGGCGGCGGCGAGCGCGTTGGCGATGTTGTGCGGGGCCGGCGGCTGGACGTCGGCGACCTCGGCCAGCTCCTGGGCGTTCTTCTGCCGGTTCTCCACGAAGGCCCGGTCGACGAGGATGCCCTCGACGACGCCGAGGTCGGACGGGCCGGGGGTGCCGAGGGTGAAGCCGATGGCCCGGCAGCCCTCCTCGACGTCGGCCTCGCGGACCAGGTCCTCGGTCGCCTTGTCGGCGGCGTTGTAGACGCAGGCGACCTGGTTGCCCTCGTAGATCCGGCCCTTGTCGGCGGCGTACGCCTCCATCGAGCCGTGCCAGTCGAGGTGGTCGGGCGCCAGGTTGAGCACGGCGGCCGAGTGGACGCGGACGGACGGCGCCCAGTGGAGCTGGTAGCTGGACAGCTCGACGGCGAGCACGTCGTACTGCTCCTCGCCGAGGACGGCGTCGAGGAGCGAGACGCCGATGTTGCCGACGGCGGCGGTCCGCAGTCCCGCCGCCTCCAGGATCGAGGCGAGCATCCGCACGGTCGTGGTCTTGCCGTTGGTGCCGGTGACCGCGAGCCAGGGAGCGGCATCGGGGCCGCGGAGGCGCCAGGCCAGCTCGACGTCGCCCCAGATCTCCACGCCCGCCTCGGCGGCGGCCGTGAAGAGCGGCTTGTCGGGCCGCCAGCCGGGGGTGGTGACGATCAGCTCGGTGCCGGTCGGCAGGGTCGCCCCGTCGCCGAGGCGGACGGTGATGCCCTCCGCCTCCAGTGCGGCGGCCTGCGCCCGGGAGCGCTCGTCGTCGCCGTCGTTGACGACGGTCACGCGTGCGCCGAGCCCGTGCAGGACGCGGGCGGCCGGGATGCCGGACACCCCGAGCCCCGCGACGGTGACGTTCTTGCCGTTCCAGTCGAGCTGTTCTGTCACTTCGACGATGCCCATCCCGCGTAGAAGAGGCCCAGGCCCACGATCACGCACATGCCCTGGATGATCCAGAACCGGACGACGACAAGGACCTCGGACCACCCCTTGAGTTCGAAGTGGTGCTGGAGGGGTGCCATCCGGAAGACGCGCTTGCCGGTCATCTTGAACGAGCCGACCTGGATGACCACGGACAGCGTGATCAGCACGAACAGGCCGCCGAGCAGGGCCAGCAGCAGCTCCGTACGGGAGCAGATGGCGAGACCGGCGAGGGCGCCGCCGAGGGCGAGCGAGCCGGTGTCACCCATGAAGATCTTGGCGGGCGAGGTGTTCCACCAGAGGAAGCCGAAGCAGGAGCCCATCAGCGCGGAGGCGACGACCGCGAGGTCGAGCGGGTCGCGGACCTCGAAGCAGGCGTTCGGGTTGGTGAGGGTCAGCGCGTTGGCGCAGGACTCCTGGAACTGCCAGAGCCCGATGAAGGTGTACGCGCCGAAGACCATCACCGACGCGCCCGTGGCCAGGCCGTCCAGACCGTCCGTCAGGTTCACGCCGTTGGACATGGCGAGAATCATGAAGAGCGCCCAGATCACGAAGAGCACCGGGCCGATGGTCCAGCCGAAGTCCGTGATGAAGGAGAGCTTCTCGGAGGCCGGGGTGAGGCCGCGCGCGTCGGAGAACTGGAGCGCGAGCACGGCGAACGCGATGCCCACGATCAGCTGTCCGGCCATCTTCGCCTTGGCCCGCAGACCGAGCGAACGCTGCTTGACGATCTTGATGTAGTCGTCGAGGAACCCGACCAGGCCCATGCCGGCCATCAGGAAGAGGACCAGCACCCCGGAGTACGAGATGGGTTCGCCGGTGATGACCTTGGCCAGCGCGTACGCGATGAGCGTGGCCAGGATGAAGGAGATGCCGCCCATGGTGGGCGTGCCCTTCTTCCCGGCGTGGCCGCGCGGGCCGTCGTCACGGATGAACTGCCCGTATCCCTTGCGGGCGAGGAGCTTGATCAGCAGCGGGGTGCCGATCAGGGTCAGGAAGAGCCCGATGGCCCCCGCGAAGAGGATCTGCCTCATCGGCCGGTGACCTCGCCCTCGGTGTCGAGGAGCGCCAGCGCGACCTGTTCGAGGCCGACCGACCTGGAAGCCTTCACAAGGACGACGTCCCCCGGGCGCAGCTCACTGCGCAACAGGTCGACAGCCGCCTGCGCGTCGGACACGTGCACCGACTCCTCACCCCACGAACCCTCGTTATATGCGCCCAGTTGCAGCCAGGACGCTTCCCTGTCCCCGACCGCGACGAGCTTGCTGACGTTGAGCCGGACGGCGAGCCGTCCGACCGCGTCGTGCTCGACGAGCGATGCGTCACCGAGCTCGGCCATCTTGCCGAGCACCGCCCACGTACGAGCCCCTCGGGCCTGTGCGGCCCTGCCCATGGCCGCGAGCGCGCGCAGGGCGGCTCGCATGGACTCGGGGTTCGCGTTGTAGGCGTCGTTGACGATCGTCACGCCGTCCGGACGCTCGGTGACCTCCATGCGCCAGCGCGACAGGGTGCCGGCCTCGGAGAGCGCGGTGGCGATCTCCTCGACAGGCATGCCCAACTCGTGCGCGACGGCGGCCGCTGCGAGCGCGTTCGACACGTGGTGCTCACCGTACAGGCGCAAGGTCACGTCACTGCACCCGGTGGGTGTGTGAAGCCGGAAAGCGGGCCGTCCGGAGTCTGTGAGGTGGACGTTCTCGGCCCGTACGGCCGCTTCGTCCGCTTCGCCGAACAGGATCACGCGGGCCTTGGTGCGGCTCGCCATCGCGCGGACGAGCGGGTCGTCGGCGTTGAGGACCGCCACCCCGCCCTCCTCGGCCGACGGCAGCGCCTCGACGAGCTCGCCCTTGGCCTGGGCGATCTGCTCCCGGCCGCCGAACTCGCCGATGTGCGCGGTGCCCACGTTGAGGACGAGTCCGATACGCGGCGGGGTGAGGCCGGTGAGGTAGCGGATGTGTCCGATGCCGCGGGCGCCCATCTCCAGGACCAGGTGCCGGGTCTCGTCGCTCGCGCGGAGCGCGGTGAGCGGCAGGCCGATCTCGTTGTTGAGCGAGCCGGGCGTCCACACGGTGGGGGCGTGCCGGTCGAGGACCTGGGCGATCAGGTCCTTGGTGGAGGTCTTGCCCGCCGAGCCGGTGAGGGCGACGACATCGGTGCCGAGCCGTTCGACGACCGCGCGGGCGAGGGCCCCGAGAGCGGTCTGGACGTCGTCGACGACGAGGGCGGGGACGCCGACGGGGCGAGCGGCCAGGACGGCCGTCGCACCCGCGGCGACGGCCCGCTCCGCGTAGTCGTGGCCGTCGACGTGCTCACCGGCGAAGGCCGCGAAGAGGCTGCCGGCCCGCACCTCGCGGGAGTCGATGACGACGGGCCCGGTGATCCGGGCGGCCGGATCCGGTATGTCGTGCGCCTGCCCGCCGACGATTTCGGCGATCTCGGCGAGGGAGAGGGCGATCACTGCTTCATCCCTGACTGTTCTGGTGACGGGCTTCGGCGCTGCCGCCCGAGGGGGCGGCCTGGGCGTTTCGTTCGAGGATCGCGGCGCGCAGGACCTCGCGGTCGTCGAAGGGGCGGACCACTCCGGCGATCTCCTGGCCCTGCTCGTGGCCCTTGCCGGCGACCAGGACGGTGTCGCCGGGCCGCGCGCGGGCGATGGCGGCCGCGATGGCGGCGGCCCGGTCGGGTTCGACCAGGACGTCGCCCCGCTCCGCCGCCGGCACGTCCGCGGCGCCGGCGAGCATGGCGCTGAGGATCACGAGCGGGTCCTCGGAGCGGGGGTTGTCGGAGGTGAGGACGGCGGTGTCGGCGAGCCGGGCCGCGGCGGCGCCCATCGGGCCGCGCTTGGTGGTGTCCCGGTCGCCGCCGCAGCCGATGACCACGTGCAGCCTGCCCTCGGTGACCTCGCGCAGGGAGCGCAGGACCGATTCGACGGCGTCCGTCTTGTGCGCGTAGTCGACGACCGCGAGGTACGGCTGGCCGGCGTCGACCCGCTCCAGCCGGCCCGGTACGCCGGGGACGGCGGCGACGCCCTCGGCGGCGCTCTTGGGGTCGACGCCCGCGACGGCGAGGGTGGCGATCGCGGCAAGGGTGTTGGCGACGTTGAACGGGCCGGGCAGCGGCGCCGTGGCGGGGATCCGTACGCCCTCGGGGCCGACGGCGGTGAACGTCGAGTCGTGGGAGCCGAGGACGAGGTCCTCGGCGCGCCAGTCGGCGTCGGCGCGGCCCTCGGCGGAGAAGGTGACGATCGGGACGGTCGCGTCCGCCACGAGCCTGCGGCCGTAGGCGTCGTCGAGGTTGACCACGCCGAGGCGGCTGCGCTCGGGCGTGAAGAGCCCGGCCTTCGCCCGGTAGTAGTCGTCCATGTCGGAGTGGAACTCCATGTGCTCCGGGCTGAGGTTGTTGAAGACGGCGACGTCGAAGACGCAGCCGTCGACCCGGCCGAGCACGAGGGCGTGGCTGGAGACCTCCATGGCGACCGCGTCGACGCCCCGCTCGCGCATGACGGCGAAGAGCGCCTGGAGGTCGGTGGCCTCGGGGGTGGTCCGCTCCGACTTGATGCGCTCGTCGCCGATCCGCATCTCCACGGTGCCGACGAGGCCGGTGTGGAGTCCGGCGCCCCGAAGACCGCCCTCGACGAGGTAGGCCGTGGTGGTCTTGCCCGAGGTACCGGTGATGCCGATCTGGAGGAGGTCGGCGCCGGGCCGCCCGTAGATCTCGGCGGCGAGTTCGCCCATCCGGCCGCGCGGGTTCTCGACGACCAGGACCGGCAGGCCGGTCGCGGCGGCGCGCTCGGCGCCCGCCGGGTCGGTGAGGATCGCGGCGGCGCCGAGGCCCGCGGCCTGGGCGACGAAGTCGGCGCCGTGAGCGCGGGCGCCGGGCAGGGCCGCGTACACGTCGCCGGGGCGCACGGCCCGCGAGTCGTGGGTGATGCCCGAGATCTCGGCGTCCAGGGGGGCGTCGACCCCCAGCTGGGCGGCCAGGTCGCCCAGGGGTGTCGGGCGGGCCTGCTCCGGCCGGGGCGGGGCGGTTCGGTACTGATCAGCGTGTGGCACGGCGGTGAGCGTACCGGGCGCACCCTGTGGGGGGCCAAAACGGCCCGGGGCCTCGCCGGAGTTCGATTTCCGGTTCCCGGAATGGGGGGTGATCGTTGTCACTGGTGCTCCCGGAGTGTCACGGGGTGGGTTCGAAGGTGACCGGCAGTCGGGCGGGTGCGCTCCCCGAGGGGGCGACGTGGAGGGTCTTGAGGGCGAACTCCATGACCTTCTTGTAGATGGGTCCGCAGATCTGGCCGCCGAAGTAGCTGCCCTTGGTGGGGTTCTGGATGGCGCAGTAGACGGTGATCTGCGGGTCGTCGGCGGGGGCGAAGCCGGCGAAGGAGGCGGTGTAGCCCTTGTAGCGGCCGAGTTCGGGATCGACGCGGTTGGCGGTACCGGTCTTGCCGGCGACGCGGTAGCCGGGGATCGCGGCCCTGGTTCCGGTGCCCTCCCTGTCGTCGACGACGGACTCCAGCATCTGGGCGAGGGTCTTGGCGGTCTTCTCGCTGACGACCCGGTTCTCCTTGGGCGCGGGGGCAGGGGTGAAGCGGCCGTCGGGGCCCTTGGTGCCGCGGACGAGGGTCGGTGCGACGCGTACGCCTCCGTTGGCGATGGTCGAGTAGACGGAGGCGGCCTGCATGGCGTTGAGGGAGAGGCCCTGGCCGAAGGGGATCGTGTACTGCTGCGAGGTGGACCAGTTCTGGGGCTCGGCGAGGATGCCGGGCGTCTCGCCGGGGTAGTCGAGGCCGGTGGGGCTGCCCATGCCGAACTTGCGGAGGTACGAGTCCAGGATCCGGTTGGACTCGGCCTGGTCGGCGCCGAGCTGGCCGGTGGCGAGGATCGTGCCGATGTTGCTGGACTTGGCGAGGACGCCGTTGAGGGTCAGGTACCAGGTCTTGTGGTCGACGTCGTCCTTGAAGAGCCGGTCGCCGCGGTGGAGCCGGTTGGGGACGGTGACATGGGTGTCGGGGGCCGCCTTGCCCTCCTCCAGGACGGCGGCCATGGACATGACCTTGCTGGTGGAGCCGGGCTCGTAGGCGTCCTGGAGGGCGGCGTTGCCCATGGAGGCGGCGTTGGCGGCGGAGAGGTCGTTGGGGTCGAAGCCGGGGGCGTTGGCCATGGCGAGGACCTCGCCGGTCCTCGTGTTCTGCACGATGACGTAACCCCGGTCGGCCTTGGACTTCTTCACCTGCTCGGTGATGGCCTGCTGGGCGGCCCACTGGATGTCCCGGTCGATGGTCAGCTCGATGTCGGAGCCGGGGACGGCGGGGGTGCCCTGGGAGCCCGCGGTCGGCACCTGGCGGCCGCCGGACTGGGTGAAGCGGATCTTGCCGTCCTTGCCCGCGAGTTCCGGGTCGAGCATCGACTCCACGCCGCCGGCGCCCCGGCCCTCGGCGTTGACGTATCCCAGTATCCCGGCGGCGAGTTCGCCGTTCGGGTACACGCGCTTGCTGCTGGGCTCGCTGAGGATGCCGCCGAGGAGGTTGATCCCGTTGCCGCCCGCGGAGGGCTGGGACTTCTGCGCGTAGACCTTCCTGAGGTCCTTGATCTGGTTCCAGACCTGCGGGGTCTGCTTGCGGGCCAGCAGGGTGTAGCGGGACTTGGGGGTCCGGAGCTTCTTCGCGATCTCCGCGGGCTCCTTGCCGAGGAGGGGGGCGAGGAGGGCGGCGGCCTGCTCGGGCGCGTCGGGGACCTTGGACTCCTCGGGCGTGAAGAGCTTGGGGTCGGCCGTGATGTCGTACGCGTCGACGCTGGCGGCGAGCGCGATGCCGTTGCGGTCGGTGATCTCGCCCCGCTCGGCGGAGAGCGTGTACTCCTGGAAGCGGTACTTGTCGGCCTTGGCGGCGTACGCGCTGGCGTCGACGGCCTGGACCTGGAGCAGCCGCACCACGAAGGCCACCATCACGAGCGTCAGACCGAGGGAGATCAGCCGCAGCCGGGGCCGCGGGCTGCCGAGCCGGATGGTGCGGGGCTGCCGGGCCGGGGGCCGTGGCGCGGTCCGCTTCGCGGCCGGGCGGCGCGGTTCGGGCCGGGGCTGGCGGGCCCCCGCGGAGGCGGGCCGGGGGCGCGCGGGCCGGGCGGGACCGGGCACGCGGCGGCGCGGGGGCTCCTTCGAGGGCACTGCTCGGTCACCTGCCGAAGGTTGTGGGGGTGGTGGCGGGGGCGGTGGGGGCGGACTGGTCGGTGCCGGTTTGATCGGCGCCGGACTCGGCGGTACCTGTCTGGTCGGTGCCGGTCTGGTCGGCCCCGGTCTGGTCGGCCCCGGTCGGCGTGTCGTTCGCGGTGCCCGCGGCCGTGCCCGGCGTGTCGGCCGCCGTGGCGGGGTCGACGCCCGCGTCGGTACCGGTGGCCGTGGCGGGATCGACGCCCGCGGCGGTACCCGTGTCCGTGGCCGCCGTGCCGGCGTCGGTCCCCGGCGTGGCGGAGTTCGCCGGCGGCGTCGGGGAGCCCGGGGCGCCGGCCGGCGGGGGCGTCGCCGTGGCGGACGCGCTCGGCGTGGGGCTCGGCTTCGGGGCCACCGCGACCGACGGCTCGCCGAGCACCTTGCCGTCCGGGCCGAGGAAGGCGGGGCTGCCGCCAGGGACCATGCCGAGCTCGCGGGCCCGCCGCTCGAGCGCGTCGGGCGCGGCGTAGTCGTCGACGTCCCGCTGGAGCGCCTGCTCCTCGTCGGTGAGTTCGGTGGTCCTGTCCTTGAGCTCGTTGAGCTTGAAGGACCCCTGGTTGAGGGCCGAGTTCAGCAGGAGCAGGCTGATCAGACCACCGCCGAGCAGCACCACGACAAGCAGGACGAAGGGGGTGCGGGCGGCCGAGCTCGGCCCCGACGGCATGAGCCGTCCGAGCCGCGCGGCCCGCCCTTTGAGCGGCCCCTTCGCCGTACTCACAGGACGTCTTCCCGGATCCGCTCGGCGCCCCGCAGCCGGGCCGGGGCGGCGCGCCGGTTCTCGGCGACCTCCTCCTCGGTCGGCAGCTCGGCGCCCCTGGTGAGCAGCTTCAGACGGGGCTGGTACTTCTCCGGGACGACCGGCAGACCGGGCGGGGCCGTGGTCGCCGCGCCGGCCGCGAAGACCTGCTTGACCAGCCGGTCCTCAAGGGAGTGGTACGAGAGGACCGCGATCCGGCCGCCGACTCCGAGGGCCTTCACGGCCGCCGGGATCGCCTGCTCCAGGACGGTCAGCTCGCCGTTGACCTCGATGCGCAGCGCCTGGAAGGTGCGCTTGGCCGGGTTGCCTCCGGTCCGCTTGGCGGCCTGCGGCAGGGAGTCGCGGATGAGCTCGACGAGCCGGGCGCTGTTGCTGAACGGCTCCTTCTCGCGCTCGCGCACGACCGCGGAGACGATCCGCTTGGCCTGCTTCTCCTCGCCGTACGCGCGCAGGATGCGGACCAGTTCACCGGCCGGGTAGGTGTTGAGGACCTCGGCCGCGCTGATCCCGGTCGTCTGGTCCATGCGCATGTCGAGCGGGGCGTCCTGGGCGTAGGCGAAGCCGCGGTCGGCCTCGTCCAGCTGCATGGAGGAGACGCCCAGGTCGAACAGGATGCCGTCGACCGCGGGGATGCCGAGCCGGTCGAGGACCTCGGGCAGCTCGTCGTACACGGCGTGGACGAGGGTGGCGCGCTCCCCGTACGGGGCGAGCCGTTCACCGGAGAGCCGCAGGGCCTCCTTGTCCCGGTCGAGGGCGACGAGCCGCGCCTCGGGGAACCGCTTCAGGAGTGCCTCGCTGTGGCCGCCGAGGCCCAGGGTGCAGTCGACGACGACCGCGCCGGGGCGCTCAAGGGCGGGGGCCAACATGTCCAGGCACCGCTGGAGCATGACCGGGACGTGTCGGTCGTTGCTCAATGCGCCCTCTCAGATCCGGCGCGGAGGTACCGGCGAGCGGAAGGAGGCCGAGCCGGAGGTACCGCCGCACACACGGGGGGAGAAACCGCGGGAATCGCTCGTTGTCTCCGTGAACTCCGCGTCACTTTAGTCCACGGGACCCGCCGGTCAATCAACCGGCTGGCGCGTCGCACGGCGCCGGACCAGGCCGATCTCGGCCCCCGGCGACTCGGCGTAAGCACCCAAAGCCCGGCATATCCCTCGCGCTTGTCCAGAGGCGAGTGACACGACCCGGCCATGCGAACAAGAATGCACGGGTGACACCCCCCGACGTTTCCACCGGGGGCAGGTGTCCGTGTTCCGGAAGGCCGAGGAGGGCCGGGTGACGACCTATGACGATCGAGCGAGCCTCACTGATCTGACCACCACTGCGGAGCGGGTCCGCAGATCGGTGGAGAGTGTGATCGAGGGCAAGCCCGAGGTCGTACGGCTTTCGCTGACCGTGCTGCTCGCCGAGGGGCACCTCCTCATCGAGGATGTCCCCGGCGTCGGCAAGACCATGCTCGCCAAGACCCTGGCCCGGTCCATCGACTGCTCGGTGCGCCGCATCCAGTTCACCCCCGACCTGCTGCCCTCGGACGTCACCGGCGTGTCGATCTTCGACCAGCAGCGCCGGGACTTCGAGTTCAAGCCGGGCGCGATCTTCGCGCAGATCGTGATCGGCGACGAGATCAACCGCGCCTCGCCGAAGACCCAGTCCGCGCTCCTGGAGTCGATGGAGGAGCGCCAGGTCACCGTCGACGGCCAGACCTACGAGCTGCCCAGCCCGTTCATGGTGGTCGCCACGCAGAACCCGGTCGAGATGGAGGGCACGTACCCGCTGCCCGAGGCCCAGCGCGACCGCTTCATGGCCCGGGTCTCCATCGGCTACCCGAGCGCGGAGGCCGAGCTCCAGATGCTCGACGTGCACGGCTCGGTCTCCCCGCTGGACGACCTCCAGCCGGTCGCGCACGCCCACGACATCCTCAAGCTGATCGAGGCGGTGCGCGCGGTCCACGTCGCCGACGCCGTACGGCGGTACGCGGTCGAGATCGTCTCCGCCACCCGCACCCACCCCGACCTGCGCCTCGGCGCCTCCCCGCGGGCCACGCTCCACCTGCTGCGGGCCGCCAAGGCCTCCGCCGCGCTCAGCGGCCGCGAGTACGTGCTGCCCGACGACCTCCAGGCCCTCGCCGCACCCGTCCTCGCCCACCGGCTGCTGCCGACGGCACAGGCCCAGCTGAACCGCCGTACCGCCGAGCAGGTCGTCCAGGACATCCTGCACCGCACCCCCGTCCCGGCCGCGGCCCCGCCCGCCGGACCGCTCTACGGCCAGCAGCCCGGCGCCCGGCGGCTGTGATGGGAGGCGCTGCCGTACCGGACGGACAGCGGGGCGACGAGGACGACCGGGGCGGTCTGCGGACCGCCCTCGGCGGTCTCACCACCCGTGGCCGCTCCTTCCTCGCCGCCGGGGTGGCCGCCGCCGGCTGCGCGTACGTCCTCGGCCAGGCCGACCTGCTGCGCGTCGGGCTGCTGCTCGCCGCGCTGCCGCTGATCTGCGTCCTCGTGCTGCACCGCACCCGCTACCGGGTCGCGGCCTCCCGCCGGCTCACCCCCCAGCGGGTGGAGGCGGGCACCGAGGCCCGGGTCCAGCTGCGGATGGAGAACGTCTCCAAGCTGCCCACCGGGCTGCTCATGCTCCAGGACAACGTGCCGTACATGCTGGGGCCCCGCCCCCGTTTCGTCCTCGACCGCGTCGAGGCGGCCGGGCGGCGCGAGGTGTCCTACCGGGTCCGCTCCGACCTGCGCGGCCGCTTCCCGCTCGGCCCGCTCCAGCTGCGGCTCAACGACCCGTTCGGCATGTGCGAGCTGACCCGCTCCTTCAGCGCGTACGACACCCTCACCGTCGTGCCGAGGACCGAGAGCCTGCCGCCGGTGAAGCTCGCCGGCGAGACCTCGGGGTACGGCGACGGGCAGCAGCGCTCGCTCGCCCTCGCCGGCGACGACGACATCATTCCGCGCGCCTACCGCCACGGTGACGACCTGCGCCGGGTGCACTGGCGTTCCACCGCCCGCTACGGCGAGCTGATGGTCCGCCGCGAGGAGCAGCCGCGGCGGGCCCGCTGCACCGTGCTCCTCGACACCCGCCGGGTCGCCTACCAGGGCGCGGGACCGGACTCCGCGTTCGAGTGGGCGGTCTCCGGAGCCGCGTCCTCCCTGGTGCACATGCTGGAGCGGGGTTACGCCGTCCGGCTGGTCACCGACACCGGCAGCGCGGTGCCCGGCGAGGGCGCCGAGGGCTTCGCCGGCTCGGCCCAGGACTCGGCCGAGGCGGCCGGGCTGCTCATGGACACCCTCGCGGTCGTCGACCACTCCGAGGGCGGTGGCCTCTCCCGGGCCTCCGACGTGCTGCGGGGCGGCGACGAGGGACTCCTCATCGCCTTCGTCGGCGACCTCGACGAGGAGCAGGCGGCCCTCACCGCCCGGATGCGGGGCCGCGCCGGCGCGGCCGTCGCCTTCGTCCTGGACTCCGGGACCTGGCTGACCGGCGGCTCGGTCGCCGGGGCCGTCGAGGACCGGGTACGGAAGCTGCGCGAGGCGGGCTGGACGGCGCTGGCCGTGCCGCCCGGGGCGCGGCTCGCCGATCTGTGGCAGCAGGCGGCCGGAGTCCGCGCGGAGTCCGCCGCCGCCGACACCTACGGAGGATGGTCATGAGCGGGCGCGCACGGCTGACCCTGGCCGCCTGGGGCGCCACCCTGATGGGGGCCGGAGCGCTGCTCCCCCTGGTGAAGCCGGCCACCTGGATCTTCACGGCGGCCTTCGTCCTCGCCCTGGTGAGCGGTGCGGGCACGCTGGCCAGGCGGGCACCGCTCGCCCGGCCGCTGACCCTGCTCGCCCAGACCGCCGTCGCGCTGCTCGCGCTGACCGTGATCTTCGCCCGGGAGCAGGCGATCCTCTGGTTCCTTCCCGGCCCGCAGGTCTGGACGCACGCCGCCGACCTGTTCCGGGCGGGCGCCGAGGACGTCGGCCAGTACGCGATCCCCGCGCCGGACACCGACGGCATCCGGCTCATGCTGGTCGGCGGCGTGGTCACGATCGGTCTCCTCGTGGACACCCTCGCGGTCACCTTCCGCAAGGCGGCCCCGGCCGGTCTCCCGCTGCTCGCCCTGTACTCGGTGGCGGCCGGACTTTCCGGCGGCGGCGCGGGCTGGCTCTGGTTCCTCCTCGCGGCCTCCGGCTATCTGCTGCTGCTCCTCGCGGAGGGCCGCGACCGGCTCTCCCAGTGGGGGCGGGTCTTCGGCGGCGCCCAGCGCTCCGGCCGGCCCGGTACGACCGTCGGGAGCGGCGGCCCCGCCTTCGCCCCGGCCCGTACGGGACGCCGGATCGGCGCCGTGGCCATGGGCGTCGCCCTGGTGGTCCCGCTCGCGCTGCCCGGCTTCACCGGCGGTCTGTTCGGCGGCGGCGTCGGCGAGGGCACCGGGGGGACCGGCAAGGGCGGCACGATCTCGGCCGTGAACCCGCTGGTCTCCCTCCAGGACAATCTGCGCCAGCAGGAGGACCGGGAGGTCCTGCGCTACCGGACCAACGCGCGCGACACCTCCGGCCTCTATCTGCGGCTCGTCGCGCTCGACCAGTTCGACGGCACCTCGTGGAAGTCCTCGGTCCGTCCGATCGAGGACGTGCCCGAGCAGCTGCCGTGGCCGCAGGGGCTCGCCCAGGACGTCAAGATCACCGAGGTGACCAGCAACTTCGTCGCCTCCGACGGCTACGAGCAGAAGTGGCTGCCCATGCCGTACCCGGCCGGCCGGGTCGACATCGAGGGGCGCTGGCGGTACGAGCCGGCCGGCCGGATGCTCGTCGGCGACGACAAGCAGACCACCCGGGGCGTCCGCTACCAGGTCTCCAGCCTGGACGTGCGGCCGACGCCGGAGCAGCTGGCCGCGGCCGGGCCCGCCCCGGAGAAGCTCCTCGCCGAGTACACCAAGGTCCCGACCTCGCTCCCGGCCGATGTGAAGGCCACCGCGCTGCGGGTCACCCGGGGCGCGGGCAACGACTACGAGCAGGCGGTGAAGCTCCAGGACTGGTTCGCCCGGGACGGCGGCTTCCGCTACGACGTCGAGGTGGAGTCCGGCACCGGGGTCCAGGCGATCTCCCGGTTCCTGAAGGACAAGGAGGGCTTCTGCGTCCACTTCTCCTTCTCCATGGCGGCGATGGCCCGCTCGCTCGGCATCCCGGCCCGGGTCGCCGTGGGCTTCATGCCGGGCACGACGCAGACCGACGGATCGGTCTCGGTCGGCATCCGGGACGCGCACGCGTGGCCCGAGCTGTACTTCGAGGGCGCCGGCTGGACCCGGTTCGAGCCGACCCCCTCGCGGGGCTCCACCCCCGAGTACACCCGGGAGACCACGCCGTCCGGTACGGCCACCGGTCCCGCGCAGCCGCAGCAGAGCGCCTCGGCGCAGCCGTCCGCCGCGCCGAGCGCCTCGGAGAGCTGCACCCCGCAGATGCGGAGGCTCGGTGACTGCGGTCCGGACGCGGCGGTGGGCGACGTGTCCTCGGACGGCTCAGGCCCCGATCCCCTGACGGTGGTCCTGCTGACGCTCGCGGCTCTGGTGGTCCTCTCCCTTCCCTTCCTCCCCCTGCTCTGGCGGAGCCGGGTACAGGCCCGGCGACTGGGCCCGGGGGAGGCGGTGGCACGGACGCTCGCGGTCTGGCAGGAGATCAACGACACCGCCTGGGACTACGGGATCGAGCCGGACGAGTCGCTGACGCCGAGGAGTACGGCGGCACGGATCGTCCGGCTGGGCGAGCTGAAGGGCGAGGCGGCGGACGCGGTGCACCGGGTGGCGGGGGCGGTGGAGGAGATGCTGTACGCGCCTCGGCCGCGCCCGGCGGCGGGCCTGACGGAATCGGCCGCGCGGGTACGTGCGGGCTTCCACGCCGCCGCGGACCGGCGCACCCGGCTCCGGGCGAGCCTGGCACCGCGCTCGGCGGCGCGGTTGCGCTGGGCGGTGTCGGCGCGGTGGTCGGAGTGGTCGACGAACTGGTCACTACGCCGCCAGGCCTTGACCACCCGCGCGACAGCCCCCTTCCACCGCACCTCCCGCGAGGCGAACTGACAAAAGCGAGACGCGGCGCCCGCACGGGCCGAGCCCTGCGCGAGCGCGGCACCTCGTGCGGGCCGAGCCCCGCGCCCGGACGGGCGGAGCCCTGTGCGGGCGCGGCACCCTGTGCGGGCGCGGAACCCCGTGCGGGCCGAGCCCCGCGCCCGGACGGGCGGAGCCCTGTGCGGGGCCGAGCCCCGTGCGGGCGCGGCACCTCGTGCGGGCGCGGCGCCCCGTGCGGGCCGAGCCCCGCGCCCGGACGGGCGGAGCCCTGTACCGGGCCGAGCCCCGTGCGGGCCGAGCCCGCGTCCCGTACGGGCAGAGCCCCGCGCCGCCACCCACCGCCGTGTGGGCAATCGTCCCGCAGGGCGGGACGGGTGGGCACACGGGACGGCGCCCTCGGCGGCGCCTCCGCCCCTTGTGCCTGGACCCGCACGCCCAGCGCGGCGCACACGGGTGCGGGTCAGGGCACGGTGAGCCTAGGCCCGGCAAGGGGCGCCGTCCGTTGTGCCCACCCGTTCCGCCCCAGCGGAACAGTTGCCCACAACGAGGGGGCCGGGGCGGGGGTGCGCCGCCGGGCGTTGTGCCCGCGGCGGGGTACGGGCGGGTGGGCACCGCCCCGGCGGAACAGTTGCCCACAACGAGGGGGCGGGGCGGGTGGGCGCCGGCCGTTGTGCCCGCGACGGGGTGCGGGCGGGTGGGCACCGCCCCCGCGGAACAGTTGCCCACACGGGGCTCGGCCCCGCACAGGGCTCCGCCA